>JBAUJE010000280.1:0-13748 GCA_049683475.1 Coleofasciculaceae cyanobacterium | reverse complement strand
GTGGACATCAATTAGGACTCAAAGATAGCCGCGATGGTTTTCCGATTTTCCTGGACGCTGTCAACCAGTATCGTCCTAAACTTGCTTTATTTGAAAATGTGAGGGGAATGCTATTTCGCAACAAAGCTTACTTTGAAGAAATAGTAACGGCTCTTAGGAAACTAGGTTATATCGTTGAGTGGAATATCCTCAATGCTGCTCATTATGGTGTTCCACAAAAAAGGGAGCGTCTCTTTTGTGTTGCTCACTTAGGGAATTGGCAATGGCCACAAAAAACACATCTTAATTCAGTTTATAAAGTTGGTGAAGCTCTAGGAGAATTAGCATTTATTGCACCACCTAACTCAAAATTTCTTACTCCTAGCATGGATGAATATGTCAAAAAATATGAGATAGCTTCTAAATGTGTTAGACCCAGAGATTTACATCTTGATGCACCTTCTAGAACAGTCACTTGTCGTAATCTTAGCGCTCCCACAGGTGATATGCTACGCATCCGTTTGCCGGATGGACGCAGAAGAAGGCTAACTGTTCGAGAAGGCGCTCGCCTGCAAAGTTTTCCTGATTGGTTTGAATTTCAGGGTAATGAAGAAAGTCAATGTAATCAGATTGGGAATGCAGTCCCTCCTATTTTGGCAAAAGCTTTAGCTTGTTCTGTTCAGACTTATTTAAAACAGCTTGAGCAAACACCTGTAGAAAAAGGGGAATTACTTAATCAACCTATACAGTTATCTTTGAAATTGTTTTAAATGTTTGACTCAACTGATTCTTTCAATACTGACATTGCTCAAAGGATTGAAGAAGCGAAAGCTATTTTGAGAGATATAGGTTTACCCCCTGCACAGCAAAATGAGAGGTCTGCTCTAACATTGCTAGCTTTACTCAATCTAAAACCCAATACACCCTGGTTTGACGCCAGTAATCCTCTGATGGGAATCACCCCCATTATTGATTTTATAAGTGAGAACTATGCTCGAAAATATGCACCCAATACTCGTGAAACTATTCGTCGCCAAACTGTTCATCAGTTTATAGAAGCTGGCATTCTTATTGTCAATCCAGATAAGTCATCAAGACCAACTAATAGTCCGAAAACTGTTTATCAAATTGAGATAAGCACTCTAAAGTTAATTCATACTTATAAGACTGATGGTTGGACTGAAAGATTAAGTGCATATCTAATATCCGTAGAAACTCTGAAAAAAGTTTATGCTCAAGAAAGAGAGATGCAAAGAATTTCTCTTCAGATAGCATCAGGAAAAACAATCTCATTATCTCCAGGAGGACAAAATGTACTGATTGAGAAGATAATAACTGAATTCTGCCCTCTGTTTACTCCGGGAGGAAAACTGATCTATATAGGCGATGCTGGTGACAAATGGGCTTATTTTGACAGTGATGCCCTAAAGGCATTGGGCGTTACAGTCAGTACTCATGGTAAGATGCCCGATGTTGTAGTTCACCATCTTCAAAAAGATTGGCTGGTGCTGATTGAAGCTGTAACAAGTCATGGTCCAGTAGATGTAAAGCGTCGGAATGAGCTACAAGAACTATTTAAGAATTCAACAGCAGGTCTAGTATTCGTAACCGCTTTCCTCAACCGCCGAGATATGGTGAAGTATCTCAATGATATTTCTTGGGAGACAGAAGTTTGGATTGCAGAATCTCCAACTCACATGATTCACTTCGATGGTGAGCGGTTTTTGGGACCATATTGAGCGAAAAAGCAATCGATTCCTCTGAAAATGCGATCGCCTCTGCTCTTTGAACTACGAATCAGCAGCCTCTGGCCAAAACTCAGTATCGAGAATTTGATTAATACTATAAAGACACTCAACAGGAAATGTATTCAAAGGCAGTTCTGTTTCATTCCTAGCTGCTTTGCGTCCCCGTTTATAGCACTCAGCTAAAACTTCTTCGGGATAGGATTTGAGGCTAGGACTCTCTTGCAACAAGTCTTCAATCCTGTTACGTTGCTCATCAATCGTGTTGCGCCAGGAACCGCTTCGTAAATTAGACTGATATTGCCACTTAAGTAAATGCTGTAATAGTACTTCTAAACGGCTCTTTAACTCCCGTCGTTCTGAGCGTCCCAAGCTTTCAATTTCCTCAACCACAGCATCCCAATCTACTTGCCCAAATTCTCTAGCACGAATTAGTTGCACAGTTTGCTCTGTCCATGCCACAAAATCTGTTTCATATAACTCGGCTGTGGTTTTTGGCATCAAAGGTGAAGTTACTTTAATCTACTATGGATGGGTTAGATTTGAGCTATTTTACTATTATCCTAACGTCAAAGCGATGGCAATTATTACCCGTAGGGGCGCACCGACGTGCGCCCTAACGTATTGCTCAGTTGCTGATAGTTGGTTGAGTAATGTGTGGGCTGGTGATGTTTGGTTGAGCGGTATTTAATTCGGTGGCACTTTGTTTACTGGTTTTTGGGCGCACATCGGTGCGCCCCTACCAACAAACACTCAAAAAACTGCTCCCGATTTCCTCGCATCCTGACAAAGTCAATTATCAACACAAGACAACTCGCCGTAAGCCCGTTGCACCTTCAATCCGTAATTCCTCTGCTTGCTTTAATTGGGTTTTCGCTCAATTTTAGAGTGATCGCTTTTTTCCCCTTAATTTTAAGACACCAACAATAACCAAAAGCGCTAAAGTAGGCATAAATCTAAGCTCAATGCTCCCCATCAAACCATGCAAGCTACAGAAAAACGATACTACTCGACCGAGGAATATCTAGCACTAGAGGAGGTGGCTGACTACAAAAGCGAATACATTGACGGTGAAATCATTCCTATGGCAGGTGGCTCTACTAATCATAACCAGATAACACTCAACTTCAGCACCGAACTGAATTTTGCTTTCAAAAAACTCGACTATCGAGTCTTTATGAGTGATGTGCGGTTATGGATTCCCCAGCGGCGTATCTATACTTATCCCGATGTAATGCTTGTGGCCGGAGAGCCAGAGCATTATGATAATCGCACCGATACGATTATTAATCCTAGAGTAATTATCGAGGTTCTGTCTCCGTCAACGAAGAGATACGATAGCAACAAAAAGTTTGAGGCATACCGCACGATTTCGACATTTGAGGAATACTTATTAATTGACCAAACTCGGAGATATATTGAGCATTTTTCTAAGACGGATAGTAAGCAGTGGTTATTTAGTGATTATGATCAATCGGAGCAGGGAATTACTCTAGCTTCTGTATCGTTTCAAATCTCTCTGGCAGATATCTATAATAAGGTGAAGTTTAAAGAGGTAGATGTAGAGACTGCACCAGAAGTTGAGTAGCTAGAGATGGGATGGGAAGCGACTGTTATCAAGTTTCTTTTCTCTACAATGCGATCGCCTATGACCTCAGTTTATCTTGCCCACCTTACAAAATTATTGAGCAACTTGAGCAAATATTGCAATTGGTAAAGACTCGTCAACTTTAGTAAAAGCCACTTCTGAGACAATAATTACTGTGTTAATTTAAATCATGGACATCAGCCAAAGACACAATTGGCACACAACAAACTTAATGGGCAAAGACAGTGATGTCCCCGGTCTATGACCCAGCCCCAGCTCCTGCATCAATGAACATAAGCTTAAAAGTTGTACAGTCCCAGCGTTAAAGCGGAGGAGGTAAAACTAGGATCGGGAAAGATCCAAGCATGTTGTAAAGTCTGAATCGGAGCTGCGCGGAGTGTAAACCTTAGTAAGAATCCACAACTGATTTTCTAAGAGTTAACTAGTTGAAAATTGAAGCTTTCTTAACCGTAAGGGTTTAACTACTATCACAGTTAAACCCTTTGTTGTTGATGGAGAAGACAGAGTCAATAATATAACAGTCGCCACAGTTGTTAGGACATTTTTCTCTTGCCTATTCCCTATTCCCTATTCCCTATTCCCTATTCCCTGTTTCCTGTTCCCTATTCCCTATTCCCTATTCCCTATTCCCTTTAACGATAGCAACCTTAAAACAATTTCAAGCAAAAATTGCAGTAAAGAAAAATAGTAAACTTTAGTAAAGTGAGTCTAGAAATTTAACGACTAGCATGATAACTTAAAGAAGTGGAAGTCATCACTCCGGATCAACAAGCGGAGAAAAACCAATCTAAAGGGTTATAGATAATTGATGGTTTCTGCGATCTGTAGCTCGGTCACAGCCTAAGCTGCCTAACATAGTATTAAGTGGCAAAATCTCATTTTAGTAATGAGAAGCCAAACCTAAATCTGGAAAGATGCAACTGTGTAGGTAAATGAAGTGTGGAGCTGTGAAGTATGTAAACTTTAGTAAGTTGTGACTGATAGTCTTTAAGTTTACCTAGATCCGGCAAGAAAGCCCTCTCTACGAGACGCTACGCGAACGAAACACGCGATGGGATGAATTGCCAGTCAACATGCTAAAATGCTAACAGAGGAACAGAGTTTGTAGGTGATAACTCTGAAACAAAACATAGAGGAAAAACAAGAAACGGTGTAATTGATCTTGCTAGGATTTCAAACGAGCCTAAATTCGGACAATGCCGACTTTCCTCAATCGGAATAGCATTTCTCTCAAAACTGAATATATTTTGCGTACCGTAGGGCATACGGAAACCTCCTATTAATTTAGGTAAACGCTTGGAGAGCTACCCATCAAAGCGGGGTTCTAGATATTAAGTGATATTCTAGTGGACTTCGGGTAGAACATAATCGTGTAAGACCTTTTTAAGTTGCCTTAAAAAGGCTGTGATTAGCTCAAGAATCCCTCGAAACACGCGACGGGAGTGTCAATCATTGAAAACTCAATCTTTTGCGCTCAAGTGGGTCTAGCAATATTCGGCTAGACCCTTTGAGTATTTGGGTAAGTTGCCTTAACTGAAGCAGAAATAGCCGAAGACGCTAAAATTACTAAAGTAGAAAATTGCAAGAGTTAAGATTTAACGATGGCCGAAATAAAACTGAAAGTGCCGAGTATTACATGTCAGGGATGTGTAGATACCATTACCAAGGAAATCCTCACCCATGAATCAGGAGCCAAGGTAGACGTTGATGTAGACGCGAAAACAGTTAGTGTAGAAACTGAGGCTTCCGAAGAATCGATTAAACAGATGATTACTTCTGTCGGTCATACTGTCGAATAAAAAATCTGCAAACTTTGCCTTTGTCAAGCTAATCTAGTTAAAACTTCCTTGGCAAAGGCAAAAAGACATATCACCTTTGTTGATAGATCATGCCTGTAAATCACTTATAGTGTATTGGCAAGAAAACTATAATTGACTCTCAAATCTCCCAACTACCGATTCAGAAAGAGATAAGTTCAATCTATATTCTTTAATACTCCCATCGCGAAAAGCGATGGTCTTCTCGCCAGCTATAGATAATTAGGAATTATTCGTAGTAAACTACGACAATATTACCATTGGGTGAGCCAAGATTCACTAAAAATTTGCAGGTGGTGTGAGGAAATGGAGATGTCTAAATTTTGGCAATTGGGGCTGGTTAATTCAGCTATTTGGGGAGCAACACTTTTGGTGTCAACTCCTGCCAACGCATCGGAAATCCAGTCAGTAGAGATAGATACGCTGAAGTTAACTCAACAGGATATTTCTCAGTCAGTCATTTTTGAGGAGCAAGAAACTCCAGCAACGGTAGCGCAGATGACTACTGATGCGAGTAAAGCCGACTTACTAAATCAAATCAACCGCTATAGCCAAGAAGGGTCTAGTAATGACCTAAATCAAGTTACTAATGTTTCTCAACTGCGGGATGTTTCACCCGGAGACTGGGCCTTTGAAGCATTACGTTCCCTAGTCGAACGCTACGGTTGTATTGCAGGATATCCCGATGGTACATTCCGAGGCAACCGTCCCCTCACCCGTTTTGAATTTGCTGCTGGCTTAAATGCTTGTTTAAACCAGATAGAACGCTTGATTTCAACGGAACCGGAAGTTAGGCGAGAAGACTTAGAAAGGCTAGAACGTCTGATTAGTGAATTTGAAGCAGAACTAGCAACACTGGGTACGCGGGTTGATGGTTTAGAAGGGCGGGTGGCGTTTCTCGAAGATAATCAATTTTCCACCACAACTAAGCTCGAAGGAGAAGTTATCTTTGGCTTAGCAAGTATCTTCAACGGAGAAGATGTTAGAGACGGAGATGACTTAGATGTAATACCAGTACTAGGTCACAGGACACGCTTAGAATTAAATACTAGCTTCACTGGTCAAGACTTACTATTTACACGACTAGTATCTGGTAACTTGCCAGAATTTTCTGAAGAAACTGGCACCTTTGAAGGGGAACTCGGTTTTAATCAGCCAGAAGATAATGATTTTGGAGTGGAAGTTCTCTATTATCGCGTTCCCTTTGGCGATAACACAGAAGTAACACTATTTGCTACTGGCGGTGCTTTCGATGACTTCGCCGATACGGTTAATGTCCTCGATGGAGATGGTGGGAGTGGTTCTATTTCCTTCTTCGGTACTCGCAACCCCATTTATCGACCCGTTGAAGGTGCAGGTTTAGGAGTTAAAACCTTGCTGGGTGATACCTTCCAGATTAGCGGAGGATATTTAGCTAATAACGATTTGGCAAGTGACCCTTCCAATGGTAGTGGTTTATTCAATGGTCCCTATAGTGCCATTGGTCAGTTAGTATTTAAACCTAGCGATCGCCTCAAATTGGGCTTAACCTTCGTCCACTCCTACGACCAAAGCGACACTGGTACTGGTACCAGACTAGCTAACTTCCAAGGCACCTTAGACAATTTTCTGGAAACACCAACCGCTGGTTTCTTTGCTGGTCAAACAGTAGACCAGCTTCTTACCAATGTAGGATTTAACACAGATATTCCCGTAGTCAGCAATTCCTATGGTATTGAGTTGTCCTGGCGAGTTTCAGATAATTTTGTAATTGGAGGTTGGGGTGGTTACACCTTCACCGATCTTCTCTCTACTGGTGATGGACTAATTAATCGTGGGGGCTTTGAAAGCTTAAACTTTGCTCTTACCCTAGGCTTCCCCGATTTGGGTAAAGAAGGGAACTTGGGGGGTATTGTTGTTGGTGTTGAGCCTTTCGTTACTAACTCCAGCTTAGACCTAGGTGATGTGAACCCTTTAGCGATAGGGAGCATAGCATTAGCCGGTATAAACGATGACGATATACCCATTGGCGAAGATAACGATCTTTCTTTTCACATTGAAGCCTTCTATCAATATCAACTAACAGATAACATTGCCATTACACCTGGTATTGTCTGGATTACAGCCCCCGATAATAGCGAGGATAATGACGATATCATTATTGGCACAATCCGAACCACTTTTAGGTTCTAGGTTGCTGCTTCGTTAAGAGGAGACAAGGAAGACGAGGGGGAAAGTTCGACGGATAGAATGTTGGTGAAAATTCTCCCCCTGCTCCCCATCTCAACTAATCACTCAGAAAAGATTGCTTCTTCAATCTCTTCAAGTGCCTTTTGCTTATCTTCGTTAACAATTTGCCAATCAAATTGATCAGACTGCTCAAGTTCTGATTTGGCAATGCTTAGGCGTTTAGCGATCGCTTCATCACTGTCCTTGGCGCGACCACGCATCCGTTGCTCTAACTCAGTCAGGCTTGGTGGCAAAATAAAAATACGTTCTACCTGGGGAAAGCTCTTCTTAACTTTATTAGCCCCGACAACTTCGATTTCTAAAATTACTGACTTACCCTGTTGCAGTAGCTGCTCAACTGGAGGACGAGGGGTTCCATAATAATTACCAGCATACTCTGCCCACTCTAGGAGTTCATTATTTGTCACCATTTGTTCAAATTTCTGGCGGCTGACAAAATAATAGTCTTGTCCATCAATTTCCCCTGGACGTGGTTGGCGCGTAGTTGCGGAGATGGACAGACAAAGTTCCGGGTGCTTTTTCAAGAGGAGACGTAGTAGAGTACCCTTACCAACGCCACTTGGACCTGTCAATATAATCAGTCTACCTGTTTGCATTGTTAGTTAAGAAAAAGCTTAATTATTACCATTGTGACCATCTTTACTGATGACAAAACGATGGGCAACCGTTTCTGGCTGAATAGCAGAGAGAATGACATGCCTAGAATCAGTAATAATTACAGCTCTAGTCCGACGTCCATAGGTAGCATCAACAAGATGACCACTTTCCCGCGCCTCACTAATGATCCGCTTAATCGGAGCAGACTCTGGAGAAACGATCGCAATGACTCTGTTGGCCGAGACGATGTTACCAAAACCGATATTAATCAGCTGAATATCCATGAATAACTAACGGCAATAGCCGGATGAGCAGCGATCAGGAAAGAACCAATCTTGAGGACATTTACAATAATTTAGCCCAAAAAGCTTAAATTCCACAGAAAACCCTAGTTTTTAGTTTCTATTTTGCCTTAACTTACCCCTCTACATTAAACAGTCTCAGGATAGATGTTGCTAGTACAGTAACAGTACAGGTAAGTTAATTTACTGTAGCTGGTAATTTCTTTCTAGGGGTATGATCAATTTTCTACCCAATCAATATTCTCTATGAGCAAAAAATGTAGCTTAGCAAAAGTCAACAATTTGGAACATACTATGGTTTAATACCAAATCAGCGTTTTACCGATGAAAAGTTTCATTGAAGAAATTAAATCAAGCTTATTAGACCTAACTGGCTCAGCCGTTGAGGTTTTGCCAGCCCTCTTAGCTGGGCTAGTAATTATTTTGTTAACTCGCTATGGTGCCCAATTTTTTGAAGGGTTAGCTGGCAAAGTTGGAGAGCGAACAATTCGCTCTCAATCTCTACGCATACTGCTAGCAAAGACAAGCTACGTGGGAACTTGGGTGGTAGGGATTTTAACCGCTAGTGTCGTGGCTTTTCCTGGTCTGCGGCTAGGGGACATTATTGCGGCCCTCGGATTGGGTTCTGTTGCGATTGGCTTTGCATTCCAAGACATTTTCAAAAATTTCTTAGCCGGAGTACTGCTGCTATTACAGGAGCCATTCCGTATCAATGATCAGGTGATAATAGAAGGTTATGAGGGAACAGTAGAGCAAATTGATATTCGCACGACCCAAATTCGTACTTATAAAGGAGAGCGAGTACTATTACCTAATTCGACAGTATTTACTAGTGCAGTGCAAGTTAGAACAGCTTATGGTAAAAGGCGGACAGATTTAGGAGTAGGAGTTGACTATAATACCCCTCTACCTAAGGCTAAGGAAATTTTGCAAGAGACTGTATCTACAATTGAAGGGATCTTATCTGAGCCTGAACCAGAAATGGACTTAGTCAACTTTGGTGATAGCTCCATTGATTTTGTAGTGCGATACTGGACAAAGTCGCAGCAAGCAGAAGTGCGTCGAGTACAAACTAAGGCAATTATTGCTATTAAAAAAGCTTTCGATCAGGCAGATATTAATATACCTTACCCAATTCGCACCCTCTACTCCTATGACCAAAAGCATTTCAATGATTATTTACCTAGCTCCTCAGATGATGATGGGGTAACTGATAGCTGAGAACTGATTTAGATGCAAACTGTTGACTTTACTACTTTAATAGCTACCTGTTGTGAGCTACGTGCTAATTGGGTGCCGGGACGTGTTGAACAAGTATATCAACGCGATCGCTATACCATTGCTATTGCTTTGCGTACCCTCAAAGGTAAGGATTGGCTGACAGTTTCCTGGCATCCCCAAGCTGCGCGAATTTGTATTGGTGACCCACCTCCCCGGATACCCGATACTTTTACCTTTAGCGACCAATTGCGGCATCAATTAGGGGGTTTCGCCCTGATTTCTATTGAGGCGATCGCACCCTGGGAACGTGTCTTAGACTTGCAATTTGCTCGTCGTCCTGGGGAACTTGCCAACTGGCATCTATATATAGAAGTTATGGGCAAATACAGTAACGTCATCCTTACTGATGCTCAAAACATAATCGTTACTGCTGCTCATCAGGTGAGTGGACAGCAATCTAGCCTTCGCACTATTCAAACTGGCCAAGCTTACGAACCACCCCCACCTTTAACTGGTACTATCCCTAGTTTGCAAGAACCTCTCGAACGCTGGAAAGAACGAGTTAGTCTAGTTCCGGGAGCTTTGCAGCGTCAGTTGATTAAGAGTTACCGGGGTTTAAGTCCTGCACTGGTGCGTTTTATGAGCAAGGCGGCTGGTCTAGATCCTGACCAATCAACTGAAAGTCTGACTGCTCAAGATTGGCACAACCTGTTTACTCGTTGGCAAGAATGGCTGCAAATTCTCGGTGTTGCTGAACAAAGAAAGGCAGAAGGCAGTCCTAATGAAACAAGTGGCACCGCCAAGCATGAAAGTGGTATTTCCCATTCCCGACTCCCGACTCCCGACTCCCGACTCCCCACTTATAAGGCAGAAGGGATTTATCCCAATAGCGCATTTCAACCAGGTTGGGTAGAGCAAGGATATACGGTAATGGGTTGGGGGGTGATTGAACCTGTCAAAAATGTCCAGCATTTACTCAATCAGTACTACAGCCTCAAAATCAATCAACAAGAGTTTACTCGCCTACATCACCAACTTACTCAGAAACTCAAAAACATTCTGGAAAAATTACGTCAGAAAGCAGCTAACTTTGAGCAGCGTTTGCAGCAATCTGATCAAGCAGACGAGCACCGCCAGCAAGCTGACTTGTTGATGGCATATCTGCAAGAATGGAAACCGGGCATGAAGAAGATCGAACTGCCTGATTTTACCGATGGTAAGCCAGTCAAGATTTCCCTCAATCCAGAAAAAAATGCTGTCCAAAATGCTCAAGCTCTTTACAAGCGTCACCAGAAGTTGAAACGAGCTCGCAATGCTGTTGAGCCATTGTTGCAAGAAGTACAAGCAGAAATTCAGTATTTAGAGCAAGTAGAAGCCTCCCTAACTCAGCTTGACACGTACCACAATCGAGAAGATTTAGCAGCACTGCAAGATATTCGGGAAGAACTAATTGAGCAAAAGTATTTAGAGATAGCTAAGCAACAGACTCGTACTTCCCCTGATGTATCTAAACCCTATCACTACCGCACCCCCGGCGGATTTGAACTGTTGATTGGTCGCAACAATCGGCAAAATGACCAGCTGACTTTCCGCACCGCCGGAGATTACGATCTTTGGTTTCATACCCAAGAAATTGCCGGTAGCCATGTTCTGCTACGCTTAGAACCTGGGGCTGTACCAGCACAAGAGGACTTGCAATTTGCCGCTGACTTGGCTGCCTGTTATAGTAAGGCGCGTCAGAGTGATTTAGTGCCGGTAGTCTATACAGAACCGAAGCACGTCTATAAGCCTAAAGGTGCTAAACCGGGCATGGCAATCTATAAACGAGAAAAAGTCCTTTGGGGTCGTCCTCAACAGGGCAACAACTACCCAATGACAGATGTATTCTCCTAAAATGTAAATTTTGGTTACAAAAAAACCGTATTCTCTGCTACGATTATGTATACAAATATAGAAATCTTGTGGCTGTCGGTTTGGGAACGTACAGCCTCGGTTTCCTTGGTAGAGAACGAAAACAAAATTTCTATCTGCTCAAACCAGCTGTTATAACAGCTGGTTTTTTTTGGCAAGGTGGTGGTATCTAACGCTAAAGACGGATGTAGCCAAGGCTGAAATTGCTTAACTGATTCAGTTAGGGCATTTGTTAAAAATACAAAGTTTTCCCGAGAAATAGACAAAAACATGGAGCGGAGAAGATAGTAGTGCCTAATATCACCAATATTTGGGAGAATTTGGCTTGGCAGCAGGGTGGTAAGATCGTTTATCTCGTCTTAGATGGTGTAGGTGGTTTACCTGATCCAAAGCGAGGCGGGACTGAACTGCAAGTAGCTCAAACCCCTAACTTAGATGAGCTAGCAAAAGAGTCGAGTTGTGGTTTGCTAGAAATTGTAGGTCCCGGTATCACCCCCGGTAGCGGGCCTGGGCATCTCGCTCTCTTCGGCTATGATCCACTAGAGTATTCGGTGGGGAGAGGGGTACTATCTGCCCTTGGGATTGATTTTGACTTGCAAGAAGGAGATGTGGCAGCTCGCGTTAATTTTGCCACAATTGACGAAGATGGCAAAGTAACAGATAGAAGGGCTGGTAGAATTGCCACTGACCTTAACCAAAAATTATCGAAGAAAATTCGAGAGAAGGTTGACTTAGATTTCGACGGAGAATATTTTTTTGAAACTGTCAGTCAATATCGGGCTGTCTTTGTCCTACGTGGCAAAGAACTAGGTGGCGAACTGCCAGATACTGACCCTCAAGTTACAGGAACTGCTCCTCATGAACCGAAGGCGCAGTCAGAAAACTCTCAAAAAACAGCAGATATCGTTCGCTCTTTTATTGAACAAGTCAAGCAGATTTTAGCGGAAGAGAATCCAGCTAATATGATTTTGATGAGAGGTTTTGAGCGATATCAACCTCTTCCCTCCTTAGCAGACCGCTTTGCCCTCAAGGGTTTATGCATTGCCGATTATCCTATGTATCGAGGGGTAAGTCGCTTAATTGGCATGGATCTTGTGCCACCGCCGGGAGGAATGAAAGAACGTTTTGGCGTTTTGCAAGAGCCCTATGGTGAACAGTACAATTTCTATTTTTTGCATATTAAGAAGTCTGACAGTACAGGTGAGGATGCTGACTTCGATGCCAAGGTGAAACTGATTGAAGAGGTTGACCAGCTTTTGCCTCAAATAAGATCCCTAGAACCAGATGTTTTAGTAGTAACGGCCGACCATTCCACGCCTGCTACGATGGGCCAACATAGTTGGCACCCAGTGCCAGTGACGATGCAGGCCAAGTTCGCTAGGGTTGATTCAGTGGCTCACTTTGATGAATATGCCTGTAGCCAGGGTATGTTAGGGACGCGGCCAGGTATTCATTTAATGGGATTGGCTCTTGCTCATGCAGGAAGATTACGAAAGTATGGTGCCTGAGCAAAAGTTAGGCTATTCAAGAATTTGAGGCAGCAGAGAAGAGGAATTGCGGAAATTAAGAATTAGGGCAGGAAAACAATCCTGCCCTTGACCATAACTCATTTCTGATCAGCTTTGAGTCTTTGATTAACGAGCTGCGGCGATGGTTGCAGTGCCTTCAGTGGGAGCTGAAATCGCTTTCCAGCCAGCTAGGCCACCTTTTAGTTCAGCTACATTAACAAACCCTGCTTCACGTAAGTGAGTTGCGGCTTGAGCTGTTTCTTCATCGCTCTCACCGTAAACGTAAATGTCACGAGTTGGTTCGAGACTGGATTGAGCTCTCTCTACTAGTTCAGCCATAGGCATGGCAATGGCTCCCATGATTCGCTCTTCGTTAAAGGAATGGCGGTCGCGCACGTCAACTATTGTTAAAGCTGGCTCACCCCAGTCTAGACGGGATTTAAGTTCAGTCGAACTAGACTGTCTTTTTAGAGAAGGTGGGGTAGGAGTAACATCTGGCATGTTCTCCTTGGCTGATTGGATTGTATCTTGAATGTTTTCCATGGATGAATATTAATTGGTAGCTTCCTCTTCAACTTAACGAAACTTTACAGTGGATTTATCTTTCTTAAGGCATATCATTGGCATTTGGTGTTCCCAGTTTTTATGATCTTGTCAAATCAAGAGATTTACTTATTTATGTTCATTCAATTCCTGAACAAGCTGAGCAAGCAACTAGTTAAAACTTGGCAACAGCAGGTAAGTCCCAAGTTGTTACCCCTACTCTCTGCATTATGGATAGGAGGTCTGATGGTTGCAGGCTTGGCGCTATGGGCATTTGCTGCCATTGC
>JBAUJE010000279.1:0-1761 GCA_049683475.1 Coleofasciculaceae cyanobacterium | reverse complement strand
AGCTGCCGAGGACGAATCCAGCGCGGCTGAATTGCTCGCATCGGCGGAGCGGGCCATGTCTGATGGCGACTACGCCGCAGGCGTTGCGCGCTATGTTGAGGCTGCCGCCGCGCGCGACTCGGTTGAGACGGCGCGTCAGGCAACCCTGGTCGCCTTTGAATTCGGATTCGACGCTCTGGCTGTCACGGCGGCGCAGCGCTGGGCCAGCTTGTCCGCAAAGCCCGATGATGCGGGCCTTTTCGGCGCACTGGCTCAAATTCGCGCGGGCGACACGCAGGCGGGTGGTAACCAACTGGCCGGGATTTTTGATCGCGCCACAGATGCCGATGCCGTTTGCGGGACGATTCGCGAGTCACTGCTTGACGGTGTCCGGGCTGACCATGCCGCAGTGGTTTTCGGCAAGCTTGCCAAGCGATTTGATGAGCTGCCCTGCGTCTTGCGGTTGGCCGTGTCGGCGGCAATTTCCGTGCGTGATTATGAGGCGGCCGACAATTATTTCGGGCGCCTTTCGAAGATCGATGCCTTTGACAATGATGCGCGCCTGCTGAAGTTGACCAGTCTGATTCAACAGGATCAGGGTGAGGCGGCTTTTACAGACCCGGATTTGTATCTGGATGGGTCAGCGACCGCGCGCCAGCAGGTTGAACTCGCTTTTTTGAATGCGCGTGCCGAATCCACTGACAATGCGACCATTTTGCTGGAACAGTTGCGGCTCGAATATCCGAATGATGTCGAGGTGCTTGAAGCGCTGGCGCTGGTCTATCTTCAGGCCGGCAATGTCGATATGGCACGACGGTTGTTTCTGGAGATGCTGTCCAGCGGTAAGAAAACCAATAATGCGCTCTATTACCTGGCGCGATTTGCAGAGCGTGAGCGCCGCTTTGATCAGGCCATCCGTATGTACTCGCAAGTCGATTATGGCGATCTTACGGTCGCCGCCCAGCGACGCGCTGCAACACTGCTGACGCAGCGCGACGATGCCGCAGCCGGTCTTGCGCATCTTCAGCAATTTGTCACCCGACATCCGCGCTACGGATTGGAGATTAGCGCCATGCAAGCCTCGCTGTATGCGGATGATGGCGACTATGCGCAGGCCCTTGAACTGTATGACGCCTATCTGGCAATCAAGCCAGGCGCAGAATTCGCGATGCTCGCGCGCGCAGATGTGATGCTGCGCGACGGGCGCCTGGACGATGCTATCAAGGCGTTTCGGGCCGCGTTGGCGGCATATCCCAAGTCTGCCAATACGCTGAATGCGCTGGGTTATACCCTGGCCGACCGCACGCGTAAGTTGCGAGAAGCTGAAAAGCTGATCGATCGGGCGCTCGCACTGGAGCCTGACAACGCGGCCATTATTGATAGCAAAGGTTGGGTGCTCTTCCAGCGCGGCAAACTGAAAGAGGCACGCGAATACCTTGAGCGCGCCTGGTCGATGTTTCAGGACCCGGAAGTGGCTGCGCATCTCGGCGAGACCTTGTGGCGCCTGGGTGAAGAAGACAAGGCGCGTGAGCTGCTGCAGGAAGCCTGGCAGCGCTTCCCGGACGACGACACATTGCGCGATACCGTGCAGCGCTTGCTCGAAGATGGCCCTGCGACGCGAAGTTAGATAATGCGTGTATTGCTGATCGTCATCATGCTGTCTTTGACGGCCTGCGCGACACGCGGCGTTCAGCAATTACCGCTGTTGACTGATTGGCCAATGCGTCAGTCCATTTTGGGTGATATCGAGCAGTGGTCCTTGCGCGGACGCGTGGGCATCAG
>JBAUJE010000278.1:0-2567 GCA_049683475.1 Coleofasciculaceae cyanobacterium | reverse complement strand
GTTCGTTTCATGACTCAGACTCCTCCCAAAAGTTCTACAAATAATTCCTCTCAAAACAGAGAAAATTTTCAATTGGGGGGGCAAACTTCCAGAACTAGTTATTCCTCATCTTCCCCTCGTCAGCTTTACTCGCCAGGAAACTCTATACCGCCTTCTCCAAAACGACGAGGCTTTCGCTGGCAGGCTCTGAGTCTGAGGGTTAAAGCGACAATTTTAGCCGTTGCCATTGCCACAATTCCAGTTTTGACAGTGGGAGGCGTTGCTTACCAATTCGCTAGCAGCTCGGTCAAAAAGCAAATAAACCAAGTTCAGTTGAGCCGTACTCAAGCTTTAGCGGAACAGTTTCATAGGTTTCTTTTGGAGAATTATCGAGAAGTAGAGTTGCTCAGCAGCAATCAGCTCTTTACAGATGCTGAGCTTTGGCAAAGTACTTCCCTTGAGCAAAAGAAAGTAGTACTTGATCAGTTCCAATCTTCCCTCGATTTTTATGACAATATTGCTTTTTTTGACCTAGAGGGTAATACCCTGTTTCAATCTGATTCTGCTAGGCCGGTCGAAGGGAATTACAGCGATCGCTCATATTATCAGCAAGCTCTACAAACAGGGGAAATTGTCTTCAATGAACTGAATATTTCTAAGTCCTCTGGCCAGCTTAGTATTGAGTTAGCTGCCCCCGTGCAACAAAATGGCAAATTAATTGGTATCGTGCGGACGCGTATACCTGGCAATAATCTGGAGAAAATCTTTGAAAATTTTGACCAGAATCATGGCACCTGGCATTTAGTCAATTCTGAAGGAACAATTTTAGCCACAAATAAGCAGAGTCATCTTAGTCAACAAGCTGAGGAAATACTGCCCCAATGGAAGCAACTTCTCTCAGCAGAACAGTCTGATAG
This sequence comes from Coleofasciculaceae cyanobacterium, assembly GCA_049683475.1. GTDB lineage: Bacteria > Cyanobacteriota > Cyanobacteriia > Cyanobacteriales > Coleofasciculaceae > JBAUJE01. The sequence continues at coordinate 1,671 of JBAUJE010000278.1, read as the reverse complement.
TGAGTTGTACCCTAACTCCTTGGAGGGAGGGGAAAAATTCTTGGCTACCTACGTTCCGATCAGAATCCTAGAGGGATTAACAGAAGTGAAGGCAGGGGCACTTTTGACCATCCCTGCTAAGACGGTCTTTGCCTCCCAAGTGCAACTGCTCCGCATTATTGTGCTGGGAACAGGAGTAGTAGTTTTACTAGTGGGGGGAGTTGCAGCAATTTTGGCTTACCGAGTTACCGATCCGGTGGTAGCAGCCGCTGTAGCAGTGGAAAAAATTGGTCAAGGAGAGTTAGATACCCGTCTGGTAGTTACAGGAGAAGACGAAGTTGCTGTACTAGGAGCTAACATCAACAGCATGGCCCGTCAGCTCAGGGACTTCCTGGAGAGCCAAAAATCAGAAAGTGAACGAACACGCTTGATTAAGGACATCACCCTGCACCTGTTTCAATCTCTAGAGCAGGAAGAAATCTTCAACAGGATAACCAAAGATATACGAGAAGCCTTAAAACTTGATCGGGTCGTCGTTTATCTGTTTGACGAAAACTGGAAAGGAACCATCATTACTGAATCTGTAGCTGAGGGTTGGCCACAAGCTCTCGGTGCGCAAATTAAAGATCCTTGTTTTGCTGAGCGCTATGTGGATAAGTACAAGCAAGGTAGGGTTCAAGCTACCCCAGATATTTACCAAGCAGGTTTGACAAAATGCCACCTTGAGCAACTTGAGCCTTTCGCTGTTAAAGCCAATTTAGTGGCACCAATTTTGACGGGTAATCAACTCCTTGGTCTACTAATTGGTCATCAATGCTCTAGCTCTCGCAATTGGCAGAATCCCGAGATTGATTTGTTCTCCCAACTAGCTATACAAGTTGGACTGGCCCTAGACAGAGCAGGTATTGAAGAGCAAAGAATTGCTGCTGAGCAACAGAGGATAGCGAAAGAACAACTCCAAGAAAGAGCAATAGAACTAATCCGAGAAGTAGAACCGATTAGTGAAGGGGATTTGACTATCCAAGCTAGGGTTACAGCCGATGAACTTGGTACGATTGCAGACTTCTACAATTTCACTATTCGTAACTTGCGGGGAGTTGTTACTCAGGTACAAAGTGCGGCTCAAAAAGTGGCAACAACTACCAGTGGCAATCAAGTTTCTATGCAAAACCTCTCAACACAAGCACAAGCACAGGCTGAAGAGATTGCAGAAGCCTTAAATCAGGTGCAAGTAATGACCGAGTTGGTTGAGTTGGTTGCTAGCAAAGCCGAACAAGCAGAAGCCGTGGTGCAGCAGACGGCTCAAACAGTTCAAGAGGGTGACGCTGCCATGAGTAGAACAGTAGAGAGTATTCTGACCATTCGGGAAACAGTGGCCGGAACACGTCAGAAAGTAAAACGCTTAGGAGAATCCTCTCAAAAGATTTCTGCCGTCATCAACTTGATCAACAGCTTTTCCGAGCAAAGTCACTTACTTGCCCTCAATGCCTCAATTGAGGCAGCCCGTGCAGGGGAAGAAGGTCGAGGCTTTGCCGTAGTCGCAGAGCAAGTTAGAAAACTGGCCCGACAATCAGCCGCAGCTACCCAAGAAATAGAAAAGTTAGTAGGTCAAATTCAGGCGGAAACTAATGAGGTGGTTGTCGCGATGGAAGCAGGTACTGAGCAGGTTGTGACAGGAACACAACTTGTAGA
>JBAUJE010000277.1:0-1513 GCA_049683475.1 Coleofasciculaceae cyanobacterium | reverse complement strand
GCAAATTACATTATCAGTAAAGGTAATGAAGACAATCAACAAACTCAGTTTTTGTTGTGGGTTAATAATCAAGGTAGACTGGTTTTTCAAAGTACCTCTCTGGAGAATTCCAGAGAGTATACCAGCCAAACAAGTATTAATTTACAAGAACCAGCCCATGTCAGCGTTATTGTTGCTGAGGATGCTGTTCGTCTTTATTTAAACGGAATTTTAGATCGAGAGTATGCTCTTTCATCTCCCCCTGAACTCGACTCTCAAGGGGATGATTTAAACATTGGGCGTAACTTTAGTAGTCAATACTTCAACGGTCACATTTACGAAGTGCGCCTCTCGAACCATAGCCGAACTGTAGAACAACTTAACCAGGATCAGCACCGTGTTCTACCTGTAGATGCCCCTGGTCTAATTGGCTACTGGCGACTAAATCAGATTGAGGAAGGCTTAGCCCCAGACCTATCTTATAACCAAAATGATCTCTATCTGGGGGGAATTCCGGCAGATTATCAACCTGATCGGGTTGAGGTGGAACAACTACTGCCTGACTTACCCATTGCCACCACAGGCACAGTACTAGAATTAGATGGCGATCGCGATACCATTGTTATTCGTCATCCCAATTATATTGGTCTTGGTCACTATGAACAAATTACTCTAGAACTGTGGTTCAGGCCCAGAGAACTGAATCTACGAACTGACCATCAACAAATTATTTTCACTCAAGGAGACGAGGAAGCAGGACTTAATATCTACCTCTATCAGCAGCGCCTTTATGTCATTGCTTGGTGTGCCGAATACCAAGGTGTTAATGCTCAAGAAACCGTCTGGGTTTCTGAAGAACTAGCCTCAGACCAATGGCATCATCTTGCCGTAGTTAATGACGAGTCTCAATCCCTCGATTTCATTGAATTTAAAGCTTATTTAAATGATACCGCTTTAAGCTTTGAGAGCAGTTCCCATCTCAACACAACTCTAGACAACCCGCAAAAAGGCTTCCGCCTCAGTCCTGTTGGTGCGGTCTATCTCGGTGGTTTGGTGGAACCCATAATTACCCGTTTCCCAGGTGAATATAGCCAAACTGAGAATCGCCACCTCCATTGCTTCAAGGGTCACATTGCCCATTTACGACTCTGGCAACGGCGTAAAACTGCTCAAGAAATTCAAGCCGAACGCTACACTGCACCTCCGGAAAATGTAGCAGATTTAGTAGCTTATTTCCCCCTCAATGAAGGAAAAGGCTCTACATTCCAAGATTTAGGGGGTCAAGGTTACACCGGCCGCTTACTAGGAAAAGACCTCGTTTTTGTTGGTCAATCTAGTGATACCGAGTTGGAGAATATTCATAGCCACTACCAGCCTCAAGGAATAGATGTCCTCGCGTGGAGTAACTACAGCATTTCCCGCTGTTAAAAGGTACAGTAACAGCAATTGGCAAACCAATTTCTTAAATGTTTAGGATTCATTAAGTCAAGGGCAACTGCAATAATTTTGTCAATCATGGAGGTGGTAGTTGGAG
>JBAUJE010000276.1:0-7174 GCA_049683475.1 Coleofasciculaceae cyanobacterium | reverse complement strand
AGGTGGTAGCTATCGGAGAGGGAGTTACAAGGGTAAAAGTAGGCGATCGCGTCGCTGGTATTTTTTTCCAAGATTGGTTGGCAGGAACTTTAACTCAAGAAAAAATTAAGTCAGATTTAGGTGGCGGCATTGATGGTATGCTCACCGAGTATGCTGTTTTAAATCAAGACGGTTTAGTTTTATTACCTGAACATTTATCCTATGAAGAAGGAGCCACCTTACCCTGTGCAGCTGTAACAGCTTGGCATGCTTTAACTTGTCAAGGTGGCATTACTGCTGGTGAGACAGTATTACTGTTAGGGACAGGGGGAGTATCAATCTTTGCTCTGCAATTGGCCAAGCTACAGGGAGCAAGAATAATAATTACTTCAAGTAGTGATGAGAAACTAGAACGTGCTAGACAACTAGGGGCTACAGAGACAATTAATTATAAAACAACACCTGATTGGGAAAAGCGTGTTTATGAACTCACTAATGGTGTTGGCGCTGACCAAGTAGTTGAAGTAGGTGGTGCTGGAACATTAGCAAAATCTATGGGTGCTGTACGGGTAGGGGGCAAGATTAGTCTCATTGGCGTGTTATCAGGTGCCGCAGGTAAAGTTAATCCTCTACCAATTATTATGAAAAAGTTAGTCATGCAAGGAATTTATGTCGGTAGTCGGGAAATATTCGAGATAATGAATCGGGCGATATCTCTGCACCAACTCAAGCCTGTTATTAATCGTGTCTTTCCTCTAACTGAAGCAGCAGAAGCTTACCGTTATTTACAAAGTGGGCAGCACTTTGGCAAAGTTGTGATTAAAGTTTGAAGCTAGTTCATTGTTTATGGTAAATTGACAGTAAGTTTATGGTAGCAACTCTGATTAAACGTAGGAGCAAAACTTTAAAATAAGGTAGTTAGAGTTGTTAGCGTTCAGTATCTACTTTAGGTAACAAATTGAGGATAAATAACTATGACGATTAAATTTATAGGACCCCGCCTTCTGGTCATCAATTACGAAGCTTGTCTTCAGTTCTATCAAGATATTCTTGGCTTTGAGGTTACCTACAAAGATGTTGACGGAGAAGAGGCTGACCTAAAGTTAGGCGAAATGAGCCTAAACATAATTAAATGGCAGTCGATGGCAAATTTAACTGACCATCCAGACAAACCTTCAACAACTATTTCAGACAAAATAATGTTAACTTTTGAAACACCTGATGTAGAGCAAACATACCAACAACTCAAAGCCAAAGGTGCTAATTTTGTCACTGAACCAACTTTTCGTCCCGACTGGCAAGTGAAAACTGTCTATCTACGTGATCCAGATAGTAATTTAATTGGAATTTATCAAGTAATTCGCTAAACTCAACTGTCTTGTAGTTATGAGAATTTAAAATAAGTCAACATAACTTTTATGATGAAATTTCCCTAGCGAACCAAGCAACGACCCAGGGTTTTGCAAACTGTAAATAAGCAAACATTTAAAAGCTTTGTTTGTTCCATATTTAGATGCAACTGCTCAAGCTCATCTTTCAATTTAGGCGTTGGCTTTCCTGCACCAGCTCAACCCACGCAGATTTGAACTTGGAGTTTTGAGTAATATTGACGATAAATTAAAGAAAGATTCCTAAGAATCAATTGGCACAGTTAGTCATAATTAGTAGAAACTGTCAAGTTATTAATAACTTATAACAGAGGAGGAGGACATGAAGCAGCTCAAGGATTACAATTTCTTTGAACCCGAAGTTATTGAATGCCCCTATAAATTCTACCAACTGGCAAGGGAACAAGCACCAGTTATGGAACTCCCTAGCACCATGCCTTCTGCCAAGCTATTCCTGGTTACTCGCTATGATTTGGTGATAGAAATCCTGAAAAATGTAGAAGTGTTCTCTAGCAATTTTTCTTCCCTATTAGCAGGAAAAGGGGAACCGGACGCGGAACTTCAGGAAATTTTAGCCCAAGGATGGCCCCAGGTAAACACCTTGCTGACTGCCGATCCACCTGAACATGAGCGCTTTCGGGTGTTAGTTAACAAAGCTTTCACCGCCTCCCGCGTCAAAAAAATGGAGGATTATATTAGACAGACGGTTGATGAATTGATTGACGGTTTTATTGATCAAGGCGAGTGTGAATTTGTTAGTCAATTTGCTGTGCCTCTGCCTGTTAAAGTAATAGCCGCGCAGCTAGGCGTACCCCAAGAAGATCTCCCTAAGTTCAAAAAATGGTCTGACTCATTTATTGCTCGTCTGAGTCAGATGATATCGAGAGAGCAGGAATTAGAGTGTGCCTCTGACGTTGTCGCCTTTCAGCACTATTTCCATCAGGTGATTGAGGAGCGCAAGCAAGAAGCCAAGGATGATCTTATCACCGATCTTGTACAGGCACGGGTAGCTGGTGAGCGACCGCTCGATACGGCTGAACTGCTCAACATTATTCAGCAACTACTGGTGGCGGGGAATGAAACCATCACCAATGCGATCGCTGGTGGTATGTTGTTCATGATCCAGAACCCCTCACAAATGACCAGCGTACAGGCAGATCCCTCAAAGATCGAGAATCTGGTTGAGGAGATTTTACGCATGGAAAGTCCCACCGCAGGAATGTGGCGAGTTGTCCAGCAGGATACCGAACTAGCAGGTATTCAAATTCCGGCAGGTTCCTTAGTGATGATCCGTTTTGACTCTGCTAACCGCGACTCAGCAAAATTTGCAGATGGCGAACAGTTCGATGTATGTCGCCAGAATGCTGGAAGTCATATAGCCTTTGGTCATGGCATTCATTTTTGTGTGGGTGCGGCGCTAGCTCGCAAGGAAATGCAAATTGCCTACGAACTGCTATTGCAGCGACTCAATAACATCCACTTAGCTTCAGGGAAAAATGACCTGCGGCATATCCCAAATGTGCTGTTACGGGGACTGAAACACCTTTATATTGAGTTTGATAGTGCCCGGTAGAGGCCATAACTTATGAAAGATTCCGAATCAGTACAAGCATGGTGCAGTCAAGTAGCTGCATCCTATACTTTAGAACAAAGAAAAGGCTGGTACAGTGAAGTAGCAAATGCCTACAACCAAGTTAGACCACGCTATCCTAAACAACTAATTACTCGCGCTGTTGAATTAGCCCAACTTCCTTCTCAATCTACCATTCTAGAGATAGGATGTGGCCCAGGAATTGCCACTGTAGAACTTGCTGGATTAGGCTTTTCAATGGTTTGCTTAGAGCCAAGCCAAGACGCTTGTCAATTGGCACAAATCAATTGTGCAGCCTATCCAAAGGTAAAAATTATCAATACCACGTTTGAAGAATGGAAGCTAGAGTCTAATAAATTTAATGCTGTTCTAGCTGCGACTTCATTTCACTGGACTACACCGGAAATTAGGTATCAAAAATCGGCTGAGGCTTTGCAAGATAATGGTTATCTAATTTTGCTATGGAATACGCCCCCACACCCAAATGATTAAATATGTGATCTGTTAGATGAAGTTTATCAAATCTATGCACCATCTATTCCCAAATTTGCAAGATATCAAGCAAGAAAAACTCATCAAGCAAACTTTGAAGAAATTGGACAAAATATTATGAATTCAGGTTTATTCAAAAATTTAATATCTGAGCAGTTGGTATGTGAAGCTACTTACACTATTGAAGATTACCTGGCACTTTTAAGTACAATGTCACCATACATCAAGTTAGAGCAACAGCAACGATATTCTTTGTCTCTACGTTTAAGGAAAGTACTAGAGAAACACTGTGGGGAAAGTCTGCAAACTTATTATCTTTCCGCTTTAATGTAGCTGTAATCACTGAGCCGATTGCAGCAGGAATCACCACAACATCATCGAGTAGATTGATTGCTGAATTAAGAGCAAAAAGAATATCAGAGTTAGTCGTATCTTTGTTTCTGAGTGCAATTAAAAACATACTTAAGACAGTTCCAGTCCAAAGAGCTGCAAACCCAATGTGGAACGACAGAATCCAGTTCTTCTGCTGAAGGCTAAGTTTGAACGGCTTGTTATTTTTTGGCGTTGCCTCAGGCTTGAGGGTCTTTTCACTAGCTTCGAGTGAAGTCATTAAAATGCTCCTTTTTGTCAGCGTAAGAAATAGCCACACCAAGAGACACCACAACTGTTTCTGTAGATTGCTTCTCCATGTGGGAATACGTTGAGTGTAGCGATCGCCTTCCCTGGAACGCTTGACCAGATTTGCTCAAACTGTGCAGATCTTGCTGAAATTTTTATAGTGATGCTCTAAATTTTTTTGGTGTTACACCAACGTACTGCCGAAAAAGCCTAGTAAACGAACTGTGATTGGCAAAGCCAACTTCAAAGGCAATTTCAGTAATTTTTAATTCGGTTTCTAATAACAACTGCTTGGCTTGGTCAATCCGGCATCGGGTTAGGTATTGATGGGGAGTAATGCCAGTTGATTGTTTGAATAAACGACAGAAATGATACTGGCTCAAGTTCAACACTCCTGCCATCTCTGATAGGGAAATATCTTGGTTGAGATGAGCTTGGACATAATCCATCACATTTTGCAATTGGTGCTTTGGTAAACGTCGAGCCAATTCAGACGAGAGCTTTACTTGCCAAGCTGAATAATGCTTAAGGAGATGGATAACTAATCCAGTCGCCAGAGATTCACCAAACATTTGCCCTGTGGGATACCCTGCTTCTACATCAGTCTTGAGAGCAAGCCCAACTTGCTGAATAAATGGATCGACCAGACCTATTTGAGGAATCAGTTCGACCTGCTTTACCTGAACAGATTCATTTATTATCTGCTCAAAAAACTTTGGGAAAAAGCCAATCAAGGAAAAGTCACCTGCCTGCTGCCACTTAGACTAATAGGTGACTTCTGCAGGAATGAAAAGCACTTCACCTGGCTGACAGTAACGGGTTTGCACCTGACCATCAAACCGATGCTCTGACGGAATAGGATGTCTACTCCCCGTAATTCCAATAATGTGTTGCATGTATTGAAATTCCGGACTTTCATAAGCAGGGTGGTCATAGTGATTGAAAAACACTCCCCGCCATCGCGCTCGCTCACTCGAAAGGATAGGATGCTCGGATAACGCAGGATAAGGATGTTCAGTCCAATCAACCAGCGGTAGCCTATCCATAAGAGTCATAGCCAAGAGAACGGTTTTATTTTAGGTAATCTTCTCTGGGTGGAGTGAAGACATCAATAACTTCTCCAGCCTCTATGATCTCAATGCTGTGGGGCATATTCGCGGGAATCGAATATAGGAAGTTGGGAAAACGGGGAGAGCAATTTTCCAAAAACTCGCCAAATATGCAATTTAAGTGCTTGTTAGCTTACCTATAAGTTCTTTGGGGTGATAACAGTTTCAACATTGCTATTAACTGCATGACAAACTTGTTTTCTGTATATCCACAACAGGGCAGCCAGTACTACTAGAGAAACTCCAACTAATCCGTAAGTTGCCCTCATCCCAATGTTTTGTTTAATTGGTTGAGAAACAATAGGAGAGAGAAACTGACCTAAAAACATAAACGTGGTTAAACCTCCTAATGCCCTCCCTCGCGAAGCGTCTGGAACTTCATTAGCCGTCCAAACATTTAGGTTTGGCATCATTAAACCTAAGCCAATCCCAGTCGGAATCAGCACCAGTAGTATAAGCCAGTAGCTGCTGACAGCTCCAATACCAAGGTAGCCCAGCCCGATTAGCCCAAAAGCGATCGCCAGAATTTTGATAAAGCTAAAGCGCTTCTTGACCCGACCATAGCTCATAGAAGCAAAAGCGCTAAATAGGGTGGAAAACGCGATCGCCAGCCCAGTCTGAGTAGCCCCTGCCCCTGAAAGCTGCTCAAGGTAAAAGGGCAACTGCACTGGAATTAGATAAAAGACAATCTGCTGTAGCATCACTGAAGCGTAGATCAGCAACAGCAGCTTTATAGGAAGCTTTGCCGTAGGCACTGTTATATTTGCGTCTGCATCAGCTTTAGGTCGCAATGGTTCATACAGGCTAAACACAATACCCGGTATTAGTAGCCACGAAAATAGGTAGATTAAAAAGGGTAATCGCCAATTCAAATCGGCAATGAATCCACCTACCGATAGAAACATAACACCGCCAAAGCCCATAAATGCAGCTTGCAAACCCATGAAGTTTGCTCGTGCGTCGCCCCGATAATAGTCGGCAATTAGCGTTGTTGCGCTAACCATTACCCCCGCTACTGCTAGTCCTAGTAAAGCTCGTCCGACGAGAATGGTAAAAACCGAATTAAGTAAAAAACCTGAACCACCAGCAAAGCCATACAGAATTGCAGAACCCAACAGTAGAGGCTTGCGACCAATTTTGTCAACTGCTTGCCCAGCAATAGGCGAACCTATCACAATAAACAGGGCAGGCATTGTCAGTACTAGCCGTACCCAAAATTCGGAATTGGCAACGCCTGAAAAGTGCGTCTGCATAGCAGGTAGAGAAGGCGCGATAGTAGCTCCTGACATTACTGTGAGCGTACTGGCGAGCAGGAGGGTAATTTTTATTAGTCTTGTGTTTGGATCTTGAGCGCTCATAAAATTATGTTGAAGGGTTGTAATAAAACGGATTTAAAACGCAACATCGGCAGCAATCTCCTGCCAGCGAGTAGCCAAATCTTCCGCAGTGGAACTTTCAACAGCGGCAAGGTTTAATGGATAGTCCACGTTGTCTCGTTCGATCCAGCGCACGGCTATGAATTGACCATTGCTTGCCCTTAATATAAATCCAGACTCTCGGCATTCTGGAGAAGCGAGATATAACACTCCAGGGGCTACTTGATTGGGCCGCAAATCCTCTGGCTCATCTTGTACGTTCCACATCCGCGTTTTGGCCACCGTACTCATCAGTTCTTTGGTTGGAGCCATCCTGAAGAAACTGGTCAATCAGATAACCAAATGCACCATGCAGTTCAACGCCATCAAATCCAGCCGCCTTAGCATTCTCAGCCCCAACGCGAAACTGCTCAACGATTTCAGAAATTTCATCCTTCTCCAAAGCACGAGGCGTTTCCATTGCTACTTTTCCCGCCGGAGTTTAAGCTTCCCCGCTCGCTCAGAGACGGGGATTTCTGAAGAGTCCATAAAAGAACTTTCTTGGGCTGACTTAAACAACCCCTACTGACTCGACTCAAATCAAGTTTGAGCATCGTCGCTACTTTTCGGAGAATATTTGCA
>JBAUJE010000275.1:0-2884 GCA_049683475.1 Coleofasciculaceae cyanobacterium | reverse complement strand
GCTGGGGGATTTTCTGCGTTAATTATTGAGCCTGCTAGGGTGGTTAAATTGGCAATATCAAATAAGTTTTTGACAGCAAAGGGAACACCAGCTAAAGGGCCAGGGTTTTTTCCTTGGGCAATTGCTTTGTCAATTTTTGCGGCATCTGCCAGGGCTGTTTCTGTGGTAATAGTGGTGAAACAGTTGAGGGTTTGATTGCGAGTAGTAATTTGCTCAAGACACTGACTGATTACTGTTTGGGCGCTGATTTGTCCTGTGCGTATAGCAGTAGCGATAGTGGTAGCATCAGCGGTGAGCAGTTCTAAATTCATTACTCTAAAATACCAACAATTATTTGTAATAATTCAGCCAAATCGGCTGGAACTCGATATAAGTTAATATCTTGTACAATCTGCTTATCCTGACAAGATAAAACTGCAAATTGCCAAATATTACCAACCGAGACAGCACCATATAGTTTCTGAGTTGTGACTAGTTCTGCTTTCTCTATAGCAATTAATTCTACCGCCAGTTGAGTAAAACCTCTTTGCAAATCGGCATTTTTAGATTCAATTACTAGCAATCAGATGAGCCTCTTTTGTCTTGATGAAAGTCAAGACACTAAGTTCGCTGGTTGAAGGAAGAATCCCTCGTCTCCGGCGAGGGAGTGTCAAACCTCATGCTTAGTATTTTTTCTCATCAATTCTTGCCAGCGCTGATGTAAAATCTGCCGAATTGCTCGTATTATTTGGGGTAAATCGTTAAATTGCTGGCTTTGCCTTTCTATTTCTCCTGCTAATTGGTTAATGGCTTGGCAGTCTTGACAGAAACTGAGTACTTGTTGCCAACCATTAAGCCATAGTTCGGCTGCTTGTTGGTGTTCTCTTTGGGGTCTGGTACGTTCTTCTTCTGCTTTAATTTTTGTTGCTTGTTGTGCCCAAGCTTCTCGCCATATTTTTACTATTTTTTGCCATTTTTCTATTAATGCTGGTTCTTTAGTTGCTTTAAACCAGTCTCTTTCTACTAAGAGAATTTCTCCTAACTGTTGCAGGCTGTCTTTATTGGTACAGCGTCTGATGGCTTGCAAACCAAGCTCAGGCCACATGGCTAGACGACGGTAACTGATAAATAAGCCGCGACCTTCAAAGAATTTTACCCAAATTTGATGGGGCCAGAGTTCGAGACGTTCAATGTTTGGCAAAGGAACGTGCAGCAGTTGGGAAACTTCTTGGCGCAGTTGTTCTAAGGGTAATTGCTGGGGATTGATTAACCCTGATGTTAAGAGGTTTTTGGACATAGCTATCACCTTATTCGGCTGGGTAAATTGGCCAAAATCTAAACCACCCCGCACTTTTCCATAGGAGTCGAGGTGGCCTGGGATAGCATAGCTAGTTAGGCCTCCGGGACTGGTTAGAGCAGTTTTGAGGTCTAGCCTCTCAGGAGCTGTTGTAAAGCTTCTGGGGGCCAGGAGATTTTTGCCTTCTTGTTGGTTAAAATTTAGAGTAGCAGAATTTTGGTTTTTGGCAAGTTGCAATTTGTTAATTAGACTTCTTGCAGAAGTAGGGAACAGGGAACAGGGAACAGGGAATAGGGAATAGATACAAGAATTGACTCTCTCAAGCATGGTAATGGTGACAGGGGGTAGGTGTACAGAATTGGTGAGCAAAAAAAATGGCTGAATTTAGCTCTGGCTGTGGTTTTGAGGCTATCTTGATTCAAAGGAGACTGTCACCGTGTCTGAAATGCTTGCTATGAGGGGATTTGAGGTGTTTCTTCTGATGAGGTGTTTTTCAATGCGAAGGCTGAAATGCTATAATTTTTTTGGTTGTCACCATCGAACCTTGAAAATTAAATATGGTGAGGGTTTCAGAGAGCCGCAGTGGAAATCACTCTTAATCCCTATCAGGGATTGAAACGTACCCACAAAAGCCAAAACCAATGGACGACAGGACAGAGTGGAAATCACTCTTAATCCCTATCAGGGATTGAAACAGCCCCACTAGCACAGCCTACTAGGTGATAGTTATTGTGCAAGGTGGAAATCACTCTTAATCCCTATCAGGGATTGAAACATCCAGTTGAGCAGGGGAGACAGTACCGTTAGCCGTGGAAATCACTCTTAATCCCTATCAGGGATTGAAACGGGATGAGTAGTAATCCAGAGCGTAGACAGTCTGAGTGGAAATCACTCTTAATCCCTATCAGGGATTGAAAGGCTAAGCAGTGGCGATCGCAAGAATTATCCTACGATGTAAAAATCCCCCTAAGCCGCCCCTGAATTCAACTGCCTCATTTCCCAGGTCACATAAGTCCCAATCGGACTCCAAATTACGTAGGGTAAAAGTAACAAAGCAGCCCAAAGTGAGATGGGATAAACCAGTAATGTCAGAATCACACCGATAACAGCCCCAGTACCACCAATAATTGTACCCACCTTCAGGCTACGCAATCTAAACATGACAGGGGTATAAGCGATCGTCACTATTTCGAGCAAAAGATACAAACCCATCAATAACCAGGTTTTCTGGCTACCAGGGTCATTTTCCCAGACAATGTAAGCAGACCAAGCACCACAAATAAAAACAGTAATCCAAATAAAAGGAATTGCTCGCTCAAAAGTCAGCCAGCTAGGACGACGGAGGCGATTGAACCATCTAGCATCATCTGATTTAATTAAATTGCCAGCAAAAGCAACTAGTAAAGTGATAGCCCCAATCACCATCCAAGATTTAATCATGTCCTTACCCTAAGCCCAATCCCAATTATCTTGCAGATTGTCGCAGGTTAGGGAATTTATTTAATCTGCCAATAGCAGGATTTGTTAGAAGGTGGGGGAAGAAAGAATTCAGAATTCAGAATTCAGAATGCAGAAAGATGGGGGAGATGGAAAGCAGGGGGAGCAGGG
>JBAUJE010000274.1:0-26263 GCA_049683475.1 Coleofasciculaceae cyanobacterium | reverse complement strand
GTTAACCTCTAGCCAGATTACCAACCAGGTTGAGCCTAATGCCACAGGTAATAGCGGTGAAATTGAAGTCACTACTACGGGGTCGCTACAACTGACAGAGGGCGCTCGACTCGGCACTGCTACCTTCGGCCAAGGAAATGGGGGCGGTGTAACAATTCAAGCTAGCGGTAATGTCTTGATAGACGGAGTCGGACAAGATGAAAACGGAAGAGAGAGAAACAGCTTTATCAGCAGCCGAATAATGGACAACGCTGTGGGCGATGGTGGCAACATCAATATTACAGCCTCCTCAGTTTACCTGACCAATGGCGGAAGGTTGAATCTCAGAGTCAGGGGAAATGGACATGGAGGTAACATCGAAATTATCGCTGACAATACAGTTCAAATGGAGGGAGGTGTTCTGGTTGATGGCAATCCTACAGGCAGTGGGGTGATTAGCCAGATGAGTAGGCAGGGAGTGGGCCAGAGTGGCAATATTGAAATCAGAGCAAGGTCAGTTCGGCTAATCAATGGCGGTCAGGTACTCTCGGATACTCGTGGTCAGGGAAATGCTGGTGACATCACAATTATTGCCCCAGAAAAGGTTGTAGTAGAAGGCGTTCATCCCCTTAGCTCTAACCTTGACAGTACGATCGCCAGTAGCGTTCAACGAAGAGCCAGAGGCAACGGTGGGAACATTAGGATTGAGACAGGATCATTTTCTGTTGCTAATGGTGCAAAGCTTGAAGCCGCCACTAGGGGTAGAGGAGACGCTGGCGATATTAGCATTCAGGCTGGAGTGTTTTCTGTTGCTAATAGTGGGAGAATCGACACAAGAACGGAGGGTAACGGAGACGCTGGCAACATCAAGATTGAAGCCGTTTCCCTGGTAGAAATTATAGGTGGGGGGCGGTTGAATGTAACAACTAACGGGGAGGGCAATGCTGGCAATGTTGAAATTGATGCCGACACTGTTAGTTTTAGGGGCATTTCTGACCCCAATGCTCAAACGCCTGCTGGTAGTGCCGTTCTCAGCCGTGTTCGCCGCAACGGAATAGGTCAGGGTGGTGATATTACAATCAGGGCTAGATGGGTTTCTCTAACTGATGGCGGTGAATTGTTAGCCGACACTTATGGTCGGGGAGATTCGGGTAATATTACGATTTTTGCCCAGGAGGGTGTCCGATTAGACGGGGTAAATGAGTTTGGCCCTGACAGTGCGATCGTTAGTAGTGTTGGCGTGAAGGACGAGATAGATGATGCCAGAGGCAATGGTGGCAACATCAGCATTGAGGTTGAAGCGGGGTCACTTTTCATTACTAATGGTGCGAAGGTAGAAACTGCGTCGTTCGCCCAAGGCAATGCTGGCGAGGTCACAATTTTGGCTCGTGATGGGGTCTATTTAGATGGGGTGGGAGGTAATGGTCAACTAAGCCGCATTGTCACGAATGTCGATTCTCAGGGAACTGGTCAGGGCGGCGACATACAAATCCAAGCAGGTACCCTTACCCTCAACAATCAGAGTTTAATCTCGGCGGAAACAGCTAGTACGGATGGGGGTAATATTACCCTAGCAATTGGGGATATTTTATTACTGCGTCACGGCAGTAATATTTCCACTACTGCTGGTACCGACCTAGCGGGTGGTGACGGTGGTGATATTACAATCAATAGCGACTTTATAGTTGCTGTTGATGAAGAGAATAGTGACATAACAGCTAACGCCTTTGCAGGCAATGGTGGCAATATCAATATTACTGCTCAGGGTATTTTCGGCATTCAATTCCGGGAAGAACTGACTCCCATGAGTGACATCACAGCAAGTTCAGAGTTTGGGCTAGACGGTGTGGTAGCCATCGATCGCCCCAGTGTTGACCCAAGTCGTGGCTTAACTCAATTGCCAACTTTACCACGCCCGGTGAAAGTGGCTGAAGGTTGTCAAGCTGCTGATGAGTCGGGCGCGATCGCCTTTTTTAATATAGGTAGAGGGGGCTTAGCGTCGAGTCCTTACGAATCCCTCAGCAGTACTAACATTTGGGATGATGTGCCACAGAACCCAGTAAGTGCTGCTGAGGCAAATTCACCGAAACAAATCGTAGAAGCGCAGGGGTGGATTGTTGATGAACAAGGAAATGTTGTTCTTGTTGCTGAGGTGCCTACTTCTCATGTCCAAGGTAGCTGTCGTTTGCGTTAGCTATTTGTGATTCTTTGATTTGGGCCTGTCTAAAAACCTGTCATGAATATCAAATCCCCTTTAATTAGGCATCGCCTGAGCAAACTTTTCCGGGGTTACCAGCGAATACTAGTATTTATCCTGGTAGCTTTGGTCACATTTATTACAACTCTATATGTTCCAGCCCTTTCAGCTCAACGGGTTGAAGGAACCTCTAAGGTAAGTTCTCAAACTTCAACCGCTCAGTTGCTTCTGCAACAGGGCATAGAACGTTATAATGCTGAACGATTTTCAGAAGCGTTAGAGATTTGGCAACAGGCTGCTACTGCATTTGTAAGCCAGGGAGATAACCTCAATCAAGCACTAGTTTTGCGCTATCTTTCCCTCGCTTATCAGCAACTAGGACAATGGCAGGAGGCAAAAGAGGCGATTACAAACTGCCTCAATTTTCTCAATAATCAGCAAGACTTGGCCAACACCCAAACTTACTTAAATATTCTTGCCAAAGCGTTAAATACAAAAGGTCGTTTGCAAGCAGCAATAGGAAACTGGTCAGAGGCTTTAGAAACTTGGAAAAAAGCAGCAGTTACCTATGGAAAAGGGAACAATCAGACGGGTGTGATTGGTAGCTTGATTAATCAAGCCGCAGCCCTACAGGCTCTAGGATTAACTAGTCAAGCTAAAGCAGAGTTATCTCAAGTTGAGCAAATCCTACAGCAACAATCTGACTCACATCTCCAAGCCACTGGATTACAAAACCTCGGTAAGGTACTCAGACGAATTGGGCATTTTAAGGAGTCTCAGACTGTCTTGCAAAAAAGCTTGCAAGTGGCTCAAGATGCTCAACTCCCTCAAGCTGAAGATACTGCATTTCTAGAGTTAGGGAATGTTAAAAGAGCTTTGGGAAACCGAGCGATCGCATTTGCTCAAGAAGAAGAGGCTAAACAGTATCTTCAAGGAGCGATCGCCTTTTATCAACAAGTATCTAACTCTCCTACCCTGCAACTCCAAGCCCAACTCAATTTGCTAAGCCTTTGGGTAGAAACCGGGGAAGGGTCAGAAGTGGTCAAATTAACGTCAACAATTCAGGATTCAATTGATAGTTTACCTCTGAGTCGAACGGCTATCTATGCTCGACTGAACTTTGCCCAAAGTTTAATGAAACGAGGAGCTAAGTATTGGGGAAAACAACCCCTAACTACAGCATCTAAGAGAGTTGACGAAAATAAAATAATCGTAGCAGGGAAGCCAGTACAGGATAATTTTCCTTCTACGTCTTTAACAAGTTCCCAACCTTTGGTTCCTAATCCCTCTGCAATTGCCCAAATTTTAGCCCCTGCGATTCAACAGGCTCAAAGTCTTAATGACGAAAGAGTTCAATCTTACGCTCTCGGTCAGCTTGGTGAACTGTATGAGTTAACTGGGCATGGGCAATTGAGTGAATCTCTAGAATTGACTCAGCAAGCACTGCTTTTAGCCGAAGATATTCAAGCACCTGAAATTCGCTATCTTTGGGAGTGGCAGTTGGGGCGTTTATGGGAAAAACTTGAGGATAAAAAAAGAGCAATCGCTGCCTATCAAGAAGCGATTAGAACTCTCAAATCTCTTCGTGGTGACTTATTAACTATCAATTCAGAAGTACAATTTTCATTTCGGGATAATGTAGAACCGATTCACCGTCAGCTCGTTAATTTACTACTGAGAAAGGAAGGAAATTCAAAAATAAGTCAAGAAAATCTCCGGCAAGCGATTGAGGTAATTGACTCCCTCCAATTAGCAGAACTAGAAAATTTCTTAAGTTGTAATCTTGCTCAACAAATACAAATTACCCAGAGTATTGACACTATAGACCAAGAAGCTACATTTATTTATCCAATTATTCTAGAAGATCGATTGGCAATTATTGCTAAGTTTCCTGGTCAACCTCTCAATCACTACGTTACTACTGTTGAAAAAACTGAACTTGAAAAAACAGCGATTGAGTTACGCTTTAGTATATTAAAACGTAATCGACCTGAAGTTGTTATTGAACAAGGGACAAACCTCTATAAATGGTTAATTGAACCCCTAGAACAAGATTTAGAAAATAGTGAAAACATCAAAACTTTAGTTTTTGTCCTTGATGGAGTTCTTAGAAATATTCCCATGTCAGTCCTCTATGATGGTAAACGCCAAGAGTATCTGATGCAGAAAAAGTACGCCCTTGTTTTAGTTCCAGGAGTACAACTATTTGACCTCCGTCCCTTACAGCGAGAACAGCTAAAAGTTTTAACAGCAGGGGTGAGTGAGCAACGGCAAGTTGAGGGACGAATGTTTAGTCAACTTGCCAATGTAGAAGAAGAATTGCAGCAAATTGGCAGTATCGTCTCTTCAGAATCGCTGCTAAATCTAGAGTTTACAGAAACCAATCTTCAACAGCAAATTAGTTCGGGAAATTTCTCCACTGTTCACATTGCCACCCATGGTAAGTTTAGTTCTGATCCTGAAGAAACTTTTATTCTGACTTACAATCAGCTCCTCAAAAGTAACAAATTAAATAACTTGCTCCGGAATAACAACCGAAGCGCTTCTGGCAATGTTGAGTTACTGATTCTCAGTGCTTGCGAGACGGCAAAAGGGGATAACAGAGCGACATTGGGACTGGCGGGGATAGCAGTGCGGGCAGGGGCGCGTAGTGTATTATCAACCCTGTGGCAAGTGAGCGATCGTTCTACGGCTGAGCTGATGGGATATTTTTACAAGGAATTGACTGATTCTGATGTCACGAAGGCTGAGGCATTGCATCAGGCTCAGTTGGCTTTGTTTGAGAGGTATAAGGCTCCTTACTATTGGGCTCCTTATGTGTTGGTTGGGAATTGGTTGTAGTAACGCTGATTCAATCGGGCATCCTGCACAGATATATTGAGAGAAAATTTTCTTAAACGAAATAGTTAGATAGGCAAATACCAGGTAGTTGCAAGTTTGTATTTGCTCTGAGGGTTTAGCTTCTTTGTCCTCTTCTGTATATAACTCCACTCAAAAAAACAGAGTTTTAGGCAAAATTCAAAAAAATAAGAGCTTGATTATTGCAAAAAAAGATTGAGAGTGTGATTGGAGGAAACTGCTATAAATCTGTACTCAGCCTTGCCTTCCTCAGCAAAAATCGTAGAACAGTCTCCTCCCTAGAAATAATATCGGTTCTACCTTCCATACCCAATTGAATCTGACACAAATCAGAACCTTGACCCAAAGAAAGGCTTTCTGGCTCAATCGTTACCTCATAAAAAGCGCTGGCTGCACCCAAATTACGATGAGAAGCTTTGGCGGCAGCTGGTGCAACTACTCCATTGCCTTGAGGTGTGATAGCATCTGGAGAAATCGCACTGACAGTACCTTTGAGAGTGCCATAATCTGGATAGGGACAGGCATGTATCCGTAGTTGTGCTTTTTGACCTGTCTTGACTTTACCAATATCGGTAGTATTTACCAGAGCCTTGACAACCAGAGGAGAATGAGTAGGCGCAATTTGGGCGATTTCCTCTGTTGGTTGCACAGCCTGACCAGGGTTTCTTAGGTTGAGCTGGGAAATAATACCATCTTCTGTAGCTCTAATGATAGTTTTGCCAAGGTCAATTTCCACTTGTTGGAGTTCACGCCTATCGTGTGCTAGCTGTTTTTGAACTTCAATGCGCTGCTGGATAAGAGCTTCCTTTTCTTTGTTTAAAATAGCCAGGGTGGCTTGACCCCTAGCTTTTTCTTGTGCAATACCTTGAGTAGCGATCGCCACTTCTGCTTGGGAAGGGTTAAGTGCAGCTTGGGCGCGTTTTCGTCTAGCTTTGGTTGCCTCAACTACTTGTTCTTGCTGCGATGCCTCTAATTGCGCTTCCTCCAATTGATTCTTAGAAATGGCTCCTTTATCTGCAATAGACTGATATCGCTCTTGTTTTGAATTAGCTGCCTTTAAAGCCGCCTTGGCTGACCTTAAGTTAGCCTGTGCTTCTTCAAATTCAACAATAGTGGTAATTTGCCTATCTTGATAGTCCCGACGGCGGCGGCTTAGTTCAGCATAAGCTGAGTCAACAGCACGGTTAATACGGTTAGTTTCTGCCTCGATTTGCTTATCGAGGGCACTAATCTGGGCATTGATTTGAAACAGTTGTAGCTGTCCCTGCTGTATGTTGCTAACCAGTTGACTTTTTTGGGTTTGCAAGCGAGAGTCGTCGATAGTAGCAATGACATCTCCAGTTTTAACAACTTGATTCTCTTCAACAGAAATGTCCATCACTTGACCATCTGTAGCAGCCTGAACAACCCGCAATTCACCAGCAGGACGCAGGCTGGCTTGAGCTTTGACGGTTTCTTTGTATTTGACTACAGAAGCGAGTGGGATAGCTAGCCCCACGACAATGACGATAACTAGTCCGCCCACGGTAGTCCAACGACCAATTGGTGGTAGAAATTCGTTGTCTTGAATTGGGGGTAGAAAGTCTGTGTTGGAGTTGCTAATCATAATAATATAGCGTTACTCAGATAGATGAGGTACAAAGTAGCTGGCTTTAAGGCAGACGGCAGAGGGCAGAAGGCAGAAGGGAATGAAACAAGGTTTTTTCAATACTTTTCGGGTAATCTCTAACTCCTCTTCCCCTGCTTCCCCTGCCTCCCCATCTTTCCTAATAAGCTTTCTTAAACACCTGAGAACTTACTGCTCGTGGGGGAACTGCCGTTAGGGTAAAATCGAGAGGGTTTGACCATCAAAGCGTTTCTTGAGGAGACAACATCATCGAAGAAGTCTAAATGGTCACCAGCAATTTGGCGCAGTTCTTCTGGAGTACCTT
Organism: Coleofasciculaceae cyanobacterium; assembly: GCA_049683475.1. Lineage (GTDB taxonomy): Bacteria > Cyanobacteriota > Cyanobacteriia > Cyanobacteriales > Coleofasciculaceae > JBAUJE01. The sequence continues at coordinate 19,297 of JBAUJE010000274.1, read as the reverse complement.
GGATTTTCAAATGTCCTTTTTCTAGCAGTACAATCCAATTAGCTCGCTCAATAACTTTGGGACGATGGCTAATCATGATTGTGGTTTTGCCCTGCCGATAGTACAGCAGTTTATCTAATACTTCAGCTTCACTGACTGGGTCGAGAGCGCCAGTGGATTCATCTAAAATTAGTATGGGTGGGTCAGTAGCGATCGCTCTGGCTATGGCTAATCTTTGCCGTTGTCCACCAGATAGATTTGCTCCAAATTCTCCTAAGACTGTTTGATATTTGTCAGGGAGTTCACTAATAAATTCGTCGGCACCAGCTATCTGGCAAGCTCTTACAATACTTTCAAAAGTTACCTGGGGATAGCTGAAACGGAAATTGTCAATGATTGAGCGACTCCAGAAATGAGCCTCTTGGGGTACGAGTGCTACCTGTTGTCGCAGACTTTCTAGGGATAGGTCTTGTTGGTTATAGATGCCATAGCGGACATTACCAGAGACGAGGGAATATAAGCCAGCAATTAGTTTAGCTAGAGTACTTTTGCCACAGCCAGATTTACCGATGAGAGCAACTACTTTACCACCGGGGATAGTCAGGGAAAAATCTTGCAGCAGGTCAACTCTACCTGCATGGTGAAAATTAAGATTGGTACAGGTAATACTGGCGTTACCAGGAATTTCTACCCAAGGCTTTTTAAAATCATTTTCGTCTTCTGGGGTAGCGTCGATTACTTCTGTGAGGCGGTCAATAACCACACCAGCAGTAATAAACTCATCAAATAAGCCAATCAGAGAACTCAGAAAGCCGAGAAAGTTACCACTCATACCGTGATAGGCCATTAGCTGACCGATGGTTAATGTTTGATTAATCACCAGGTAACTACCGAGCCAGAGTAAACTAATATTGGTAAAAGTAGAAAGAATACTGGTAATTGTGCTACTGTAAAGCCCCAGCTTCATTGCCGACCAGCCTAGGTTAGCAAGGCGACCGTAGTTGCTCTGATACTCTTGCCAAGCTTGGGGGATAGCATGGCTGGTTTTGAGAACTTGGACACCGCGAAAGGTTTCCACCAAAAATCCTTGGTTTTCTGTGCCTAAGACAATTTGGTCGCGAGTTTTTCGGCGCAAGGCAGGCAGAAAAAGTAAGTTGGCGATTGTCACAATGACAAAAGCTGCTAAGGAAGCAATAGTCAGTTCCCAACTATAGAACAGCATCAAGCCCAAGGAAACTAGGGCGATAAAAAATTGGCTGGGTAAACCGAGGACAATTTGGGAAACTAAGTCATTGATAGCGTTAACATCGGCAATACGGCTGACCACTTCTCCACTGCGACGACCTTCAAAGTAGGATAAAGGTAAGTGCAATAGTTTTCGCCCGTATTCAAGGATTAAACCTAGTTGCAACCGTTGACCAAAATGACCGATAAGATGAGACTGCACCAGACCGATGGCACTTCTAAAGAGGTTCATGGCGATAACCCCAATTGCCACGGTGGTTAGCAGTTGGGTATCTCCCCGCACCAGTACATCATCGGTTAGCAGCTGCATCATTAAGGGGGAGGCGAGGGAAAGTAGTCCAATGGCAATGTTAATGGCGATCGCTTGAGCGAGAATAAAGCGGTAGGGCCAGACACGAGTCAGGTAGCGGCTAAAGCCCCCCACTTTATCGTTTGGTTGTTCCCCAAAGCGGCTCTCATCTGGTTGTAGTAGTAGCATAATGCCATTACCCCAACCGGCAATAAACTCCTGGCAGCTGAGGTAACGAATGCCAACACCAGGGTCAGCAATTACATATTTTTGGCGCTTTTGTCCGTAGAAGACTACCCAGTGATAGCCTTTCCAGTGAATGATGGCTGGTAGGGGAACTTTATGTAATTGGTCTAGAACTTGAGGATTGGCTTTAACTTGACGGACATTGAATCCTAATGTCTCTGCTCCCCGACTTAATCCTAGCAGAGTGGTTCCCCGTGACCCAGTGCCTACCGCTTCTCTGACTCGGCCGAGGGCAAAGGTGCGTCCGTAGTGTTTGGCGATAGTTGCAATGCAAGCTGCACCACAGTCTTCTTCAGAGTGTTGTAGGACAATCTGGTGTTTCATCTTTCCAACCAATGACTGGGGAAGAAAAAGAGTCGAAGCGGTCACCCCGACTCTTTTTGCGCTGTACTGACATACTTAAGGCGGTAGAAAGTCTTTGAGCAACAACTTATAGCCTTGCTTTAGGCTGTGACACTGTAGTACACATCATAGATAGAGCCACTTCCGTGTACTCTCCTTCCTCTCACACCATTAGTTGGAGTGTTCCCGACAGTAAAGCTACCCATCGGATCATCCGGGTTAGGCCAACGGTCATTGTCAAAAATTTCTATGTTGGCAACATGCTCGAAGTCTCTGCCTCGTTGGACATCGAACCAATCGCCTGTACGAAAACGCCTCACTCCCCACACTCTATTACCACCAATTTCGATATAGGTATCGTCATCACCTCCAAAGAAGCCATCTGCACCAGCTCTAATAGCGCGAAGAGAATGTATGCGAACGAAAGCACCACCTTCTACAACAGCACTCTCTTCTGGGGTTAATTCAGTGAACAATTGTTCGTCACTAACAGAAGAAAGGTCAGGATTAGAAGTAAATTGATTAATGTTTGACATGGTTTTTATCTTTTTTTACAACAGTGAGTTTGTATAAGGAGTGATTTTTTAACCCCTTCTATATATAACTCCACTCAAAAATTCAGTATTTTATGCAAAAATCCAAATATTAATTTATGCAAAAAATGCACAATTTATATTCATCATTATATTTATCTACAAAGCAGTAATTACCGAGCCAGACAATAAGTCAATCGGTAACTATACCTAGAAAATTTTCATTTGTATTAAGCTTCTATCCAGAATTTAGATAACCCGAGCAAGCACATTATTAATCCACCTTATGTGCTTCAAATCCTTAAAGCTTCAAACAAAAATCCACACTTTTCTACTTGATAATCAGAACAGTTAAACTTAGAGCAAATAACTTCAACTCTGAGTTTAACTAAGTAGGTGGGTGTAAATAAAGCGAACATAGCGCCCTTGAACATCTTACTCCCCTCGCCTTGTAGGAGAGGGGCTGGGGGAGAGGTTAGTATTTTATAGTTAATTCTGCCCACCTACTTAGAAACCAATAACTGGTGATATTAAGTAACAGCCGCTACATTGAAGCTTAAGGAGTGTTGATTAAAGCCACTTAAATCAAAGGTTCGATCAAAAAGATTGAATTCCCCACTCAAGATGTCTAAGCTCCGATCATAAACAGGACCCAAGCTGAAATTTCTGTTGATATCTGGTAGAAGCGGTATCGGAATGTGGACGTTGCCGTTCAAAGACAATGCTTCAAGATCTAAGTCAACGTCGTAGCCTAAAATGGTTTGGTTGCTGAAGTCAGCGTCTAGGTTGAGGAGAGCATCGAACTCTAAAGAATTACCAATTCCCTCTGGTACGGTAAAGGTGATATCTTCACCAACTGTGAAGTTAATTCGTTCTCCATTCTCTAAGATAAGCTGTCCAGTCAACTCATCAACCTGCAAATCAAACTCTTGACGTACGTCTAACTCGGAGTCTAGTTCTACGTCTAAAAGGTTATAGTTAGCTCGGCCGATACCGAAACTAGTACTCCCCTCCAGGTTAGGGATAGGTAACAGTGCCGTGGCAACTCGGTCTAAGTCCAGGGTGGCATCGAAAAAGTTATCGTTCCCTTGTGAAGACAAAGTGTTATTGCCACTAATGCTACCTTGAGTATTAATTTGGGGTAAATGCAACTCAAAGCTACCAAACCCGTTCAGCTGGCTTTCAGAGAGATTGTATGTAGCATTATTGGAGTTAAGATTAAGTAGATTGCGCGAACCGTTAATACTACGATTGATGATATTGGCATTGCGACCAAATCCTCGGACACCTGCATTTGCGCGTGTCTCCAAGATTAAGTCTAAAGCGTAGGAAGCGCTAGAACCGATGGTAGAGAAAGTTGCCCCATTATCTAGAGAGAATCCGGAGCTGATTGTAACAGTTTCACCAGGACGAACTTGACTCGGAAGCTCTAACCAGAAGTCAATAGGTAGAGAAGCGTTAACAGTACCACCGTTCAAGTTGAAGTCAGACTGTAGACCAACTCGACCACGGGTAGAGCCTTGAACGCCCAAACCCAAAAACGTTCTAGAACCACTCCGATCCCACTGTGTTCCAAGAAAGCGGTTGTCGCGGATGGTGAACTCATTGCCGGTATTCCAAATGCTTTGACCGCTAGAGGCAAAGTTGAGATTAAAGTTGCGAGTTGTTGTCGAACTTGTACTCAAGGTATAATTGCCTGTAGCATTCTGTCCGTAAGAGGTAACTCGCAGGATATAGTCAGTTCCCTGTTGGGCCGTGAAGTTTAGATAAGAATTTAAACCAGCACCGCTATCATCATCAAATGATATGACTTGACCTGTGTTAGCGTTCACCAGTTGCAGGTAGGTATCAAAATTACCAGTCAAGTTGACCTGTACATCTTGACCAGCAGAAATTCCTCCCAGAAAATAGTCCTCACTGAAACGACCTGTTCGAGTAGGATTACTTGGATCACTGCTAGATAAAGTACTGGTAAGAGTTTGGTTGCCTGTAATAAAGTTCCTTGCACCCAGGGTGTAGCTACCTGTAGCATTCTGGCCATAAGACGTTGCCCGCACAGCGTAGTCAATACCATCTTGCGCAACAAAGGTTAACTGGGAATTTAAACCGACCCCACCGTCATCGTTAAAGGTAATAACTCCACCCGTGTTAGCGTTCACCAGTTGCAGGTAGGTATCAAAATCATCGGAACTGAGATTTATCTGGACTTGTTGACCGGCAGAAACTCCCCTCAGTGTATAGTCATCGCTAAAACGACCTGTGCGAGTAGGATTATTTAGATCACTGCTGGCTAAATTACCGATGAGGGTTTGATTAACTGGAATTACAGTATTAGGCGTGGCATTTCCCGTACTGGTTGTAAGGGTGTAATTGCCAGTAACGTTTTGTCCAAAGGAAGTAGCGCGGAGAATGTAATTGATGTTTTCTTGAGCAGTAAACGTTAGTTGGGAGTTTAAACCAACACCACCATCATCATTAAAGTCAATAATTACTCCTGTGTCAGCATTCACTAGTTGTAAGTAGGTGTCAAAACCTGCATCTAAATTGACCTGTACTTGCTGACCTGGCAAAATATTGCTCAACAAGTAATCGTCATAAAAACGACGAGGACGACTAGGATGAATTAAGTCTGTATTATCTAACAAACCATTAAGCGTTACCATCGCTAAATCTCCAAATCTATGTTAGGTTTTTGGAGGCAGATTTAATTTATTAATAGGTAGAAAAACTGGAGTCAGCGACTGCTCTCCTAGATGTTTAACGCTGATTCAAGCCTGCCCCCTGTACAAGTAGAGATAGGTAATTTTCTTTTGAAGAAATGGTTAGATAAGCAAATACCGGGTAGTTGTAAGTTGGTATTTGATCTGAGGGTTTAGCTTCTTTGACCTCTTCTGTATATAACTCCACTCAAAATTCCATGATTTTATGCAAAATCCAAAAGATTAATTTGTGTAAAGAATGCATAAAGTTTTGGCTATCCAGGCTAAGTAATACCAAATCCGCTTATCATGGAGTACTTATCCAAATCCTCAAATCCTCTTTAGGCAAGAACTTTTTTTTGAATAGGGTCTTACTAAAGCCGTCTAATAATAGACAAAACAGGAGATGTTAAAAAAGGAAAAAGTATCGATTATGTGAAACAGCAATATATTGGAAAAACAGAAAATGGTATAGTTGTAATAACAGCTTATGGTTATTTATATAGAATAACTTTCCCTTTAACCTTTGAAGTTTTCAAGCCAAAAGAAAGATTAAAAGAATTAGATAAATATAAAACTAAACCTGAAATAGCTGGAGAAAAATTTGCCTAAATTCTACACAAACCTTTGGGTGTTAGTGATACCTTCGGTAGTTCGCTTTCGCCAGCATTGCATTTCCAGGGAAAGCGATCAGCACAAGCTGGTATTCTAAGCAATTGCAGTCTTGCTAGACCCCACTTAGTCTAAACTTCAAATATTAGGAAGCCTTTAGAATTGAGCTTTAGAGGCAAGATATGGAATTATATTAAAAAATCTACCAGAGGGGCAATAAACATGTCAATCGATTCAAATGTCACACCAGGTGACCCAAGTGAGCAATACAGTGTTTTGCAGCAACAGATTCAACACAGCCTTCAGAAAGCAGAAGGGCAAAAGAATCGGCTCAAAGCCATTGATAAGCGATGCAGTATCATTAATCTCCTCCTTGGTGTAGTCGCAACCTTTATTGCTGGAGAATCGGCGATTGCTGGAGAGCCAATCGTGGGTAATTGGCGATTTACAACTACTATTGCCTCAGTTTGCACATTAGGAGCAACGATAACAGCAGGGGTTCACAAGCAATTAGCATCTCCCGATCTGTTATTAGAATCGAGTGAATGCGTGGCAAAGCTTAAAGCCCTTAAAGTTGAAACTATTTCTCCGTCTTCTGAACTAGGCGTTGTCAGCAAAGCCTATCAGAAAATACTCTCTGATTTTTCGCGTATTGATTGCTGAGTGCTCAAACTTAAAGCCGCCCCCAAAATCGGCAAGTTTTGGGGGTTACACCCGACAAAACAATGTCGCAAAATATTTCGTCAGCAGTGTTAATTCTGAGAAACTCTCGAGTCTAATTTCCCCAGATTCAGCAACAGAGCATAATGGTCATTTCTAGTTTCAGTTGAGTTTCCGATATCTTCATTACTAATTGAACCAACTAGAGGTGCTTGAGCCAATTCTTCCAAACCCACAGACTTTAACAATTCCAGCCAAGCACCTTTAACTTCAGAATTTTGTGGTTCGTCGAGATAGCGTCTAGCTAAATTTGTCAGCTCGTCGTACCAAATGACTTGGTTCTCAAGGTCAGGACTTTGTTGAACTCGTGTTACCCAACCATCAAGTTCCAACAAGATAGCCGGATCGTCAGACATTTCTTGCTGAGGACAATAAACAATAAAACGCCAGTGATAGTTCTTATTAAGTTCTAGAACATATTCTGGATCTGATGGAAAGGAAACACCAATGATTCCAGGTGTTTGAGTGAGTTGAATAGAAGTTCGGTAGAGAGTTATCTTCTCTTCTTGATTATGTAACGAAAACTCGATGGAGTCTACATCTTCAGGAACATCAGGAATGTAAAACCAAAAGACTGGATGTTCAGAAGTTGTTAACCCTTTAGCATTTTCAGGTACCAAAGCAGTCAGTGGCTTATCTGTCTGCGTGTTTTCTTTCTGCTTACAGGTCCCACGAGTTCCCCCCGCTGTCCGATTGCCATCAGGGGTTCCAGTATCGGGGGCTGGTGGCAGAGATACCTGCGTTTCTCCCAAGGTTCGTGGATTATCAGGGGTTCCAGTAGTGGGAAGTGGTGACTTAGATGTTTGCTTGGCAATAACTGGCGTTGGGTCACGAGTAAAGCTAGTAACTACCAAAACAGTAATAAAAACAAGTTTTATTTTTAGTAGAGAAATCATCGATTTACTCCGCAATGAAAAAATGAGTACTCAAGAGTACCTATGGTTGCTGTTGGATTGGAGCTCGACTAAAGGCGATCGCTCCTCCAGTAACAATTAACCCTAATACAGCTGGGACGAATGGAAGCCAACTTCCTTGGAGCAAGAAAACCCAGCACACTCCGTACAAAATCCCAACCCCCATACTTAGTCCAAGAACCAATAGCAGTGGTGATCGCTCTTTGCAGACACTGCGCCACTTCAATTGCCAAACTATCATTCCACCCGTCAGCGACCAAACCCATACCCACACTACATTCCCCCATTCAGGTAACCACCCAATCAAAGGGCGTTCATCTAATACTGTACTGAGAATCTGGCTTACCAAATGGGCGTGAATGTCCAACCCTCGCATTCGACCATAAGGAGTGTCGTGATAGTCTTGAATACTTGCAGCAGTTACCCCAATCAAAACAACCCGATTCTTGACCCAATCAGGTTCAAATTGCCCAGTTAAAACCTCCTTGATGGTGAGAGACTGAGCAATCTGAGGTGAGGCGCGGTAATTCACCAATATTTGATTGCCCCGCGCATCTAGATTTTGATACCCGCCACTGCGAGGTTCTAAGCGTTTAAAGACAACGCTACCAAACTGCCAGTTTTTATCCGGAGTCGTTTTGATCGGAATATCTTGTGCTTGTAAGTATTGGATTGCCAGTTGCAGGCTGAGGGAATAAGGGGTTTGGCAGAGGGACAAGGAAGAAATTGGATTCGGGCTACGGGATAAAAGATGACGACGGACGGTGTAGTCTTGTCGGTCATTTTCTAGGTCACTAAAGCCGACTTGTTCTGTTGGGCTTTGAGGGGGAGGGGCAATGTCTTGTCCTTCCCCAGTACCAAAGGTGCAGGTGCTAATGAGGTGTTGATTCTGCTGAAGTTGGACATTCAGTGACTCGTGACCTGGTGGTACTGGCTGGTTCCGGAAGATATCAAGTCCAATTGCAACAGGTTGGTGCTGTTCGAGTTTTTCAATCACCTGAGCGAGGACAGCATCGGGTAGGGGATGCTTGTATTGGCCAATATCAGCTTCATCAGCGCCAACCAATAAGAGGCGAGGATCGGCCGGTTCAGAAGGGCGTTGGCGCAGGAGTTGGTCGTAGCTTTCTAACTCCCACCCTTGCAGGAATCCTTGCGATCGCATTCCCATCAACAAACTAGTTACCACTAAACTCGTTACGAAGACGGTTCCCACACCACCCCGGCGGGAGAAAATTGAGCGACGAACTCGATCCGACGACCTTTTTTGTACTGGTGTGGGCAAGTTTGGCCAAATCATCGGTTCGGCTGCCAGATTTTGGCAAATCACGGGTAACCAACTAGCACAGGGAAATTCATCTTCTAGACCTTGCAGTCGCTGACGTGCTTCTTGCACAGCGAGGTAGAGCGACTTGCCATTGGCAAAGCTGCCCAGAAAATACTTTAAAAAAATTTGGGCCACTCGGTCTGGTACTGGCTCACGCATTACAATCAGTTGAGGAATCTGCAGTTCTTCCAGCTCCCGGGCCAACCCTAAACCATCACAGGAGTTAAAAATCGCCAGTTGCAAACCTCCTTCAACCGCTTTTTTAAGGCCATATTTGAGTTCATCAAGGGTTAAGCTATCGGTTCGGTTGAGATAAATCCGTCCGCTTTGCCCCTCGGTTTGACTGTGACCTGCGAAAAAGAGAATATCCCAATGTTGTTCCCACAACTGCTCATTAAACTCCTGCCGTTGCGGTTCCACTAAAAATGTTGTGACTGCCCCCGGTAAATGTTCTAACTGTTGCCGATCTTCGTCAATCTGAATGCCTTTGCTATTACCCAAAACTGCTAGAATTTTGACTTGATTTTGAGGAGTAGGTATTTCTCTTTTAGGGGGACTTTCATATTGCAGTGGACTAAGTCCAATTTCAGCAAAACTGTAGCGTTCAAACAACTCCCACCGATGCCAAGGTAGTTGCCATAGCTGGCGATTTTCACTCTGAAGAATTATCCTTACTTGATCTGACGGACTAACTTTTTCTAACCACTTTTCTCGGAGTGAGAGAAACGACTCAGTTCTAAGCCAGGTATTGAGGCGATCGCTTAATGTTTTAGCAAGGATGCGGCATTCCTCTCTCCCTTTCTTGAGAGAACCATCAATCTTTACTCGTTTCGGTTTAATGATGCGACATTTTCCCAAGCTGTGATAGGTAGATTGCCAGCGACGATAGTGTTCTGCTAGTTCTGTTGCGGGGGGTAAGTTGCCAACAATCTCCACTTCAGGACGTTCGCCTTCTAAGCCAATCTCCAGGGTTGCCCGAAAACCCTGTTGAAAATCACCATCTAACTTGAGAATAATTAGCTTTGCCATCGCTCAACTTAAATGACAAAATTTTCAGTTACGCTAACATTACCCAGAGCCACTTTAACGCTAAAACAGTCACCTGTTTCCCCTTCAAACTCCAACTGAATCTTTTTATTGTCGCTTCCGGCCTGAACATCCATAACGACTTCTCCTTCTTCATTGAGTAACATCAGCTGCAGATTGGCAGGCAGGTAGATTTGAGATTTTGGAGGCTGTACCTCTACACCAATTTCTCTGTCATGCTCAGATTCTCCAGTGAGCATGACAATCATCACGACAGATTGATTAAGTTCTCCTAACTCAATGAGTTTGCCTCGGCAAATGTCAGTTTGCTGAGTGTTTCTAAATCCAAATGCTAACTCGGTAGGTTCTCGATTTAGTAAAGCATCTATTGCTTGCCAACCGGCTTCAAAGATATCCTCAAACCATTGGCTTAGATTAACTAAGGGTTTGAGTTGATTTAGGTATCCTGGCAGATCGCCAAGCGATCGCAATTGGCTCAAGGGCATCTCCGATCTTGATGCCTTGTCCACAAATCCTAATATTGTTGCTTCTCTCAAGGATTCAGTAAGTTGTACTGCAACAAAGCCAATTCGGTCTGCCCAAACCTCTTCTGGAATGTAGAGTACCTCTGAAGCTGGTAAGACAGGTCTACATTCCAATTTGCCATAATTTTTGACCTCTAAATCGGCAGTATCCATCAGCATCTGTATCGCTGAATCCCAACACCCACTCTTCTCTAAGTCTGTCTCAAATCCTCGGCACTGCAAGTAAATATTCACAGCATACACAGCCAGACTATTGAGGTAAACCTGTTTAGCTTTTTCAGGAGTGGATTGGTAGCGTTGGAATTGCTGAGCTCGTGAATGAGCCTCCAAAGCTAGGGAAACTGTGAAAGTCCAGGGTTCAATTTCAGGGTTGAGGGTGGATTGATTGTCGCTCATTAGTGTTTACCTTTAAACTGAGAACGAAATTTTTCGCAACAACGCTGAAAAAAACGGCTGATAGTTGGTAATGGAATCCCCAAGTCCTCTGAAATTTCTTTCCAACTTTTTCCGGAAAATCGTGCTAAAGCTATAGCTTGAAAACTAGCGTCGGGTCGATTTCTGATATGGGTTTGTTTAAAGATATTTTGATTGTCTTCCTCAATAGAGTCACGAACCTTATCAAACAAGGAAGGTGCTTCTTTTCGTTGACCTAGTTCCTCTAGGGCATTTAGTGAAGGTAAATCTTTAATATTTGGCTGTCTGAATTCGCGGTAGGAATCTAGAATGACTCGATCAAGTCGGAAATTGACCCAAGTCATCAATTGACCGCGTTCGGGATCGTAATTGTCAATTTTTCGGCAAACATAGATTAATGTTTTATTCACAGCTTCCTCATAAAGTAAACTATAAAACTGAGGAGAGAATTGAGTGCGATGAGGACGGCAAAGCTTACCGGATAGCCGAATCGCTTCAACCAATTCCCCTAAAGCGTGCTGCCGTAACTCAGAGCGAGGTGGATGTCTTTGGACTTCTAGGGCTAGATTTTTAAGTTGCGCGTTATCCAGGATTTTCCTAAAAACCTGATCGCGCAAGGTGCTAACCCATGTCCTCACGGGAAGGCGTGTTGGTTTGTAATTATCAAGTTCCTGCTCAACCTCATGCCAAAGCTGTTGCCTACCTTGTTCGTAAATGTCTTGATAAACACCTGATAGAGGTTGACCGATAGGCGGGCGAGCAATTTTTCGCGATCGTAGTATTTCATCAACTAGCTGAGTTAAGGTTAACTGCCGCTCCTCAGACTGAGAGGCGTGCTGTTGCGCTTGAAGTACTAGCTGTTCGAGTCGCTCATCCATGCTCTTGAAAATACCACTGGAAACTTAATACCAATTGGCTTTAAGGATGACACAAATCGAGGAGGTGGTAGGTAGTAAGTCGATTTCTGCTAGTACCTACTAACTGCACGCTAAGCTCTCCCCTCACCGATAAGTGTTAAATACTTAATCAAGTGGTATAACTCGTTAAATCTATTTTCTTTATTTTCCCAGCGCTAGTAAAGATTAGGATTTTTGCCTGAACAGAGGATTAAGCTCCCTTTCTCTCTTTATATCTATACTCAACTCTAAACATCCGAGTTTTATGCCAAATTATGTAATCTATTATCTAACAGCCGCCGCCGGAGGTAGAACTAACTTGGGTGCTGGCGCTTTCTTGTGACCATTCTGGGGCATGTCTTCCAGGGAATCCTCCACTAAAGACTCCCGAATCAGCCGTGCAATCACCCGTTGTGCTAAACCGTTAGCAATTTTTTGCCCCATGTGCTGAGTTTCCTGCTTCATCAGTAGTTGGGGAATGATTGGTACTAGCTGTAGGGGGTCAAAACCAGGAGTTTCTTGCAAAATCTCCCAAATCCGTTTCAGATTCTCCGTATTTTGACTAGTTTCTACCTTTGCCACTGACTTTTTATCTACTGGCAAACCGACGCGTTGGCGAAAAGAATAGGTGACGTTGTCAAAAGTTCGCCGTCCGTAAGCATCTATTGCTTTAATTATTTCATCTATTAGCCTCTCACGGATAAAGGCACCTCTTTCCGAGAAGAGAAAATCTAGAGTCTGATTAAGCACCTGATTAATGTCATAATCATCAGATTGGCCAGCATTGCGCAATAAATTTTCTAGACGGTTCCAGCGAAAACTCCCCTCTTTGAACAGCAAATCCTTTAAAGAAGCTCTCAATTCTGGTGAAGGATCGGTTAACAAGCGCTTTGCCACGTAGGGATAGGCTTTACTTAGAACCTTGAAATTAGGATCAACGTTAATAGCAATACCTTCTAACGTTACTAAAGAGCGAATAATTAGGGCGTAGTAGGCCGGTACTCGAAAGGGATACTCGTACATTAATGCCGACAACTGGTCAGTGATACTTTTAAAGTTGAGTTCTGCTACGCTTGCGCCGAGGGCATCACTAAACACATTGCCCAGTGCAGGAATAATTGGTGTGAGGTCTGTATCTGGTGTGAGAAACTCCAGCTTGACATAGTCTTTTGCCAAGCCTTCAAAGTCACGATTAACTAAATGAACAACTGCTTCTAGCAAACCATAGCGCTGATAGGGTTTGACTTCACTCATCATGCCAAAGTCAAGGTAGGCAAGTTTGCCCTCTGGAGTGGCTAATAAATTACCTGGATGAGGATCAGCGTGGAAGAATCCATGTTCTAGTAACTGGCGTAGTGAACACTGCACACCAATTTCAATCAAGTACTTGGCATCAATATTTTTTGCCTTGATTGCCTCCATATCGGTCAGCTTAGTGCCATTAATCCACTCCATGGTAAGGACACGTCGCCCAGTGTACTGCCAATAAATACTAGGAATATAAATATCAGACAGATAACCGTAAAGTTTAGCAAAGCGCTCAGCGTTTCGTCCCTCTTGGGAATAGTCCATCTCTTCAAAGATGCGAGCGCCGAATTCATCCATAATGGCAACCAAGTCACTGCGCACCCGCTTGACGTTTTTGTTCACCCAACTAGCCAAACCTCTCAAGATATAGACATCTAGAGCAATACGTTCTGCTAGTCCCGGACGCTGTACCTTCACGGCGACAGTTTCCCCGGTTTTGAGTTTGCCCTTATAAACTTGTCCTAAAGAAGCAGCAGCGACTGGTTCTGGTGTTAGTTCAGCATAAATTTGCTCTGGAACATCTCCTAACTCCTCCTCAATAAAGCGGTAAGCTAATTCGTTGGGGAAGGCAGGCAGTTGATCTTGTAGTAGTGCTAGCTCTTCTAGGAAAATTGGTGAAACTAAATCTGGTCTTGTCGAGAGCGCCTGTCCTATTTTGATATAGGCAGGTCCTAGTTTAGTCAGCATTTTCCGCAGCTGAACCGCCCTACGCCGCTCATTAGCCTGGCGACGATCCCAAATACCATCCCACCACAGACCAATAGCAAGAGAGACAAAGGGAAAAACAATTCCGAAAGATCGCCCCAACACTTTCAGTGGCGCTCTGCTGTATTGAGCTGCTATTACTTCTGGATCGTAGCGCAGTGCTTCTGTCTCATAGACGGGTAGCTGTTGAGTAAAAGTTTCCACTGGTGGTGTGAGCTGTTCGCTCTCCTGCCTTGCTACGATCGGTTCTAACGACTCTGGCATTACCTGATTTGGTATGGCTTCTTTAAATTCAACTTTTGGGGGATCTGGGGAAACTGTTTTAGTATTCATACTTGCCTAGTCTATAGAACCGATCAGAGCAACTCTTATGTGAAGTATTGTAACAAAAATCGTTTTTCCTTCTCGCCTTAACTGGTTAAGATTAGCTAGGGCTGGTAAAGTTTGACCAGAGCCGCCTTTAGCCGTAGAAGATAACTCAACATTGCCTAAGTTTGTCTAAGATTTGGACAGTTGCCATCACCCCCTCAGTTTAAAGTCTAAAATCGCTATGCTGCTTTCTTTGCGGATTCATAACTTTGCCTTAATCGATAGCCTCGAACTGGAATTCGGTGCTGGCCTCAACGTCTTAACCGGTGAAACCGGCGCTGGCAAGTCAATTATTCTCGATGCCATTGATGTTGCCTTATCAGGAAAAGTAAGCCATCGCTTAATTCGCAATGGCACAAAACGTGCTCTAGTAGAAGCGACTTTTCAAGCAGACTCAGCAATAACGGCATGGTTAAGTGAGCAGGATATAGATTTGCTCGATGAAGCAGATTTGGTTTGCAGTCGGGAAATTACGGCAAGCCAGGGTAGTCTGCGTTCAAGAAGCCGGATTAATGGGGTTTTGGTTAACCGGCAATTGATGGAGAGATTGCGCGATTACCTAGTAGAAATTACTGCCCAGGGTCAAACGATACAGTTAATGACACCTGCACTACAGCGAGGGCTACTTGACCTCTACGGCGGTTCGTCCCTGACTCAGCAACGAGATTTAGTAGCTAAAGCTTACATGGCTAGCCAGGAAGCCCTACAAGCTCTAGAAAAACGGAGAAAGTCTGAACAAGAACGACTGCAAAGACTTGATTGGCTACAGTACCAAATCCAGGAGCTAAGAGTGGCTAACCTGACAGAGGCAGAAGAGTTAGCACAGCTTGAACAAGAACGTCAGCGCCTCAGCCACGTAGTAGAGCTGCAACAGCAAAGCTACCAAGTCTATCAAGCACTGTACCAAAATGATGGTGCCTCTGCTTGTGCAGACCTACTAGGGGAAGCAGAAGCAACATTAGGGGATATGGTCAAATATGACGACCAGTTGCAAGTCATGCTCGACCTAGTCAGTGCGGCGTTGACCCAAGTGGTGGAAGCTTCTCATCAGATTAATGCTTATGGTGAATCCCTAGAAACTGATCCCGAACGCTTACAGACAGTAGAAGAGAGAATTGTTGCCCTTAAACAAATTTGCCGAAAATATGGACCTACCCTAGCTGAGGCTATCTCCCATTACGAAAAACTCCAGGCAGAATTAGCAGAACTAGATGGGGACGGTCAATCTTTGACAGATCTAGAAAAAGATTATTCGCTCTGTCAGGAAGCGTTGACTGATACCTGTAATCATTTGACTAAACTCCGTCGCACCACAGCGGAGGGATTAGAAAAACGCTTGGTAGAGGAGTTGAAGCCTTTGGCAATGGAAAAGGTGCAATTTCAAGTAGCTATTACACCAATTACCCCTAGTGCAGCTGGTGCAGACATGGTTACCTTTTATTTCTCTCCTAACCCTGGTGAACCCCTTTCTCCCCTTTCCCGCACGGCTTCTGGTGGAGAAATGAGCCGCTTTTTGCTGGCTCTAAAAAGCTGTTTTACTAGCGCTAGCGATGCTCAAAAAACCCTGATTTTTGACGAAATCGACGTTGGGGTTTCTGGTCGTGTCGCCCAAGCGATCGCAGAGAGACTCCATTATTTAGCTAGACAAGATCAAGTACTCTGCGTTACCCACCAGCCGTTAATTGCGGCGATGGCCGACCGACACTACCGAGTAGATAAGCAGGTTGTTACCCTCAGTACCCAGCTAGAGATCACTGAACCATCTGGAAGCTCCCGCTCTAAAAAACTAACATCGAAGAATAAAAAGACACTTATACTTGAGCAGTCACTAGATAAATCTGAACTTGCTGCTGAGCGCACGGTTGTTCGTGTTAGTCACCTTGATGATCCGCACAGACGCTCCCAAGAAATTGCTCAGCTAGCTGGTGGCAAATCGGCGCAAGAGGCAATAACCTTTGCTGAGTCCTTGCTCTCTCAAGCTGCTAACCAGCGTCAAAACTAGTAGGAGAGCTAAAGAGAAAGCTGGTGGAATAATAAAAAGGGGGAAAGTAGAAGAATATGTGATACCTTAACAGCAAAAAGGGAAACAAGAATAATTTTTGAGTGTCCAGATAATTATTAATACTGATTTACCTTGTAACCGGTTCTACCCCCTTTTTACTAGCTTATAGCAATTAAAAATTACATTAAGTTACCAATCTTTGAGAAGAATAGTCTAAAATTGGCTCAAAACGGGCACTAAGTCTGAGTTGCTATTCTCTAGGATACTGAAATAATCATCCTGTGTCCGAAATGATCTACAAATAATAGAGATATGAATTCTGCATCTCCCCAGACTCCCGCATCTTCCCAGATCATTGATGTTCATGCTGAATCAGAAGCCCAGAGTTGGCAAGAACAACAGTCAACATCTAGCAGTGCGTTAGCAGCACCTAGTGGAACTTTTTCTGCCTTTCTTGCCCCCCTAACCAAAGACACCTTTAAACAAGTAGCCAAGGATGTAGAAAACAAGTTCAAGGTAGTCAATCAAACCCTGTCAATGCTTGATAGCATGCTCGAAAGCCAGGGATTTGATGCCATCCTTGACGAAATGCTGCGCTCTATAACCAATAAGACAGGGGAACTACTCAATGCTGATACCACCACTATCTTTTTAAAAGATGAGGATAGAAATCAACTCTGGGCAATGGTTGAGAGCGAGGGATGTGGTTCTCGCGAAATTCGCATTCCCGCAGATCATGGCAGCATAGCGGCAGAGGTAGCAACGACCAAAAAACCGATCAATATTCCCTACGACTTTTTTGACGACCCACGCTCAGGTGCAGCCAAAGAACAACACAAAAAAACTGGCTTCCGTACTTACACAATGCTGGCTTTACCCCTATTAAACGAAGAGGAAGAGTTAGTCGCAGTTATCCAATTAATTAATAAATTAAAGTATCCCCACAGTGCAGAGGCTCCCCTAGAGCAAAAGATAGACTTTGATGGTTTTAGTGGTGAAGATGAGAAAGTATTCGAGGAGTTTGCTCCCTCGATTCGTCTGATTCTAGAATCATCTAGGTCATTAAAGCAAGCAACCCAAAGGCAAAGAGCTGCCAATGCCTTGATAGCAGCAACCAACTCTCTAAGCAAAGCCAGCTTAGATTTGCAAGAAACTCTCCAGAGGGTAATGGAGGAAGCAAAGCAACTGATGGATGCCGATCGCTCGACCCTTTGGTTGATTGACCGCGAAGGCAATGATTTATGGACACAAATCCCCATCAATGGCAAATTAACAGAGATTCGCGTACCAATGGGACAGGGATATGTGGGTCGGGTTGCTATCTCTGGTGAGCCTCTCAATATAGGCTTCGATCTTTACAATGACCCAGGTTCTGAGACTTCTAGAGAAACAGATCAGAAGACAGATTATCGTTCCTGTAGTTTATTGTGTATGCCAGTATTTAACTCTGATGATGAGTTAATTGGTGTTACGCAATTAATTAATAAAAAGAAACCCGGTGATTTTCCTGAATACAATCCGAATCATTGGCCAGAAGCACCTGAATGTTGGAAAGCAAGTTTTAATCGGGCTGACCAAGAGTTTATGAAGGTGTTTAATATTCAGGCCGGTGTAGCCCTACAAAATGCTAAGTTGTTTGATACCGTTAAGCAGCAAGAGCAAATGCAGCGTGATATCCTGCGCAGCCTTTCTGATGGAGTAATCTCCACCGATAAAGAAGGCAGGATAATTGCTGTTAATAAGAGTGCGATGGAATTATTGGGTGTTGAAGAAGAAGCCCACCTAGAAAGTGAACTGATTAGTGATTGGGTGCAGATTGAAGGCAAAACTAAAGGAGATGGTAACAAATTTGACCAATGGTTAAAAAATGCCCTACTAGGAACTGATCCCAAAGCACGCCAGCAATATTACCCAGATCAAACATTACTGTCCAAGGCTAGTCAAGAACAACATAGTGTTCATTTGTCAGTTAACACAATTGCTGATGCTAGCGACGGGAATAAAGTACGTGGGGCGCTAGTAGTCATGGAAGACATCAGTGACGAAAAGCGCCTCAAGAGTACTATGTATCGCTACATGACAGAGGAGTTAGCAGAAGAGTTACTGAGACTAGGTGATAGTAAATTAGGAGGCGATCGCAAGGACGTTACGGTTCTCTTCTCAGACATTCGTAGCTACACCACCCTGACAGAAAAGCTAACAGCAGAAGAGGTTGTTAGCATGCTCAATGAATACTTTGAGTCAATGGTCGATGCCGTGTTCCAGAACAAAGGCACACTTGACAAATATATAGGCGATGCAATTATGGCAGTATTTGGTTCGCCTTTGCCCCTAGAAGATCATGCCTGGAGAGCAGTAAAAACTGCCCTAGATATGCGCCAGAGGCTCATCGAGTTTAACGCACGTCGCCTTGCCAGAGATAAAGAGCAAATCAGAATTGGCATTGGTATCCACTCCGACAGCGTGATCAGCGGTAACATCGGCTCTAGCAAACGCATGGAATTTACGGCGATAGGTGATGGTGTCAATCTTGGCTCTCGCTTAGAAGGAGCGAGTAAGCAATATGGCTGTGACATTATTATTAGTGAAAACACCTATCAACCCTGCATTGACAAGGTAGTGGTACGTGAACTCGACAAGATTATCGTTAAAGGCAGAACTAAGCCTGTCTCAATTTATGAACTAGTAGGACTCCAGGGTGAACCAATTCCAGATGCTAAACAGCAGGTGATTTCTGTTTACAAAGATGGACGTGAACTGTACCTCAAGCGCGATTTTGCTCGCGCTATTGGTAAGTTTGCCGAGGTTATGGCAACTGACCCCACTAACAAAGCTGCTGACTTGCATATGCAGCGCTGTCAACATTGGCTCAGAACACCACCAGCAGAAGATTGGGATGGTGTCTGGAAGTTGACAGAAAAATAGAACTGAAATTTCTTTTCCTAGCAAAATTTTTATCATATGCTTCTTAAGCCCACTATCGTGGGCTTCCTAGTCTGTAAGGAGACGGAAAAACCTTCTACATGTAGCACTACGCGTTAAAGTTAGGACGTTTTTACATCTTGAAACCCAATCACAGCTTACTGTTGCCTGTTGCCTATTGCCTGTTCCCTAGCGCGTAGCGCTATA
>JBAUJE010000273.1:0-4487 GCA_049683475.1 Coleofasciculaceae cyanobacterium | reverse complement strand
AAACTTTAAGAGAGCTATTCCTCAAATCAATCTTGATGCTCCACTAAAGACAAATGTTGTAATGATTAGGTATGCCTGAATAACTCAAAGAAAAGCAACTGAGCAACAGCCCACAGGGAAATGCTGCCATGAATAGAAAACTTGCAATTTTTAGCACTGCCATTCTACTGACTACCACCAGTATTAGTAATCCGGCCCAGGCAGAAAATCTCCAGGATGTCCAGCAGCTGCTTTCTAGCAAAGAGTGTGAAGGATGTGATCTTAAAGATGCTGGTCTGTTTTTGGCTAATTTAGTCGGTGCTAAACTCAGTGGTGCAGACTTGAGTCGTGCCAATCTTAGTCGGGCTAATTTAGCTGGTGCTGATCTCAGTGGTGCTAACCTGAGTGGTACTTCTCTTAATGGTGCTAACCTAACTGGTGCCAATCTCAGCGGTGCTAACCTTACAGGCGCTGACTTGAGAGATGCTTTTTTGGTTAATGCTCAACTATTTGGTGTGAGCTTAAGTAGCACTTATGTGCAGGGAGCGATTGGTATTCCCCAGTACGCCGGAACTCCAGAAGACTTTTATGCTTGGGGTGTAGTTGAAGGTCAAAGAGGTAATTATCAAGGAGCTATTGAAAAATTTAATCAGGTAGTTAGTATCAAACCCGATTTTGCTGCTGCTTTCTTGGCTCGTGGGGTGTCCCGTTATAAACTAGGGGACGAGGAGGGAGCGATAGCCGATGCAGAGGTAGCAAGCGAACTGTTCAATGAGCAAGGAAACACAAAAGGCTACCAAGCGGCACAGAATTTAATTGAAGGCATAAAAATTGCTCAGACTCCTCCGGAAACTGGCGGAGGAGGTTCGTCTATCGGGAAGTTCTTGGTATCTGTGGGTTCGCTGTTGTTCAAGTTGCTTTCTCCCTTTTAAGTCGGAGCAAAGTATTGGCACATTTACCTCAATGGCGAACATTCTCAGAGCATCAGCCTTGTTAGGATCATTATGAAGTACTATTTCTGAAATTATTAGATATGTCATCAACCTCAACTCCCCTACCAGAGGCACTAGCTAAGATTGTAGAGCGTTTTAAGCGACGAGCAGATCCTAAGCAGCGTTATGCACAGCTGCTGTGGTACGCCAAGAAACTCAAAGAAATGCCGGAAGAGGATAAAACGCAAGCCAATAAAGTTCCTGGCTGTACTTCCCAAGTTTTTCTCACTGCCGACTTTCAAGATGGCAAGATTTGGTATCAGGGGGACTCTGATGCTCAGTTGGTCAGAGGATTAGTAGCGTTGCTCATTGAAGGACTCAACGGTTTAACTCCCGATCAGATATTGGAGGTATCCCCCGACTTTATCCAAGAAACTGGTCTTAATGTTAGTTTGACACCTTCTCGCGCTAATGGCTTTTACAACATTTTTCAGACCATGAAGAAAAAAGCGCTAGGATACAAACTGGCAACATCCTCTCAGTAAAGAAATTAATTAGTGTCTAGGAGATTGCTGCTGATAAGCTAAATACACTGCTTCGAGAAATAAGTTAGCAGTAACACCTTTCGGCACTTTCTCTAGAGTAATTACTGTTTTGACCTGATGAGCTAATTTTCTGCTCAACTCTGCCTTTGCTGTGGCTACCATTCCCCCACGGCGCTGCAAATACTCTCGAATTACGGCAAAGTCTTCTGGTGAGAGAAGAGACAAATCAGCTTGTGTCTGGAGACGATTTGCCAAAGCTTGTGCTTCTTCTGATATCGGGAAATTGGCAGGGGTAATCGGTCTTTCCTCTTGGATAACTACGGTTCCTGCCAACCAATCTCCTAGGCGTTTTTCCCGTTTACCCAAAGCAATAAAAAATACTCCCATAAAAAAGAGTTCATCAACAGGTCGCACTAAAGCGCGGAGTGTTGCTTGGGGAAGTCTGACCGGACGACCATCATCACGAATTACCCGAATTTTAACATAGCGTTTACCAGGGGTTTGCCCCTGCCACAAGGTTTCAAACAAGACAAAGTAACCGACATAGACAAAGAAGGTAATTAAAAGCTGAATAGATAATAACCATAGTCCTAATCTACCGTTACTACCAACCAGGTTTTCAATAATGTCTAAAAGTTGCAAGGATAAAAATGCCCAAGCAATCAGAAAGACAATTATAATTAAACCCAAAGCAAGGTAGTCAATGAGTAGTGCATAGGCTCGGTTGCCAATTCCTGCTAAAGTAAATTCCAGTTCAACACTTTCTGGAGTTTGTAGTTTGACTTTGTTAAAAAATCCCATGGGAGTTGAGCCAAGCTCGAAAAATTAGATTATAGGCTTCTTTAAGCTTCGCACTCAAACAGTGAAGTTGTCAGCAGAGGAACACGGGTTTATTTGACAGATTAGTTTTGATAGATTAAAGACTAAGACTTAAGCAGTTAGTAATGAGCTTTTAATTAAACGGAGCTATTGCCCATTTGTATCGCGCAGCTGCATGCCTAAACCTTCGCGGCGCATACGCAGGTCATAGTAAAGTACGGCTTTAATAGACTGCCAAAACGGTAAAACTAAAATTCCCCCTACTAGACCTGTCAAGAGAGAAGAAGAATAGACAATCCAGTAAAACGGAGAATCCTGTCCAACCATAATTAGGATTATTTGAGGGATATAACTAGTAATGCCGATAATCGGAAGCGTCACTAAAAAGGCAATTACAGCAATTAGCTGAATACGACCAACGGAATTTTTAGTTAATTCCCAACTTCTCGCAACACTTTGTCCACTATTAATTTCCTGTTCTATGGCAAGAGGCACTTCAGAAATTATCCATCGAGAGAAATAGCGGAGCAGTCCGAAGAGAAGAGTAATAATGCCAACAATAATTAATACTACACCTAAAATTGAACTAAAGAATAGACTACCGAAGATGTTATTTAATACCAATCCTAAGACGAATCCCAGCAAACCAAAAGTAAGAGAGATGACAAATAGCAAAATTACATAAACACCTAGCATAGAAAAACCGACTCGGATAGCAATTTTAAAAAATGACCAGAGGTATGGTTTGAGATGGTTACGACCAGTGCCAGTATTTTCCGGTTTATTAGTTAATTCACAGAAAGCTAAGCGGGATATTAAAGCTGAATTAGTCAAGAATTTAGCCAAGCAGTAAAACAGAAGGGGTAGAATTAGCACAATTAACCAGGAAGCAGATGGTTGAATCGTTTGAGTAGTAATCAGTAGAAGGAAAGGACCAAAAACTAAGGCTGGAATAAAAGACCACAAGTAGGCTCTCAGTGCAATGCTAAGGTATTGCTTGAGGTGGGAGCGGTAAAGAACAAGCGCAGCACTAACAACATTACCAACGCTTAATGGTCCTATTGTCTGGTGTCGGCTCTGATTTTGTGACATGAGAGTAATTCCCCGGTTGCTCAAAGCGCAAGTTTTAAAGCTATCTTAGGCTAAGTCTGACCTCAACATTGGGTAAATTTCATGAATATTCAACGTTGGATTGCACGGCGGGAAGCAAAGTGGAAACGGTTGGATAGCCTATTGCAACAGGTGGAAAAAAAAGGTCTTAAGTCATTACAAGCAACCCAAATTAGGGAAATGGCTAGCCTTTATCGTTCTGTATCTGCTGATTTGGCCAGAGCACGTACCAATCAAGTGGGAAATATCCTGGTGCAAGATTTGCAAAGACTAACTTCTCGTGGTTACAACCAAATTTATCAGGGTTCTCGCCGTCAGGAATGGCAAGCGGTTGTGGATTTTTGTCGTTGGGGTTTTCCTGAAGTAGTGCAACGGACATGGGTTTACACAGCTTTAGCAACAGGGATTTTTCTAGTAGCAGGACTGATTGCCTGGTGGTTTGCTTGGCAAGACCCTGCTTTTGTTTCCCTGGTCGCTCCTGCTAGTTTAATTGAAAAGGTACGAGATAAAGGAGAGTTGTGGATGGGTTCAATTGTCGGAGTTGAACCTTTAGCATCCAGCAACATTATGATTAATAATATCCAAGTGTCCTTCGCTGCTGTTGCTGGTGGCATTACTGCTGGTGCTTATACAATATTTTTAATGGCTTTCAACGGAATACATATAGGGGCGATCGCCACTTTAGTTGGTCAGAATAACTTAGCTTATCCTTTTTGGGCATTTGTCTTTCCTCATGGTTCTCTAGAATTACCAGCAATTTTTCTCTCCGGTGGTGCTGGTTTACTCATAGGTAGAGCAATTCTATTTCCAGGTAAATACCGCCGAGTTGATGCTCTGAAATTTTATGGTTCTCTAGCTGCACAGTTAATGTTTGGCATTGTGCCAATGTTAATTATTGCTGGGATTATTGAAGGATTTTTCTCTCCTAGTCCTCTGATTCCGGATGCTCTCAAGTATTTGGCAGGTATAGTAATATTTACGGTTTTAGTGATGTATTGTAGCCGTAAAGGTAGTAGGCAGGTTACAGTAAGTTTCGAGCCTTGAGTTGCAGATATCTTTCAATTAGCTGGTCACTAATTTGAGAGGCTGGGGCATCTAATAC
>JBAUJE010000272.1:0-38565 GCA_049683475.1 Coleofasciculaceae cyanobacterium | reverse complement strand
TAAAAGTCAAACCTTTTTACTTCTATTGGTTGCTCATTACCTAGGGTTAGCCAACTCGGTACTATTCAAGACTGGTAAGAAAGTAAAGGGATGGACAACGATGGCTTGCAAGGAATAATGGGGGTTGCTAATTGTCAGTTGAAAATGGCAAATTAGCAATTTTCCATTTCACCTTCGTGAAAACTTCTGACGCAGACGGGAGACAAAGATATCTACCTCTGGCAAGTTGAGGCGGGTAGCAAGCAAGGCAAAAACAGCTAAACCAGCTATACCCGCTAAGCTTAGTTGCAGCAGCCCTAGCAAAAAATTGCTAGTACCAAAAACTTGCTGAAAACCCCAACTAACACCCCAACTAACC
This sequence comes from Coleofasciculaceae cyanobacterium, assembly GCA_049683475.1. GTDB lineage: Bacteria > Cyanobacteriota > Cyanobacteriia > Cyanobacteriales > Coleofasciculaceae > JBAUJE01. The sequence continues at coordinate 38,207 of JBAUJE010000272.1, read as the reverse complement.
AAACCAGTTACCAGACTACTACCCAGCAAACCCAGAAACGGCATAATCCATTCTTGCCAGAGTAAACCGTTGAGCTTGTCATTTAAAATCCATAACAGTACTACCATTGAAGTAAGATTGACACCAATGGTGGAAAAGACTAAACCAGGTGTGGCAAAAGCCTGAACTAGAAAATAATCTAGTACAGCATTGAGAAAGATATTAAACACGCTGAGGCGAAAAGGGGTTTGTCCGTCTCCTAGGGCATAAAATACCCGCACAACTACATCTCTACCTAAGTAGACAAACATGCCAATGCCATAAGCCATCAGTACAGAAGCCACCATCTCAGAGGCTTGTCTGTCAAAGGCTTGGCGTTCGTAAATCACCCGCACGATGGGCATAGCCAAAGTTACCATCAATGCACTCAATGGCAACATTGTCAAGGCTGTCAGCATCATGCCTTGGCGAATGCGTTGTTTGAGTTCTGGCCAGTTCTCAGGTGCAGCTAGTCGGGAAAAAACTGGTAGTAGGGGTACTAAAATTACATTAGAAATAATCCCTAGAGGGGTATTAACTAAAAGATTAGCAAAGGTCAAACTAGCTGCCGCAGCGGGGATAAAAGAAGCGAAAAACAAATCGGTATAGACGTTAATATGCAGCATGCCGGAAGATAGGGTAGCCGGTGCCATCACCTGCATAACCTCTTTTACCCCCGGTATTCGCCAGTCAAAACGTAGGCGTAAGGTACCTAAGCCACTGCGCCACTGGGCAATTAGTTGTACTAACCATTGCAGAACTGCCCCCGCAGTAGTGCCGCAGGCGAGAACAATACCTCCTAACATGGCGTATTGAGGTAAACTAATTTGCTCACCTAGTTGCAGCGCCAAAATAATTAAGCCCCCAATTACTGTGACACTAGAAAAGAGGGGACTGACAGCAGGTAACCAGTAATGATCTGCTGAACTGAGGGTGCCAAAGCCAATACCAATGAACCCCGCCATTACTGCCATTGGCGCCATGATTCGCAACTGTTGGATGGCGATCGCACGAACTTGTAAGCCTTCTGGTGTTTCAATCAAACCTGGTGCGACAACGTCAATGAAGAGGGGGGCAAATAGCACCAAGACAACGGTAACTAGTAAGAGGATGCATCCTACTAAGGTGGTGACAGTCTCTACTAGTCGAGGTGCTTCTGACTTATCACGCTTGGCGAGTACACTGACTAAGGCACTGTGGAAGGGGCCGTTGATACCACCGAGAAGTACTAATAAAAAGCCAGGAATAATATAGGCGTAGGTGTAAGCGTTGGCAACAGGCCCGACACCGAAGGCAGCAGCGATCGCTTGTTGACGTACTAAGCCAAACACCTTACTAATTAAGGTGGCAACTGCCACAATCCCGGCAATTCCAGCTAGTGAACGAGAAGGCTTCTGGTTTTCAGACACGAATGGTTAATTTTGACAGGATAACTCATCATATTTAATCCTGTTAGTGCCATACTCTGCAATTGAGGCAGAAAATTTTGGCAATGCTTACCCTGGTAAATTCTCCGGAGAGAGTAAAGTTAAGAGTGTATAAATAGTTAATAAGTTGTATTTTTCTCAACTATTACTATGATCTCTCATTTATGCACAAAATTGTTCTTAGATACAGTATATTTACATCTAAAGGTAATTGACTTTTTTGGGGAAAAGCATATATAAAGAATGCTAAATAAAGGGTTGTGTTAGCCTATTAACATAAGGCTATACTATGCTGGCTACCTAGTTAACGAAATATTAACGATAAGTGATGTTACCAAAATTGCTTACTGAAATTGGCTAAACCAAATTAAAATCTTTTACTCATTAACGCTGCTAAGGGTGCTTTACCATTGATTTTTTTTTAATCTTAATCGAGGTTGAAAAACAATGGACACAGAACTATTTTATGCTGACTTACCAGTTCTAGATAATTTTCTAGATATAACAGAGTCAACAAATTTCTATCTAGCTCCCAGTGATTGGTATGTGGTAATTACTGATATTATCGGCTCGACTAAAGCGATAGAATCGGGACGCTACAAGGATGTAAATCTGATAGGTGCATCTTCAATTATTGCTGTTTTAAATATAGCTGGCAAGTTAGAGATTCCTTTTATTTTTGGGGGTGACGGTGCTTCTCTATTAATTCCCCCTTCCCTCTATGGCAAAACTAGAGCGGCTTTGCTGGCAACACGTCAACATGCAAGAGAAAAATTTGGTATGGATTTGCGGGTAGGAGCAGTTCCCGTAGCCGATCTAATCGCAGCTAACTATGAAGTTAAAGTAGCCAAACTCAAGGTTTCGGAACACTATTACCAGGCGGCTTTCACGGGTGGAGGTTTAAGCTACGCTACTGAACTGATTAAAAATAGAGAAACGGCAGAACTCTATAGCTACGGAAACATGATCGATGGGGCAAAAGCAGATTTTTCTGGATTGGAATGTCGCTGGCAAGAAATTCCTAATAAACGTGGAGAGATGGTAAGTCTAATTGTTACTGCCACAGCTAGTAATGACCAAGCCAATAATGAAATTTATCGAGAAGTTATTAAGAAAATTCAATTAACTTATGGCAGAGATGATTATTTAAATCCCATTACCAAAGAAAATCTTAGGCTTGCTTTTAGCTATAAATACTTGAAGTCTGAAACCTTTCTAAGGTCTAAATCTAGTAAAAATTTCCATAAAGTTCTTTATTTTTGCCAGATTTGGTTAGAGAACATCATCGGTTTATGTTTAATGAACTTTAAAGTTAAGCTAAAGGATGATGATTGGGGAGCTTACAAAGATATTGCGATCGCCGCTACTGATTATAAGAAATTCGATGATGTATTACGGATGATTATTGATGGCAATATTAGGCAAAGAGAGAGATTAAAGTTATTTTTAGAAAAACAATATCGAGCCGGTAAACTAGTCTATGGTTTGCATACTTCCCAGCAGGCTTTGATGACTTGCTTAGTATTTGAACGCCACGGTAGGCAAGTTCATTTTGTTGATGGTGCAGAGGGGGGTTATGCAACAGCTGCCAAGGGAATGAAACAAAGAATCAAAAGAATGCAGCTGAATTGCTAAAAATCCGCTCCTACCTTGAGGCTATTCTAACCAGTTTTCGTAAATCCGCCATGTAGTAACCTCAAAAAGCTAAAAATTAATTTTTATAACAAAAAGTATAAAATCGAAAAAATTAGGAAGATTAAAAAGGTGGGTGTTAATAGACTGAAAATATAGTTCACCCAAAGCTCAGTCAGGTAAAGCATTCTACCTTCTCTAAAAGTTAAGTTGAATTCACCCACTTTACTATTCAAATAGAGATTCCTGATTGATTTATGGAAGAGCAACTGAAAAATTTGGTTCTTCAGGTTCAACTGCACCCCCAGGAAAGTGAGGAACGTCATAAAGCCTTAAAAGAACTAGTTGAGCACATCTTGCGATCGCGTAAAATTTGTCGTCCTTGTCGCTGGAAATCTTTATCTGGAGTCTACCTAGATATTTTTCAGACTTTGCAGCAGCAACTTCAATGGGAACTAGACCAACGTATTGATAAATACAAACCACAAGTTTCTAGTATTAGAAGCTGGACAGCACAGTTACGAGACAGAATTTGCCAGTACATATTAGATGAGGAGCATCTTCAGCAGCTAGCTGTTGAAGTTCAATGCCATCAAGCCAACACGAAAGAGTGGCGATATGCCGTAAAAGAACTACTGACTGCAATTTGTCTTTCTGGGAAGCTATCCCATTTGCATCAAAACCAATTTTCTCCGGATATATATGAAGATGCCGTCAATAGAACCTTATTATTTGTTTGCAAAAATATTAACTATTATGATCCGACTAGAGGTAAGTTCATGGCTTGGGTTAATTACCGTCTCAACATGATGTTAAAGGAGGCTCACAAAGAATATAAAGAGCCATTAATTCAAGCCATTAATGGTCGCATTATCAGAGTTAAATATAAATTAAATCACCTCACTCAAACAACAAAACAAGAAGATATTAAGTTTTGGTTACAACTACATATTAAGAATTTAATACCAGATGAATATTTAGCAAATCAAGTAGAGGCAATTTTGACTGTCTTGGTGTGTTTGTCTCAATTGAAGAGCAGAAAACCTCTAGTGGTCGATTCATTACTATTTGAAATAGCTAAGAATTCTATCCCTCTATCACCAAGTTTGTGTGAGATGAAAGGAGAAACAATGACAATAGAAAATATGGCACAACCTTTCGCCGAACCTTGTTTATCAGACAAGATTAGACAATATCTAGAAGAAGACCCAGATAAATTGTTTCAGAAACATATTAGAAATCATCCAGAAGCGACTTTCCAAACAATAGCCTTAGGTCGTCTAGAAGGAAAAACTTGGAAAGAAATGTCTGAATCATTTCAGGTGGCTATCCCAGCTCTCAGTAATTTTTTCCAGCGTCGCTTGAAAGAATTGGCACCTGAAATTAGAAAATATGTCCAAGAATAGTTTAATTGCTAAGGGAGAAAGCAAGATTATGTTCCAGCCAGAAGAGCGACAAACCTTTAAAGTTTCGTTAGCGAAAACAGCACGTCAACTAGCCGACCAGTTTTGCCAAAATCAATCTCATTTACAGAAAGCAGAGCAAGTTTATCTCAATACTCTAGCAGTATCTGCCGTTCACAATTATCTACAACATCAAGGATTTGAAACTGACCTAGCAGCCAGTGATAGCCAAGATGTAGTTATGCAAACCTTCTTGAACGTAGCAGATTTGCAGATTAAACATTGCGGTAAGCTTGAATGCAGACCCGTTCTGCCAGAAGCGAAAACTGTTTACATTCCTGAAGAAGTATTTTCTGAAAGGATTGGTTATGTAGCAGTACAGCTTGATCAATCATTGCAGGAAGCAACATTATTAGGATTTACTCCAGAAGCTAGTCAATCAGAATTGCCCTTGACTAAGTTGCGATCGCTCTTAGAGTTACCAGCATACTTAGATAATCTTAGACCAATAGTCAGGTTAAACCAATGGTTTGGAAATGCCTTGGAGGCAGGTTGGCAATCTGTCGAAACACTGCTCGAACCCCAACCTGAACTGGCTTGCAACTTTAGAAGTGTTTCTCTTGCTAGGGTTGAACGCAGTAAGTTGATTGAATTAGGAGTACCCAACAAATCAGTAGTGATGACTGTCACAGTAAACAAAGAATCTGAGCAGAAAGTAGATATTTACGTAGAAGTGAACCCAACAGCAGCTCAAGCCTGCTTACCCAACAATCTTAAGCTAATGGCGTTAGATGAGACGGGAACAGCAGTTACCGAACTTCATACGCAAAGCGATAGTAAGACTATTTACCTCGAACTAGTAGGTCAGCCAGGAGAAAACTTTAGTATTAAATTGGTTCTGGATGATTTCAGCATAACCGAAAATTTTGTCATCGATTGTTGATTGCTGATCATTGAGGTGGTTTTCTTCTTGTTGAAGCCATTTACCTACCAGGTTTTCCCAAAATCCCGGTTAGTGTCACCGCGTCTAATTAACATTCCTAAGCTTTTACCCGGAGGCCCATCAACTTAGCTCGAATAATTAATTAAGTCCAAGTCTCTGCCAAGACTATGGTCAAAGAGATATTATTTGAAAGCTAATTATGGTTATTCTGGCAATTTACTTATTTATAGCTGCCTGCTTTTGCGCTACCTGGTTTACGTTTTTCCAGCGTGATTCTGGCTTATCACCCAGGCAAATGCGTTTATCTTGGGCTGTTTTGCTGATAGCAACGCTCTTTTGGCCAATTGTTGTGCCGATTTCTTACTGGGAGTTGTTGAGGAAGAAGACGTTGAAAATTGAAAATGGTTAATTGTTAAATTGCTTATCTCTCTCATCTCCCTAAAAGTTATACGGTAATGCACACACTTCGCCAACGCGATCGCAAACCTCAGACTTGCAAACTATTTAAGTAGAGGAATTCAACTAAAGCTTCCTCAAAACTGAGCAAACACTACCCAGAGATTAATCATGCTAACTCTACCTGCAATTTACTTATCTACCGCTGCCTATTTTTTCGCTACCTGGTTTATGGCGTTCCAAAGTGATTCAGATTTATCACCTAGAGAGCAGTACTTATCTTGGCTTGTCTTGATTTTCGCAACACTCCTTTGGCCAATTACTGCACCAATTGCTCATCAGCAGCGCACTACTACTCAAGACAACGCACCTATCCACTACTAGTTCAAAAATTGACAATGGACAATGAACAAGGAATAATTACCTCTCCTTAAAAGAATCTTGATTGAGTAAGCTCCGAACATATTTTCTTTTATTTCTTCATAAATGATAGCGTTAGCGGTAGCGACAACGGAGCGTCAGAGGTCTTATACCGAATTAAACAATTATCAATTGTCAATTATCCATTATCCATTGATAAGGACACCTTGAGCAACAAACTCTGCTGAGGTTTTTCCGAAAGCAACTTAGTAATGATAGGGATTTTTCGGTTTAGGAATTTCCTTGAGAGAATTAGCTTCGATAGTTAGTTGGCGTTTGCCATCAAGAGTCTCGGTAATCATTTGGCCTTCAACTTCTAGCCAGGTATCTTGGGGATAGACATCACGGTTTTCTGTCAATTTTACAGGTAACCCAACTGGATAGGCATCAGCAGCACAACAGGTAATGATAAAGCGAGAAATTAAGAGATATTGGTCAGAAAGTTTGGGTGGATAAACAACAAAGCCTTGTACTTTTACCTTTTGACCAGTATAGGCATCAGGTTCAGGATAAACATAGAGTGTTCTTACCCACTCAATTAGGGAACGTTCTGAGGGATCACTGACGCTGCCAAATGCTTGAGGTTGCAATCTTGAGGAAATAGCTGCTTCGGTCAAACCTCGCTCAATTGCAGTTTGGCTGGCAAATACCTTTGGCGTTATCAGTAAACCCAAAATTGCTACTGTTAAGAGTAAAGAACTGCCCCAACCAGGGGGAAACAAAGTAAGATGCTGCACCACAGGCTGAGGAGATATTTTTCCCGATTTTATTTTCCGTAGCTGAATCGATAACTCTCTTGCTCTCCAAGCGGCAAATATCAGTAAAGCAAAACCGGTGATAACGACTAGGGCAAAGTAATTAGGATGAATTAGTAGATATAGTTTGCCCGTAAGCCAATATTTGAGCATCAAAATGCCCCACATAGTTAGGGCAAAAATGTCTAAAAGGGGAAAGACTAAATTCTTAAAAGAGGGGTACTGCTGTTGTGTCGGTTCACGAGGGTTTGAACTCATAGACTTTAGTAGTTAGAAAAACTAGCAATTTAGTTAGCTGAAGCGCAAGTTTACAATCAATGTCAACAAAAATACCAATTGCGCCACTAGAGCAAATATGTAAATGATCGCCCTGGTTTTGAAGATGGAGAGCATTAAACCAATTGCTTTAATGTCAATGGCTGGCCCAAATACTAGAAAGGCCAGCAATGAGCCACTGGTGAATGTTGAAGCAAAGGCTAGGGCAAAGAATGAATCCACCGTTGAACAAATTGATACTACCGCCGCTAATAACATCATTGCCAGAATTGAGGTTACTGGCCCTTGACCTAGGCCAATGATAACCTCACGGGGTACACCAACTTGAATTACTGCTGCGATCGCACTACCTATAACTAAAACAGCTCCTAACTCCCGCAACTCTTGTACAGTGTTTTCCAAAAATAAACTTAGTCGGTAGCGTAAGGGTTTACTTTGTCTTACCGTAGCTGCTGATGTCTGTAGCGTATTAGCATCGAGGGGCATTAGACCTTTGCCTTGACCTAGTATATAAGAGCCAGATTTGAGCAGCGTTGGCTCTTGCTCTTTCTCACTCGCCTCTGAACGCCAAAAAGAGCCGACAGGACTCAATGAGGGGCTTACCATCGAACGAGTTACAGCTGGTTGCAGTAGAGGGCGTAAGTCTGCCTGTACGCCGAAGACACAACCGATGAAAATAGCAATACTAAGGGAAAATAATACTCGCAATAAGACAATTTCTGGCTGATCTCGAAATGCCACCCAGGTTGCCCAAATTACTACCGGGTTAACCGTTGGCGCTGCTAGCAATAAACCAATTGCCACTGACGGTGGAGCACCCTGGAGCAGCAAACGCCTTGCTACAGGGATGTTGCCGCATTCACAAACAGGGAATAAAAACCCTCCGCAACTACCAACGATAGCTCCTAAAAAAGGATTTCGAGGCATTGCAGCAACTAGTTTGCGTTCATCGACAAAAAATAGTAGCAAGCCGGAGAGCACAACCCCCAATAACAGGAAAGGTATTGCCTCAACCAGCAAACTTAAGAAAAGAGTGAAAGCAGTGTTTAGCTTATCCATGCAGTTGGCTTACTAGCAGGTATTTCTGCCTCAATAACGCTGGAATCGTTATTGAGGCGAAAAACTCCAATCATACTATTAATACGATTAACCCATGCCCTAACATGGACAATTTAAAAATCTTGACGAAGATTTTACTTAGGTTCATCTTTTAAGGCTCAATAAATTGTGATAATAGCCTTTTGTTGCAAAAAGTACAAATACAGCTAAGTTAAAAATTTTTAGTGGCTTTTCTTCAACAGAGCATTAGTAAAAAAATCGTTTGTAGCAATAATTTATCTGCTCTTCAACTTTACGACAGTGAAGGTTCTAACATTTAATAGCCCCACATCTAAAAAAAAATAGTTGACGCAAGAAATAAATCCTGAGAGAGAGAAGTGAGTATAGATTCTTGCTTATAATATTTTTTTGTCAAAGATAAATAAACATTAACCTGGCATTAATTATTTATTTAACTAACATAAACTGCCGATAAACTGAAGTATCAAAAACGTCATATTTTTAAATAGAAAACCAGAAATAAATACATGTTAAATCAATTAATATCAGCTAATATAAGGGCATGAAGTTTAGTTATTTATCTAAATGTTTTCCCTTCAAGAGTCTAACTTAGACTCACCGCTTCATATTGTCCCCCAGATGTTTAATCTGACTCTGGAGTCAAGTATCCAAGAACTTTCACTATATGACTTTCAGGTTGACTCTTCTTGTCTAGGCAATGAAGTTGCTCGGAAATTTCACGACCATCCACAACTGCCAGGAGTAATTATCATAGAGCAAGGTCGATTGGTGGGGATGGTATCGCGGCGTCGATTTTTGGAAGTGATGAGTCGTCCTTATGGGCTAGAACTATTTTTGAAACGTCCTCTACATTCCCTATATCGCTTCGCTAGTGCAGATATTTTAATTCTTAAAGGCAATGTGCAAATCGTAGAAGCCGCTTATTTGTCTCTCCAGCGTTCCCCTAAATTGCTTTATGAGCCGATTATAGTAGAAACGGAGGAAAAGCAATATCGGTTATTGGATGTCCACCATTTATTAGTAGCTCAGTCACAAGTTCATAAAGTGGCTTGTCAGCTGCTTAAAGAGCAAACCCAAGCTCAGATGATGCAAACGGAAAAAATGGCAACTTTAGGACAGATGGTTGCCAGTGTTGCCCATGAGATCAAAAATCCTACTGGCTGCATCACCGGCAATTTAGAATTTGTCTCTAGCTACTATCAGCAATTACAGGAAATTTTGTTAGCTTACGAGTCCAATCTAACTGAGATACCCGAAGAAGTTACCGAACTCAAAGAAGAATACGGTCTGGAATTTATCTTAGAGGATTTGCCCAAAATACTGACAAGTATGAATAAGGCATCTGAGCGATTAGGTAAAATTGTTGGAGGTCTACGTAACTTCTCTCATATTGGTGAAAGAAAACGTCATTCAACAGATATTCATCAATGCATTGAGGATGTTTTAATAATTTTGAACAGCCGGATCAAAAATAGCATTGAATTGATTAGAAACTACAGCGATTTACCGTCAGTCAATTGCTATTCAGGTCAGTTGTCTCAGGTATTTATGAATATCATTGGTAATGGGCTTGATGCCCTTATGGAAAAGGTAGAGCAACAAGTTGTTAACAGTCAAAAATGGCAACCTAGAATTGAGATTAGCACAGAGATAGTACACAATTCAGAGGTCGAATGGGTTTCAGTACGGATTGCCGATAATGGCCCTGGAATACCGCCGGAAATTCAACAGCGTATCTTTGAAACTTTTTTTACCACTAAAGCAATTGGCAAAGGAACTGGCTTGGGTTTAGCCATCAGCTATCAAATTGTGACAGAAAAACATGGAGGTCAGCTACTTCTCAAATCTGAGCTGTCAGTTGGCACAGAGTTTCAAATACTTTTACCATTGGTTTAATAACTTCCAGAATAGTTGGGAGTTGTGGGGGATGTAGGAGATGAGGAAGTAGGGGTAGATAAACGATTAACGATTAACAATTTTCCCTTGCCAATTTAACAATTTTCAATTTTCAATTTCCAATAAACCAGCAGGGGGTGTAATTTCCATCCTACTGTTTTCTAGGTCTACTACCGGCACAATTTCCTTAACAAAAGGAATCAGAACCGTTACAGGTTTGGATATTTTTTGACGCTTAGCCTTCCGTTGTTTACTAATTCTATTAGGCATTGGAGCTTCTGGCTTAGGTGGGGGAGGCGTTGGTTGTTGATGTAGTTGTACCTCCAGAAGATCATTACCTGCGGGAATGACATCAACGACAAATCCCAATGCTTTACCTGTTAGTTGATTAAAGACTTCTAGATTAATTAAGTCTCTGACATGATATTCACCCTCTTCAAGTTGTGGGCGATCGCTTTCTGGCACTAGCAGCTTGGAACCCCGTAAAGCCTCTACCTGGTTACGGTTCTCTATTCCCTCTAGCTGCACCACATATAAACTCTTACCAGGAATATAACGCCCCTGAATTAGTTCTACTGGTTGCGGTTCTGTTGCACCTGGTTGCTGTAGCCATCGCTGTCCCGGTTCTTCAAATCGTTCGGGGAAATCAGTTGTAGGAGATACCCGCAACTCTCCTTTAAGTCCTTGAGGGGCAACAATTATGCCGATTTCTATCCAATCGTCTTTAGTCATGATTCGCTATGCTACCACCGCTGAGGGTTGATACACCTGCTCTGCCAACGTTGCCAACCGCTGCATCGCCACCTCAATCTCCTCGTTACTAGCTGTTAAGCTAATGCGGAAGCACTGTTGCTTGTGGGGCCATTCTTCTTCTAAACCAGGGAAGAAGGTACTACCCGGTACAACAATTACCCCTACCTTTTTCAATTCCTGGTAAAATTCCCAATCAGTTACAGGCAAATCTTGCAACCATAACCAAGCGAAGATTGCCCCTTCACCACGATGCAAGAACCAAGGCAAATCTTTGGGCATGAATTGATCCAAGGTATCTTCTGCCACAGCAAATTTTTGCCGATAATGGGGACGAATAATCTTAGTTGAGATGTCTGATAACCTCCCAGAAGCAATTGCTTTAGCTGCAATTGCTTGTCCGTAGCGGGAGGAATGAAGGCACATGTTGGTTTGGAAAGATTGTAAAACTTCAATCAGTTCAGGTTCACCAATTGCTATACCGATCCGTTCTCCGGGTAAACCAGCTTTAGACAAACTAAGGCAGTGTAGGATATTACCACCAAATACTGGCTTCATTTCAGCAAAGTTCAAGCAAGGAAAGGGGGGAGAGTATGCCGAGTCAATTAGCACTGGTACATTTAATGGTGCCGCCAGAGCGATAAGTTTTGCTACCTCATCGTCAGTTAGTACGTTGCCAGTAGGGTTGCATGGTCTAGAGAAAAGGATACAACCAGTTTTTTCTGTAATACTTAATTTACTAAAGTCCGGACGGTACTTAAAGCGATGTAACCTCTCATCAACTTCTAAGGCTGGTTTGTAGGCAAGTAAAGCTTCTGGGGTTAAACTAACTCCACCGTAGCCAGTGTAGTCTGGACTAAGGGGTAAAACGACTTGCTTGAGCTGACCAGTCTCGGTGTAGCCTCCAAAAGTATTAGTAGCATAGAAGTAGAGAGATTGAGAGCCGGGGGTAATAAGGATGTTGCGCTTACTGAGATTCAGTCCGTAGCGTTGATTGAATTCGTTAGCGATCGCTTCAATTAGAGGGTGATATCCTTGAGCTGAGCCATAGCGACAAACCACTTCACCGTATTCTGAAGAAGATAGCAGTTGGGCTGTGCAATCTCGCCAAAGTTGCTCAACTTCAGGCAAAATTACCGGATTTCCTGCACTTAGGTTAATAAATTCCTGCCCCTGACTAGCTTGTAGTGTTTCAGCTATATCTTTCATAATTGCTCGGACACCAGTGAGCTTGGACATCTGGGTGCCGAATTTAGTCAGAGCAGGATTCATAGGCTTGATAGAAATCTTGATGAGTAAGTAGTTTACTGTACTTTGAAGCGCATTGGCTGAGTCTGATTAGTTATTTATTCCCTGTTGATCTTCTCTATCTTAAGCTGCCCTGAGCTTATTAAGATGCTCTAGTTTCCAAGCAAAGGCAAGCAATTATTTAATAATTTTAACACTAACTACAATTTTATTAACTATATTATTACAACTTGTTTAAATTTAATTTAATAAAGTTATTTATCTATTTAAGACTAATTTTTGCATCACCTAATTATTCGTTAATCAAGCTAAACATAGCAATATATCCAAAACATTAGGGCTAAAGTAAATAACAGTAATTATTGCTACAAAGATTAATTTTGTCATGATTAGTGAAGAATACCTAGTCAAAGAATTCACTACAGTTATAGAACGCTTCTACCCAGAAGCAGGAGAGTTACTGGGTCACTGTAGCGTTAAAATAATCAGATATTCCTATGGAAGACATCAGAGAATCTTGCAATATATAGGGATTTACTCTCCACAGCATCTATTTTCTGCGGTAGAGAAAAATAAAGATGCATACAGGGAAGTAGCCCAACAAATGGGATTGGCTGAGGTCATCTGTAGGAATGCCACACGACTAGTGCGCGATCCTCTCTCCAAGCTTAAGCGAGAAGATCCACGCTTATGGCTAGAGTTGCACTGGCTTGTCTCTCAAGCTGGCTGAAAAATTAAGGGCATCCCCCTTTTTTGCGAGGGGGATTTCGTGTTAGTTGTTGATTAGACTTTTTGCAGAAGTTGGGAATAGGGAATAGGGAACAGGGAATAGGGAACAGGGAATGGGGAACAGGGAACAGGGAATAATGGACAAAAATGGATATTTGGCAAGCTGATTTTTACCGGCGTCCCCTACGGGATGCTAATGGACAAGTTCTGTGGGAATTGTTAATTTGTAATGTTACAGGTAGTTTGATCTATAGTTCTCTCTGTCCTCAGACCTTAGCAAATAGCAGTTGGCTAACGTCGCAGTTACAGCAAGCAGCAAGGGGGAGGGGTTTGCCTCAGCAGATTCAGGTCTTTCGTCCCCAGTCTTTACATTTATTGAACTTAGCTGCACCAGAATTGGGCATTCAAGTAGAAGCAACCCGACATACCCCTGCTTTGAAGCAGTTATTACAAGAAAGAGCAGCTCAATATTCTCAGCAGGATAATTATACAGGCGAGGCTTATCAACCTCTTGCCTTGGACAAGCCCCCTCCTGTACCTCTTCCAGAAAATCTCTGGGGTGAACAGTGGCGGTTTGCTATACTCCCGGCTGGTAATCTCGAAGAAGCATTTGCCGAACGTCCCATTCCTATTTTGCAGATGCCGGAATTTCTCTTACCCATCAATCTCGGTATTGCTTCAACGATACCAGTGCCAGGGGTGATAATTGATGGGGGACGACAATCGATGCGTTTAGCACGTTGGCTAGAGGAGGTTCAACCTGTCTCACTCAACTACATTAAAGGTTCTCCCGATGGGCTAATCTTAGAAGCTGGATTAGTAGAACGGTGGGTGGTTGCAACTTTTGAGGATCAAGAAGTAGCTACTGCTGCTGAGAGATTTCAACAGCGTAAACAACAAAGTCTTGGATTACATTTTTTGTTGGTGCAACCGGATGATTCAGGTATGACTTATAGTGGCTTTTGGTTATTGCGGGAAAATGAGTAGTGAGTAATGAGTGATGAGTGATGAGTAGTTATTAAGTTGTTTCAATCCCTAATAGGGATTTTAATCGATTTCGACTTGCTCAGGAGCAAAGAAGAATTGTCGCCAGTCAGTTTCAATCCCTGATAGGGATTTTAATCGATTTCGACTCCTCTATTAATAGCAAGCAGATCTCTAGGTCTTCGTTTCAATCCCTGATAGGGATTTTAATCGATTTCGACAGCGGCTCTTTGAAACGCTTACAGTATATGGTTTTCAAGGTTCGATGGTGACAACCAATCAAATTATAGCATTTCAGAGATCGTCTTGAAAAATACCTCATCAGAAAAATACCTAAAACCCAGTCACAGTAACCATTTGAGACATGGTGACACCCTCCTTTTAGCCAAGGAAGCCTCAAAACCGCAGCCAGAGGGAGATTCAGCCATTTTTCTCCAGTGCCTTAAAAAAACACCTACCCCTTGTCACATTCAACAAAAAATATTATTTCGGTTCTAGGTTATTAAATGCCCGTCTCTTCTATTGCAGCAGAAGCAAATACAACAAAAATGTCAATTGTCTATCTTATCTTCAATCAACTTATTTAGATTTAACTGTCTCTACCATTAAATACCACTCAAATACTCAAAAATGAGTACTCTACACGACTTAGTATAAAGCAGTTTCTAGCCCCATAGTTAAAACCCTCAATTAGGAGTATTTGCGAATTAATTGCTCTGTTTCTTCAAGCCGCTAGAAAGCGAAAGATCGTCAGTTCACGAGCTAAAATAGCTGAGCATCGCAGCAAAGAAGAGAACAAAGACAATGACTCAAGTGAAGATTGGCATTATCGGTGGTAGTGGACTTTACAAAATGGATGCCCTCAAAGATGTCGAGGAGGTGCAGGTGGAAACACCCTTTGGTTCTCCCTCCGATGCCTTAATTGTAGGCACATTAGAGGGAGCAACAGTCGCTTTTCTAGCTCGCCACGGTCGCAACCATCATCTTTTGCCATCTGAACTGCCTTTTCGGGCTAATATCTACGCCATGAAAAAGTTAGGTGTAGAGTATCTAATTTCCGCCTCAGCAGTGGGTTCCCTCAAGGAAGAAGCCAAACCCCTCGATATGGTAGTGCCGGATCAATTTATTGACCGAACAAAAAATCGAGTTTCAACTTTTTTTGGCGAAGGAATTGTTGCTCACATTGCCTTTGCCGAACCCATTTGTCATCAACTAGCAGGAGTGGTATCTGATGCGATCGCCACCCTCGAATTACCAGATGTTAATCTACACAAAGGTGGTACTTACGTTTGTATGGAAGGGCCAGCCTTTTCCACAAAAGCCGAATCTAATCTCTACCGCAGTTGGGGAGCAACAGTCATTGGTATGACCAATTTGCCAGAAGCGAAGTTAGCAAGGGAAGCAGAAATTGCCTATGCAACTTTAGCCCTAGTCACGGATTACGATTGCTGGCATCCAGACCACGATAGCGTAACAGTGGAAATGGTAATTGGTAATTTGATGCGTAATGCAACTAATGCCCAGCAAGTGATTCAAGAAACGGTAAAACGCTTGAGTAAAAATCCACCTCAATCTGAAGCTCATTCTGCCTTGAAATATGCAATATTGACATCCCTAGAAAAAGTCCCGGAGGCGACTAAAGAGAAGTTGGCTTTACTATTGCAGAAGTATTTGTAGATAAAAGATATACCCAAATTTAAGTATCCCCCGTCTATGGGCATAGCAAGATAGTTCAATAATTGATAATGAATAATTGACAATTGCATCTTCCTTTTAGAAAGATGATTGATACCTTCATAGGAAGTTGCGGCTTTTTCATCTTAAAAGAAGAGGCTTTAAACCTGATTAATTAGGGTTTGCTGAATAAGTGCTTTGGTGAGGGTAGGCAACAGGCAACAGGCAACAGGCAACAGTTTAAACTCTCAGTAATCAGGCAAATTCTGCCTCGCAACAGTCAAAAATGCCACGATTTCGAGTATCTAAGTGCCGAAACCTTGCACTTGTTTAGCCAAAAAATGCTCGAAATCCTTGTCTGGCATAGATTATAAATTAATTCAGCAAGCCCTAATTATCAATTGTCAATTGTCAATTATCCATTGGTAAATACGCCCTGCTTAAGGGGGGGGATTTCTTAAACTACCTCATAGATAAAACTTAAAGTTGCCCAAGCCTTAACATCAAGCACGTAGCTATCAGAAACCGTACCAATTAAATCGGTAGAAACGGCACTAGCATCATTTAGATCTTGCAGTACAGCCCGTGCGACTTCCAAGGGATTATATAAATCCTCAATTCTCTCTCCTCCTCCTTTAGCTCTCCCTGTAGATTCTATGGTCATCAGCGCTTTTTGAAAGGGGGAACGACTGCAAATCAGTTGAATTTCAGTTAGTCCGGTAAGACCAGAAATAACCCAATCAAAAGAAGCAGAAGCTTGAGGTAAAATCAAGGTTTCCCCAGCTTCTAATACCGCATTTTTTAGAGTAGGTTGGTTGCTAGAGCGAATCTTATAGAGGGCAATCAAATTGCTGCTAGTATCCAAACCGAACAGCATAAAATAAATTGGCTGCTCACTATAGTTCTCCAAACGATATTGAATACGACTACCTATTGGCAAACTCAGAAGACTGTTCCCAATAGTTGTAGATTTCAAGTCTCGCTCACTATTTTTACTGGCTAAAGTCCCTGCCAACTTTGAGGCGCGCAAGGTTTGTCGTTGCATCACTATCTTTTGCTCAGGCTCAATCATCTCCAGGGATACCCGCAAGCCCAAACGCGAAGAACCCTCATTGGCTGTCATACGCAACAACTTAGCTGCTAGCAAAGTTTTAAGCTTTGGTGTCAGCCGACTAACAGCTGACTTAACTGCCTCGCCGACCTCTCCTGTGGTGCTGTCAATTGGCTCTTTAGCAAGATAGAACAGTCCATAGCCTCCGTTCTTAACCGAAGAATCCTTACCTGAGGGAGAAGAGTTATCTAGCTTTGCTGCTGAATTGCTCATGTTTGGGGCAGTAGCTTGAGCCTCTTTCACTTGCCCAAACAAATAATCAGCAGGTTGTTCCCCTGCTCCCACCACTGATAATACTGAGGGAACCCCTAAAAAGGCACTAGTTGCATCAACCCGCTCAATCCGCTGTAGCTCACTAGCCAAAGCTATAGTCAGACCAAGATTGCGAGGTAAAACGCGGACTGACTCTTGAACTAACTGCCCAACCTCTAGCTGGTAGTCATCTAGATTAGCACCAACTAGACGTGCCTTAGCTGTTAGACCATCTTTTGAGCGTAGTTGTAAAAGGATAGGGTTTTTCTTGGTTGAGGCTGTTGTTTGAGACTCCTTTGAGGGAGTAACCTGCCCAGTAGGATTAGGAGAAGGTGAGTCAGTGGGTTGAGGCTGAGGATTGTCAACTTTTGCCTGACTGGTTTTCACTTCCTCTGACTGTGGTAAGGCTAAACCCCAATTGGCATTACTAACCAACTCAAGTAGAGAACTGGTTGCGTAGTAATCCAAAACAGTGGTTGGTAAACCTGCTAGCCAAAGCTGTGCTGTTTTGCCATTTTCCTCAACTGCTGTTACAACTCCATCGGCTCCCCTGGTAGGATCTGGTGGTAGGTAATAAGCTAGCAAAGGCTTCTGTTTAACTTTTTGACCTGTAAGTTGGGGCTGTTGCTCTTTACCTACTAGCCGGTTAACCGTCCCAGCACTGCGAGACATGCTAACCTGAACAGTCGTTGCTGGCGCAGCCTGCCACAAATACTGAGTTAGAGCGTAAGTAAATAAGCCAGCACTAAAGCCCTGCCACTGAGCTTCTGCCGCCGCTTGGGAGGAACCAGCAGCGTTAAGAACAATCCCTGGCATCTTATTAAAATTTTCTAAGTTGGGCGTTAAATTCCTTGCCTTAAGGCGCAGTCTAACTTGATCTCGAAAAACCAGTTCTCCTGGGCTTGGTGCCTCTGCTGGAGGATTAGGGATTGAACGTACCCGAAGAGAACCTTGTAATGCTTTACCTATGCTGGCATAGCTAGTATCAAGCACCGTAGTAACGTGGTCTGTTGCTAGAGATTTCAGCAGTAAAAATAGTGTTTCTTCCAGTAAATCATTGCCTACTGGGGTTCCCTTAGAGGGTAAGATGCCATCTACTGGCACCAGGCTATTTTGAAGACGTACAGGGCTATCTATTTCCGAATCCTGAGGAATCTTGACACGGCTACCATAGCCACTGAAGTGAAAGACGACAACGTCGCCTGATTTAGCCTGGTTAGTCAGATGCTCCAGAAAAGCTGTTTCAATATTTTCCCTCGTTGCTTCACTATCTGTCAGTGTCAGTATGTCTTTGGTGTTTACACCAAATCGATGAATCAACAGCTCCTTTTGTAATTCTACATCCGTAACACAGCCACCCAAGGCTGTGGCACGAGGATACTGGTTGATTCCCACAAGTAACGCTAGCTTCCGCCTACCAGGTTGTGCTAACACCTGGAAATAGCGGTCAAACGTAGGCACTGCCAAGCTCTTATCACTAAGGAGTGATAGCACCGTCTCGCTCACTCCTAGAGCTGCCAGCCCCAAACTAGCTTTTTGCAGAAAAGTCCGCCGATCAATACCCATATTAGCCATCAGCTCTCAGCTTTCAGCTTTCAGCCTACCAGGAATAAGTTAGCTATTAGCGTTCCGATTTAACCACAAGAACTCAACAAAAAGCTCAAGTATTAAGAATAAACAACAAAATAATATCTAAAACTCGCTTAAAGCTAACTCCCTGACGGGGTGACAAGCTGATTGAAATGCTTACTGGCTGTAGGATATGGGGAAAACTTTTGGGAACTAAGGGAATCATTTTTTTTCTGGCATTCCTACCCTCGGTTTTACCGATAGCGTTTGCGTAGCAGACGCACCTTACGTCGCTATCGCTACGCTAAGGTGCCTTAGCAGCAAAGCGGACGCAGCCCCCCATAAATGGCAGCCTCTGCATGTGTGTATATGAATTTATGGGAGAAAGTAGGATAATTGAGTTGGTCGTTGACCCACCCAGACAACGGTGACAGAAAGCCTAACATCAAAGTTCGCAGTGCCTGCGACGGCGCAGAAAAGTTGGCAGACTGGGATAAGCTAACAGGGCAATGGTACGCACATCCCTGAAGGACGCAAGCTAAATAAGTATTAGCCTTTGGCTTAATTGCCGTGGGACACACAGTTAAAGTCTGTGGAGCGAACATAAGACCTAATAGCTCTAGAGTTAAAGGGCGGTTGCGATGAAGCAGAAACCTAAATCGTGTTAGCGCAGCGAGGCAAAGCCCGGTTTAGGAATCCCTCGGTTTTACCGATGGGAGGATGTCAACAAAAGTAACAGGAGAATAATAAATTGATGAATCAGCGCGGCGTAACAGTCTGGTTCACTGGCTTGAGTGGCGCAGGTAAGACCACTATCTCTAAGTCAGTAGCGGAGATTTTGCGTCAAGAGGGATATAAGTTGGAAGTCCTAGACGGAGATATAGTGCGTCAGAACTTAAGCAAAGGACTGACCTTTAGTAAAGCTGATCGTGACGAGAACATTCGCCGTATTGGCTTTGTTTCTCACCTCTTAACTCGCAATGGGGTAATTGTAATCGTCTCAGCCATTTCGCCATACCGTGAAATTCGGGAAGAGGTTAGGCAAAAAATCGGCGATTTCGTTGAAGTCTACGTTAACGCTCCCCTAGAAGTCTGCGAAAAACGAGATGTAAAAGGGCTTTACCAGCGAGCTCGCTCAGGAGAGATTAAAGGTTTTACGGGAATTGACGATCCCTATGAAGCACCCCTTAATCCAGAAATTGAGTGCTTGACTGATCAAGAAGATACTCTAGAAAGTGTTAGCAAAGTTCTGGAACAATTAAAGGAGTTGGGTTACCTTCCTCAAGTACCAGCAGCCCTAGCACTCTAAAAGTACTTGAGAAGACGCTGGTAATACCTAGGTTTTGCCTAGTCACACCTAAATTCTCACAATAAGCCACACTAGAGACAAACAACAAATCTACCATCATTTCCTTAAATATGCAAAGCCCCAGATCAAGCGCTCATCCACAAGCCATCCCTCCCCACGGCGGTCAGCTGGTTGATCGCATTGCCCCAGCTGAAAAAAGAGCTGAATTTTTGGATAAAGGTGACTACCTACCAAGGATACAAATAGATCAGCGCACAACCTCTGACTTAGAAATGATTGCCATTGGTGGCTTTAGTCCCCTTACTGGCTTTATGGAGCAAGCCGACTATGAGTCAGTAGTTGAGAATATGCGCTTGGCTAATGGTTTACCTTGGTCAATTCCAATTACTCTTTCTGTTGATGAGGAAACAGCTCAATCACTCAAAGAAGGAAGCTTCATTCGTCTTGATGATCCCAACGGGCGCTTTGTGGGCGTTCTCCAACTGACTCAGAAGTATCACTACGACAAAACCAAGGAAGCGACTAAAGTTTACCGTACCGATGAGGAGCAACACCCCGGTGTCAAGGTAATCTACGACCAGGGAGCAGTTAATCTAGCAGGTCCTGTCTGGTTGCTGCAACGTGAGCCTCATCCTCAGTTTCCCAGTTACCAAATTGACCCTGCTAAATCCCGTGCCCAATTTGCCGAAAAGGGCTGGAATACTGTGGTTGGTTTCCAAACACGCAATCCCATCCACAGGGCCCATGAGTATATCCAGAAATGTGCCCTAGAAACCGTAGACGGTCTATTTTTGCATCCCTTAGTTGGTGCCACGAAAAGCGATGACATCCCGGCGGACGTGCGGATGCGTTGTTATGAAATCATGATGGAAAACTACTTCCCTCAAGATCGGGTAATTCTGGCGATTAATCCTGCTGCCATGCGCTATGCTGGTCCACGGGAAGCCATTTTCCACGCCCTAGTTCGTAAAAATTATGGTTGTACCCACTTTATTGTCGGGCGTGACCACGCTGGTGTAGGTGACTATTACGGCACCTATGATGCTCAGCATATCTTTGACGAGTTTGAGCCAGGAGAAATGGGTATTACACCCATGAAGTTTGAACACGCCTTTTTCTGCACCCGCACCCAGTCTATGGCAACCTCAAAAACTAGTCCGAGTGCACCAGAAGAGCGCATTCACCTCTCAGGAACCAAGGTCAGGAAGATGTTGCGTAACGGTGAACTGCCACCACCTCAGTTTTCTAGACCAGAGGTAGCGGCGGAATTAGTTAAGGCAATGCAACAGCAAAGTTAAAGAAATTTAAGAGGGGTAAAGGGCAAAGAATAATTTTATTTCCCCCTTTCCCTCTCTTATAACCAACAACTACCAAGGAACCAGCAAGTGAGAGAATTGAAATCTGTGGGTGAACAGCGCTATGAGGGATTAGAGGAAATTCTGGTTGTTGCTCGCAAAGTCGGTTGGGGTGCTGCCGATATTCTCCAATCCTACTATCATGGTGATCCTCAACAGGATGAACTAGACGTTCAAGATAAGAAAGATGGCCCAGTCACCGCCGCCGATATTGCAGCTAATCATTACATCCTAGAACAATTTCAAGCAGCTCTCGGCAAAGAAGATTTCGGCTACTTGAGTGAAGAAACCTATAAATCTCTATCAACACAAGCTCAAGAAGTACTAAAAAACCAACCTTGGGTTTGGGTAATTGACCCCCTTGATGGCACACGAGACTTTATTGAACGCACAGGTGAATATGCAGTTCATCTTGCCTTGGTTCGTCAAGGAAGACCTATTTTAGCTGTAGTTGTCTGGCCAGAAAGAGAGAAACTCTACTATGCAACGAAAGGCGGTGGTACTTTTGTTGAAAATCGCGCCGGAGTTAGCCAACCAGTAAAGGTATCCTCGCGTAACACTATTGAGGATTTATCCCTAGTTGCCAGTCGCACCCACCGGGATGAACGTTTCAACCAGTTGTTGGCACAATTACCTTTGAAAGGAAAAAAATATGTAGGTAGTGTCGGTTGCAAAATTGCCACAATTCTTGAGCAGGAGGCAGACATCTATATTTCCCTTTCTGGTAAATCAGCTCCCAAAGATTGGGATATGGCAGCTCCAGAGTTAATTCTCACAGAAGCCGGCGGCGAGTTTACTCACTTCGATGGTACACCCCTGAAGTACAACCAAGGAGATGTCCGTCAATGGGGTGGTTTGATGGCAAGTAATGGTCATTGTCACGAAGCTCTTTGCTCCCAAGCCTCGGAAATTTTGGCACAAATTGATGGTTAGTCGCCGGTAAGGAAGGGGAGACGGGGTGACAGGGAGGTGGGGGTGATGAGGGATGTGGGGGTGATGAGGGATGTGGGGGAGGCAGGGGGTGATAAACAATTTTCCCTATTCCCTATTCCCTGTTCCCTATTCCCTATTCCCTATTCCCTATTCCCTATTCCCTATTCCCTGTTCCCTCTAATTCTCAATTTTCCACTGACTTCTCAATAATTCCTCCACCTAGTAGTAGGTCATTGTCGTACAAAACAGCGGCTTGACCTGGAGTGACGCTAAACTGGGGTTCGTCAAATACCAGCTTCATTCGGTTATCTGCTAAGGGAATTACCGTGACAGGTACGGCGCTTGAACGGTAGCGAACCCTTACTTCGGCGCGGATGGGGGCTGTGGGTGCAGGAATTGATACCCAGTTAACTCGCCCAACAGAGCATTCTGGCTGAGTCGCACGTTCGCGATCGCCAACTATCACTCGGTTTCTTGCCGTATCTAGACCAACCACGTACAGGGGTTTAGCTGCGGCAATACCTAGTCCTTTGCGCTGACCAATTGTGTAGTGGTGAATGCCATTATGTTCACCTAACACCTTACCGTCTAGGTCTACTATCTCACCTGTAGTTTGGGAGATGTACTTATCGAGAAATTTCTGCATGGAACCGTGGGACTCAATTAAGCACAAATCTTGGCTTTCTGGTTTATCAGCAGTTTTGAGTTTATATTGGGCGGCAAGGTTACGAGTTTCTGTTTTCTTAAGTTCTCCTAGGGGAAAGACTGATGCGGCTAGTAGCTCTTGGGTTAAGTCATAGAGGAAGTAAGACTGGTCTTTTGTCAAGTCCACCGCCCTGCACAGTTGATAGCGATCGCTTTGGGCATCATAACTAACCCTTGCGTAGTGACCTGTGGCAATCTTATCAACACCTAATTTTTCACGGGCATAATCTAGCATTGGACCAAATTTTACCGCCCGATTGCACTGAGAGCAGGGTAGAGGTGTAATGCCAGACTCGTAACCGGAGACTAGGTAATTAATAATATTCTTCTCAAAGACCTCGCGGCTATCAACAATATGATGGGGGATACCCAGTTGTTCACAAATAAATGCCGCGTCAACCATTCCTTCAGAGCAGCATTGACCTTTCCCTTTCATTAACCAAAGGGTTAGACCAATAACTTCATATTCTTGCTGATGGAGAATGGCAGCTGTGACAGAACTGTCAACTCCACCGGATAGACCAACGACGATCTTTGTCATTGCTTGTCACGTAACCTGATTGAATACGATACTTCTTTTAGGCTAACATCCAGCCAGAAAAGATTAAGTTAGATAACGACAGCAAGTTAGTTAAATCGGGTTTAAAGACAATGAAGGAGTCAGGAGTCAGGAGTCAGAAATCGGATATTCAGAAAGTAATGGTAAAAAGACCAGCCCTTTACCTAACTTCTCTAAAAAGTCTAATTCGTGCGTCTGTTTGGCTGCCTCTGCTCCTGTTTGGCAGTGGAAATATTTTCACCTTTTCTTGGGCTAATGCACAACCTTTGCCAGAACCACGAGTTTTTGGAGACGAACTACCACTACCTTTACCCTCGACTCCTCCTCCCTCTAATTTTCCCAATTCACCCTTACCTCCGGCTTCTTCTAGTCCGTCTTCCTCTAGACGAGAGTTTGACTTCCGAGCACCTAATCAACCAATTCGAGATAACTCACCAATCTCTGCTCCTCGTCTCTACCGAGTTGAGGTTTATGGTGATAACCCCCTACTACTATCACAAATTAAACGGGTTGAACCAGAGGCTTTTGTACGACGAGGAGAGGGGATAATTCAGGCGGGAATGTTTGCAGATCAATATAATGCTCAGTCACGACTCCGGACTTTAGAGGCTCAGGGTTTCCAGGCAAGAGTTACCACTGTTACCGTTGCTAACCGTGCCGGTAGGGTGGTTGCAGAAGGTTTAGCCAACAATAGTCCCTATTTGGTGATTATCCCGGGAGACTCCGAGGATTTACCAGACACTGCTGCTCAGGTGCTTCAATTAGGCATCAGACGAGAGGCTATTGAGCAAAAAACTAGTCCACGGGGTTCTCACCTTGCTATTGGTCCCTTTGCTGAACGGAGGGAAGCGGAGCGTTGGAGTAGCTATTTTCGTTCTGTAGGGATGGATGCACGAGTCCACTTCAGAAGATAAATTATCAAAAATCATTTAATTTAATAGCTAGTTGTTAATCTCTGTTTGTAGATATAAAGTTTCAGTAAACTTACAGAGAAAATTGCCGTATAAATATAAATTTTCAATAAAGTAACTTGCTAGAGCTAGACAAGAACTAGGGGGAGTATGTCAAGCTTAATGCAAGCTTTCTGGGCCTAATTACATTTGAAAAACTAGTTTAAGTAGCTGACAGGTTATTACTTGCCGAAAAAATATGTCGGTCAAATAATCCTGAAAACTTTTCTATTTTCTTGCAGATCAGGGTAGCGGTCTTATTTTTACTGTTTTGAAAAATCAAAAATTAGTTCTATGGCTATTACCCATTTTGCCAAAAAAATCATTTCCCCAGCTGCCACCACTATGGCAGTTCTTGCCGCTTTCGCCTCAGTAGCTCCTCAAGTGCAAGCTAGTACTATTGTTCTTGACTTTGAAGGTATCGGTAATCTCAACCCTGTTGGAAACTTCTATCAAGATGATTTTGGTATTACGTTTTCTGATAATGCATTTGCTCTCGTCGATGAAGATGCTGGGGGAACTGGTAATTTTGGTGGCGAACCTAGCCCTGATAGCGTAGTTTCCTTTCAGCAAGGAGAGGTAATCACTATGAATGTTCTGAATGGATTCAAGGGTAGCTTCGGTTTATCATTTTTTTATACAGCACTACAAGAACCTGGATTAGTAAGAATTTGGGATGATCTGAACGGAACTGGTAACTTGCTAGCCAGTGTGGAGTTACCTCTGACACAGTTGAATGGAGCACCAGATCCTAACGGTCAGTTCAGTCCCTTAGTACCCCTAACTGCGGACTTTAATGGCACCGCTAAATCCGTTGATTTAGGTGGTTTAGCAAATTGGATTGCCTTTGACGACATCACTTTAGATAAGGTTGATGATATTAGCTCAGGAAATCCTGATGAGCCTATCTTAGAAGATCCTATTGCTTCAGTTCCAGAACCCGCTTCTACATTAGCTTTAATAGCTGTAGGTATTCTAGGTGCCCGCTTAAGGATCAAGAGTGCACGGAAGTAAGTAGCCTCTAAGCTAGCTGAAAATTAATCAGTTTAGCTATCTTATAGCAAGAAAGCAAGTACAAATGGAGGAGAGAATTATTTCTTTCCTTTCTTGATTTCTACCAATTTAACTTAATTTGCTCACGTTTTTTCAGAGAGGCAATCTCTTCTTGATTTTGCACTTCTGGCTGCCAACAAGTTAGCTTTAGTCCTTCTTGCTGAAATAATTGACCAACTTGCACATCCACTCCCGCAGGGGTGATTTTGAGTATTTGGGCTTGATTTGCCCATTTCTCAACTTCGATTCCCCAGTTGGAACCGTAGGGGGTTATGTCGAAAAATTGCATTAGTATGGGTTGTTGTCGTGAATTAAAGTTGAAACTGGCAAACCATTTTTGACGGCGCTTGTTCCTACGTAAGTCTGCTAACGTGAATCGACGACCACCTACTTGCGAGAAGTCTACAACTAAGTCTTTTAAACCCCTCCATTGCTGATAGCTTTCCCAATTGTAACCAGAAGTTATGTATTCCGATTTTACTTTCGCTGGGTCATAGCTCAAATGACCAAAAACCTTTCTTTGGGATAATTTATGATTAGTCATTTGACCTAATTCAACTTCAAAATGCCAGTTAATGATTTTAGTTTTGGTAGTCTCGAAAAGACAAGAACGATTACTACCGATGAGAGGACTTTTAAAAATACTATTTATCATCTATTTACTTCTTTAAGATTTTTTTGTGTAATTATTGATAGCTAAGCTCTGCCTTTAAACATAAATTTTAATTTAATTAACTATCAAAAACAAGTCTTTTGATAGTTGTCATCTAAAAAAATACAATCTATGCTTTATCAGACTTTACGATTATTTGTTGCTGAAGAATTGACATTTGTCTTGACAAAAGAAGTAACTATTATTATTTGCAAGGATGAAAAAGTTGATTTTTCACCGTAAAATATTTATCAGTAAGCTCAGTCAACAGTTATCACCTCCGCCCAGAAAAAATGCCAGATGATACAGACACAAATCTGACTCTACCACCTCCTAGTAAGTTAGCTTCAGGACAAACCCTGATGGCAGCATCACGGGAGCAAAAATTGCACGAACTACGTAGCCAACTGCGACGTGGACAGCAAAGTATGGCAGATTGGCAGGGAGGGGAGTTAGCTGTTTCTGCTGTACCAGGTGCTGGTAAGTCTACGGGTATGGCCACAGCAGCAGTAATGGCGATCGCTCGTTATCAATTACATGGACGGCGTCAGCTCTTAGTTGTCACTTTTACCCGTTCCGCAGCCGCTAGCATTAAAGGAAAAATTCGCAAAAACTTACAAGAATTGCAACTACGGCAAAATAGTTTTGTTGTCCATACTCTACATGGTTTAGCTCTCTATATTGCCAATCGCTATGCCGATTTATCAGGTATTGATCTTAATAGTGCCACATTGGTGACACCTAACCAGAGCCATCGCCTGATTCGAGCCTGTGTTGAGCAATGGATTAGCGCTCATCCCCGCCGTTATTCTACTCTGCTAGAGGGTATAAGCTTTGATGGGGAAGAAACTGAGCGGTTGCGGCGACAGTCAGTACTACGCACAGAAGTACTACCAAGTCTTGCCTACACAGTTGTTCACGAGGCAAAGAGTTCGGGTTTATTACCAGAGGATTTAACAGAAATAGCTGAACAGACAAAAGATGCTTATGAGATTATGGCGGTTGCCGCAGGACTTTACCAAAAGTATCAAGAGGTGATGCGATCGCGCCAGTTAATTGACTATGACGACATGATTTTAGCAGCGCTGCGAGTGTTATCTAGGGGAACTGTTCGCCAAGATTTACAGAAGAAATTTTTTGCTGTCTTTGAAGATGAAGCCCAAGATTCAACACCATTGCAATCTCAACTGCTCAAAACCCTAGCAACTGACCCCAACGACACCAACGCTCAACCCAATTTAATCCGAGTTGGTGACCCGAATCAAGCTATTAACTCCACCTTCACCCCTGCTGATCCTATTTACTTTAACCAGTTTTGTGAAGAGTGTAAGGCAAAGGATCGTTTGGCAACGATGGATCAAGCGGGTCGCTCTAGTCAGATTATCATTGAGGCGGCCAACTTTGTCTTAAATTGGGTTAATCGTTCTCAGCTAACAGGTGAATTCCCTGCTTTCCGTGAGCAAAAGATTCGTCCCGTTGACGCTGGTGATCCTCAAACTGATGCTAACCCTCCAGCCGTAGGTCGAGGATTAGAAATTTATACTCCTCCTGACGTTTACCAAAGCGTAGAATTAATTGGTAAACGGACTGTTGAATTATTAACCGAGAACCCTAAACATCGAGCTGCGGTATTAGTGCGAGAAAATAGACAAGGGCAGTTTGTTGCCGAACAACTAGAATACTTACAACGGAAACATGGTATTGAAGTATATGACGTGGCCCGTAGCGATCGCCACTCCCATGTTCCTGCTGAAATTCTTAAACTGTTGCAATTTATCGAAAGACCCCATTCTCCCAATCATCTCAAATCAGCCCTGGAAGTCCTAGTACAGAGGCAGTTAATTGCTACCCAAGACCTCAATGCGATCGCCACTTCTCCTGAACAATTTCTTTATCCTGGCCCCCTTGACTCTTCTCAAACACCACCAGTACGTCAAGCTGCTTACTATTGTCGTCGTCTGTTGCGTGCTCAGTTAGAACTACCTCATCATCAACTAATTTCTTTTCTAGCTATCAACTTAAAATATGATCAGTCTGAGCTAGCAACAGCAGAAAAGTTGACGGAACGAATAACCAAGCAAACCTACGGGAATAGTTCTTTAAAAGCCAGCTTAACTACTCTCAGTGAAATCGTCACAGCAGAAAGCTTTGAACCCGTAGATACAGAAGATGCTGACTCTCGTTATTTGCGTGAGGGTCAACTAACCGTTATTACTATGCACAAAGCCAAAGGTTTAGACTGGGACTATGTCTTTCTGCCCTTTCTCCATGAAGATACTCTCCCTGGTAATCCTTGGGTGCCAACTGCTGCTCAGTTTTTAGGAGATTTTACCTTAGCAGAAGTGGCTAGGGCACAAATTCGCGCTAGTCTCCACCAACAACCTTTACCGATGGCATCGGAGGCTTGGGAACAAGCAGGACAGCTCAAAACTGCTGAAGAGTTTCGCCTCTTGTACGTAGCTATGACAAGAGCTAAACGCCTGCTTTGGCTATCGGCAGCTGATCGAGGCCCTTTTCGCTGGAATACCTTTAGTGGACATCAGGCCGATAACTTACAGTCGAAAAAGCCTTGTCCAATTTTACCAGCCCTAAAGAGTAAGTTTCCTCAAAGCATCCTGAAGGCAGGGGGCAGGGGGAAAAATGATTTGTAGCCTTCTTTTTTCTATAACTACTTTTGCTTAAGAACCACCAAAGTAATATCATCAAAAATCTTTTGCTCCCCAATATGTCGCCGTACATCCTCTATCGCTGCTTGTCTGATTAGTTCGGCTGATTGAGAGGAGTTACGGCTGACTACTGATATTAACCTCTCTAGTCCGTATTGCTCCCCATTCATATTTTCTGCTTCTGTAATTCCATCGGTGTAGAGTACCACCACATCCCCTTGATTGAGCTGCACTTGTTCAGTAGCAATAAACTCGGCAATCTCTGAATCTAAGCCAATAGGAAAGCCTAAATCTATCGTATCAATCTGTTCGATTTGACCATCAGCACGCACGACAATTATCTCTTCATGTTGACCACTTAAACTGAGAGTACCCTCATGGTAGTCAAGTATTGCCAGGGTCAGATTTTTATCAGAGTTCATGCGCTCAAGGTTGCGATAAATTGTCCGGTTGAGAGCATCTAGGAATTTCACCGGCTCAGTTTCGTTAACTTCGTGTAGAGTTCTGACAGCAGTTTGTGTCATCAGCATCAATACGCCACTTTCTAATCCATGTCCGGTGACATCACCGATGCTAATTTTGGTTCTACCATTCTGGTGCAGAACGTCGTAGTAATCGCCACCAACTTCATCAGCAGGTTCCATAAATCCCGCGATTTCTAAGCCTTCAATTGCCTCTAATTCCGACTGTTTTGGTAAAACCATTTGTTGTAGTTGCTTAGTTATTTCTAACTCAGCACTCATACGCATATTTTCTGCTTTAAGGCGTTCGTTAAGAGCGGTAATTTCTTGATTAGCTTGAGCTAATTGAGCGGTACGTTCTTTAACTTGCGCTTCTAGAGTGCAATTGTAGTCTGCTAGCAATTTCTCTGCTTGTTTGCGTTCGGTAATGTCAGTAAAAGCCGCGATCGCATAGACAATTTTACCTGTCTCATCAACAATAGGCGTGGTGAAAATTTCCAGGGGGATAATTTTATCAGGTTGGTGAAGTTCCAAATCGTCAGCTTTTACCTGTTCGCCTGAGAGCGATCGCACCAGGGGCAATTGACTGGTAGGATACAATTGCTGAGTGCCAGCACGATAAACTTGGTACACCTGTGATAATTGTTCTGTTTTAGCTTCTGGTAAAACTTCGATGCCCATTAACTCTTGTGCAGCTTGATTGGCATAGTAGATTTGTCCATTTGGCTCGTGAACAGATACCCCGATTGGCATTGCTTCTAAAAATTGCGTCAACTGTCGTTTACTATCTTCTAAGTTTTGATAGAGGCGAGCGTTTTCAATAGAAATAGCTGCTTGGGAGGAAAGGATTTTTAAAAGTTCTAATCTATCAGAGCTAAAAGCTCCTGTCGTGAGGTTATTTTCTAGGTAAATAATGCTGACAAGTTTGCCCTGTTCGATGAGAGGAAGACAGAGAATTGATTTGGGTTGATGTTCGCAAACATAAGGATCGCTGGTAAAGTTACTTTCAAGAGTTGTATTGTTTAAAACAACACTTTCTTTAGTGCGAACTACATAGTTAATGATAGACGTAGGCAGGCGATTTTCAATAGAAATAGACTGCAAAACAACTATGCTTTGCTCATCTACTTTTCCTTCGGCTTCTATCAAAAATTGTCCTTGGGTTTCCAAAAGCAAAAATCCAGTTTGTGCGCCAGCATTTTCGATAAGAATTTTCATCAATTTGCGTAGCAGCTGTTCGAGAACAATTTCGCTGCCAATAGCTTGAGAAGCTTTAATTACTGTCGCTAAATCTAGTGCTTCTCCTACGCTAGTTCTAGTTCTACCTACAGTAGTAGTGTTCTGAATTTGTGTAATTTGAGCAGTTGCTGATGATGGAGTGTGTAATTGTGGGCAGCGGTTTTCTAAATCCTTGACTTTTGCCATTGCTCCCCAACGCTGATAACAGTAAGATGCTTCTTGGATATGGATTTGGGCGAATTTATCTTTTCCTTGCTCTAAATAAAGTTTGGCAGCGAGTTCATTAGCTAAAGCTTCATCATTGATAAATTTATATTCTTTAGCCAGTTCAATGGCACGGTCATAATTATCAATTGCTTCATGTTTTAAGCCTGTAACTCTGAACTTTTCTGCTTCGACTAAAGAAAATTTATGTAAATAATTCATAGGGGCGTGCTCTGCCCATTTTTCCATTTTTTCCTGGTTAGTAGCAACTTTCTCTAGGATTTGCTGTTGCTCGTAACTTGAACTAGAAGGGTAGAGGGCTAAACGAGTGAGAGAATCATAAAAATAGAAAATGTGAATCAGTAAGGTAGCTGTTGCCCCATCTAGATATTGCTCGGCTCTAATGGCATTTTCTAGTGCCTGTTCATACTCGCCAAATAGATAGCAAAGATGTAACTTGTTAACCGAACAACAACAAACCCCATAGCGATCATTGGCTTCGATATGCAGCGGCAACATTACTTCTTCGTTATAAAATTCACCAATTAACAAACAGGGATTTTTGTTTTCAGTATCTTTCAATAAGTTTAAGATTGCCTGGTGATAGATATTAGTGTAGTTGAGATAGGTATTTTGCTTAAGTTTAACTAAAGAATCACTGTAAGCAGCAATTTTATGTTCTAACTTTTCCAGATTTTTGCCAATAAAAGCAGAATGTAGGGCAGTTAAATAAGAACAATTGGCTGCATATTCAAGGTCGCCAGTTTCTAATCCACTTTGATAAGCAACCTGAAAAGGTTTAATAGATGCATTAATATGTTCTTGCCAAATGCGAATAGTGGCGTTAAAAACGACTACTACTTTCGCTAGAAGTTCTTTAGCATCAAACTTCTCTACCAGCTTTAGTGCTAGTTGACCAAATTGATAGCCTCTCTCGATATCTCCAAATACCCCACACAGCAACAATCCCAAATAAACATAAGCAACTGCTGAGAGTGGAGTATTGCCATATTGCAGAGATAAATTGACCTGTTTAAATACTAGCAGGGGTAACAGGGTGGGAGCCGCGATATAGCTTGCCGAAAAGATACTGCTAGCGATCGCCATTGCTGCTAATATATGGGAATCGCTCATTTGAGGCAGCTCGATTAAATCTTCAATAGGTTTATCTGCCAAATTGGAGAGGGTTTCTTCTAGTCCTTGTTGAATATCGGTCGGAGTGGGAGACTCTGGAAAATTAATTCCTAAAAGCTCTAGTACTTGCAGTGCAGTTTGTACCGCTTCCAATAATTTGCTCTGGGGAATACAAGAGATAATTTGAATTTCATAGACTTTCAGTTTGTCAAGGACTATTTTTCCTTGTTGCAGCACAACGGCGGTAGATTGTTTCATCTCCTCAAAATCGCCGTTGAGGTATAAAGCTTCTGTGACATGGGAGTAGAGTTTGAGAATTAGAGGGTATTGTGTTTGCCAAGCATCTATCGGTAGCAGTTCGATACCTGTATTTAAATACTGGACTGCTGCTGCATAAGCTGTTGCAGAAATTGCCTTGCAACCTGCGGTTAAATTGAGTTGAGCAAGTTGCTCTCGTTCGCCTGTTTCAGCGATTAATTCTCGACCTAAGTTAAGATGATCGACAATCTCGAAGACTTTTTCTGATCGCGCTTCGGATAGAGTGTTTTGCCACAAATCTCGACCAATTTGGAGGTGAATTGCTTTTTTATGGTCTTCGTCAATCAAAGCATAAGCGGCTTGTTGGATGCGATCATGTCCAAATTTATAATTATGAATAACTAGTTGTTCGTCCAAGTCAGATAGAGATACTATTAACCCTGACTGAATAGCACTTTTGAGGTTATCAAAGATTTCTTGGCTAGGTTGTTCACAAATAATCGACAGGGTATTGAGGTCAAACTCGGCACCAACACAAGCAGCTAATTGCAAGACTTGTTGTGTTGCTATAGGGAGTTTTCTGACTTTGCCAACCATTAATTCCACCACATTGTCGGTGATGTTGGTGGCTTGAATTTGCGCTAAATCCCATTGCCATCCCTCTTTACTTTCCCCCGGACTAAGGGTAAACGTGAGTAAGTTTTCGCTATGCAGAGTTTTCAAGAATTCATTAACAAAGAAAGGATTGCCAGCGGTTTTTCGCACCACTAATTGGGCTAAAGGATGGACTTTTTCTGTATCCTTATGCAAGGTATCAGCAATCAGTTGGCTAATATGATTAAGTCTTAAAGGCTTTAAAGTTATTTGATTAATCTTTGCTCCTGCCTTGTGTAACTCTTCCAAGGTAAGCATTAAAGGATGGGTTGGGCTGACTTCATTATCTCGATACGCCCCAATCAGGAATAAGTGTTGCGTATCGGTATCAGTCATTATTAACTCCAGTAACTTTAGTGTCGCTGAGTCGGCCCATTGTAAATCGTCGAGAAAAATGACTAAGGGATGCTCTTGTGAACAAAACGCTCGAATAAAGTTACCGAAGACAAGGTTGAAGCGATTTTGAGCCTCAGTAGAACCCAATTCTGGAACTGGGGGTTGTTTACCTAAAATCAGTTCTACTTCGGGAATGACATCAATGATTATTTGTCCGTTAACTCCTAGAGTTGTTAACAGTTTTTTTCGCCAGTGATTGAGTTGGACTTCGGTTTCTGTTAAAAGTTGCCGCATCAATCCTTGAAAGGCATGAACAACGGCAGAATAAGGGATATTGCGTTGGAATTGGTCAAATTTACCAGCAATGAAATAGCCTCGTGCTTCAGTGATGGGTTTATAGACTTCTTGCACTAAAACTGATTTACCAATTCCGGAGTAACCAGCAACTAGCATGAGTTCGCTTTGTCCTTGGTTTTGTTCCTCAGACAAATGATTACTAACTTGCTCAAAAGCTTCTAGAAGTGTAGCAACTTCTTCCTCTCTTCCATACAGTTTTTGGGGGATTTGGAATTTATCGGAGATATCTTGAGTTGCAAGGGGGAAGGGAGCAATTTTGCTAGTAGTCTCTGACTGTTTGAGACATTCTTCTAAATCAGCTTTGAGTCCCAAGGCACTTTGGTATCGTTCCTCTGCCGTTTTCGCCATCAGTTTCATGACGATATCGCCAATGACTTGGGGAATTTCCCCCCTCCCGCTATCCCCCAAGGGGGGCGGTTGTTTAGCAATGTGACAGTGAACTAACTCTAGGGGATCATCAGATTCAAAGGGTAACTTACCTGTTAGCAGTTCGTAGAAAGTAACTCCGAGGGAGTAAAAGTCAGTGCGGTAATCGAGGGAACGATTCATCCTTCCAGTTTGTTCTGGAGAGATGTAGGCTAAAGTGCCTTCAAGGATGTTGGGGTTTTTCAGGGTGGGATTTTCGCGGCTGAGTTGGCTAGAAATACCAAAGTCAATAATTTTGACTTGTCTAGTTTGGGGGTTAAAAATAATGTTGGCGGGGTTAATATCTTTGTGAATAATGTTGCGGCTGTGAATTTGTCCGAGAATTTCTGCTGTTTGGATGGCGATGTCCAGAAATTCCGGTAAAGATAAAACCCCTGGTGTTTCTGGACAATTGTTTTTCAATGTTTTCAAAGAATTGCCGCCAAAATCTTCAAAGACGATCACTAATGTTCTTTGGTATTTCTGGAGACTATAGGTTTTGACTACCCCTTCTAAATCAAGCTGACGGGTAATTTTGTATTCTTGTTTGTAGCGAGTGAGTTCGGCCGGGGAAGGATAGTCTTGTCGAAGCATTTTGAGGATAACGGGTTGTCCATCCTGCTCTCGGATGCCGCGGTAAACAATGGAGTTGGCACTTTCGTAGAGTTGAAAAACAATCTGGTAGCCGTCAAGTTTGAGCATCTTTAGAGTTTTTTCTTTGCAGAATTTAATGACTGAGCATTTAATGGGAATTTTGAATTTGACAGAGCAACTGCCAAAGTTGGATTAACTGTGTAGGAGTTTGCAGACAAATCCTAGCTATTGTTTTTAATATTTCCTATTCTACTTTGATAAAAAAAGAGCCAGAAGCGATTGCGACGCACTGAGCTGGTTTAGTTTATTTTGTCAATTGCCAATAGTATCGCTGATAATATCAGCCAATTTGGGAAGGGTTCTTGGGAGTTACACTAATCATTAAGCAATCTCCCATTAGTACATCTCAACAATGGGAGTTTTTTGCTACTGCTAGGTTAGTGCTGCTTTACTCAGATTTGCGATCGCGGTTAAACTCTTGATAGACTTCTTCAAATAGCTGATCAATCTGTTGAGCAACTGCTTCTGCATGCTGCTTTTTGCACTCTTCGACTAGCTTCTCAAAATCTCCCCTCACATCATACTCACGAGTTGGAGCAGCAGCAGCTTGCTCGAGCCAAGTGGTATGTAAGGTAAAGCCAAGATTTAATTGAGGATGGCTTAGTCTGTATTGAGGACCACCCTCTAAGTTTTGAGCATCAAAAATCCAAATTTCGCTGTTATTTGACCAATCTTCGCCATTATCAGACTTACTGCTATTTCGGGGGAGAAGATTGTCGGAGTGAACAACAGTACAAACAATATAGCCGTCAGTTCCTCCTGTAGTATGGGGACGAGTTACAAACTGGGGGGAGCTAGCAAAATAACTGCGAGGAAACTCGTAGGTATCAGCAACAGTTAAAATGTTACCTGTTGCCGCATTGTGATCAATATGCACTCGGTTCAGGGCGACGGGAACACCATTTTTGCTATCCTCTAAAATTGTTGCTATTGACTCCTGACGATACTCATATTGCTCGTACATTTCGTAGACAAACTGGGAGAGGATATTCGTCCACGCACCAAAACTCAGCCAATAGATATCTTCAAATTGGGTTGTTGGTTGGTCATCTCGGTAGGCATATAATCCCAAATACCAGGTATTGGGATTAGATTCTGATAAATCCAGAATTTCTTCTTTGTCCAGGTTACCCGTTGCACCGTCAATGACATAAAATCCTGGGCGGTTAATTGCCATGGCATTGTTCAACATCCCTGCCATCTCTTGCAGTTTTTCAGTGATTTCTATCTCGTTGTAAACAGAAGTATCTTCATTATGGATAAATTCGGCTGGATCTGTTGCTGTATTAAGAGCAGCATTCAGGGTAATTTTGCCATTGGGATTGTTATAGTCCACTAGGAAGTGGGCAAATTCCCGTTCAATAGTAACTTGCTTCGCCGTAACTGTTGCTCCGGAAGTTAGGCTATTTAGTTGTTGGCGATCAATAATATAGAGGTAGGTATTGGCAGATTGAGGATAACTGAGATATTGCCTAATCAAGTTAGCTCTGCTTTTAACATCTTTCTTGACTTCGTCAATATTAGTTTCAGTTGCGTTAAGCAATCCTGTGGGTTTGATCGGATTAAGGGCAAACGGGTTAACAGCAGGCATTAAGTCTTCTAGGACAATTTTGAAAGAAGTATCTGCCAAAACAATATAATCTTCAGTCACCCCCATCTGATGAACTGTTTGATGAATCTTGATTCCTGAATGATCAGAAAGAACAACTGGCCACTTTTGCAAATCATTAGCACCATCCCAACGAACGAGATAGAGATAATCATCACTACCAATACCAACTAGCTTTAATAAATCTGTAATTACTTGCACAACAAAGCTTAAGATGGGAGTTAATAGCTTAATGACTAAGTTGGCAAACTTATTGCACAATTCAGGAAGATCAGGAAAATGCTTAGACAGCCATTTTTGAGCATTGAAGGGAAATGAATTAGATACAGCAAGTAAAGTATTTAGGGACTTTACCACGTTCAGGGTAAATACTTCTCCCGTATGGATATCTAAACCAGGATGAGCTGAACTCATCATTTGCTTGAAGGGAAAAATGAAAGGTATTTTAACTAAATCTTGCCAATCTTCAAGTAAACCGACAGGAGCAATAACTTTAAGGGAATCCGGGTCTATTTCATAAGAACGACCGGCATCCCAAGTTGCTAACAAACGCTCGTTTGTATTACCCGGAAATTTCATCGGTAGAAAGGCAGTATTAACTTGGTTACTCTGTCCAACTGCTATGGAGAGTCGAGCAAGTTCTAGATTAATAAACTTTAGTTTGGGGTATTTCTCGTGGGTAATTTTATCTGCGTAGTGGGATGGAGTCTTGACAAACCGTGATGAGAGCATAGCTTGACCTTCTTTAAAGTCAAGGCGATACATCATGCCATCTCCATTGAGTAATGATGTCCAACCATCCTCAGCGGGCAAAACCGTTTTACCATCATCATTTTCCCCCTCAACTGGCACAGACTCAACAGAGCCGACCGGAGCGATAATAAAGACAGAACCTTGTAAATCTTCTGGAAGCGTGGTTCCGTCTTCTGTCATTCCTTGTTTTATAGTTAGCTTCAAGGGAGTTGCTGGATCAAATTCCTCTCGACTAACTGATAAAATCGCCTTTGGAAAAAAGATTGGTTCACTCATTGCTTTTGTTAATCAGTAAAAATAGATGCAATCATCAGGATTGTAGATAGCGTTCGCCGACGATGCTAGCGTATCGTACAGCAGATTATTCTTGATTTACCTGTTGAAACCCTAGTCAAATGAGGCGGAAGTGAGATAACAATCATATCGTCTAGCGTCGCAGACAAAATACGCCGTAGTGCCACTCTCCGAGGTTTCTCCTCAGACAAACGTCTTCACCTGATACAACGCATCACTGCTACTTGCTGTACTGTTGAGCAACAATTACAACTGGTTGCCTAACTTGTGCCTAGTCTACTCAAAAGAGACACACCCAACCAAATCAAATTTGTGGAAGCTTAAAACCCTCAATCAAACGATGTAGTAGATACGCAGCATACTACGTCTTTTCTTACGGAATCCGGTTCAGTGGACTTGAAGTAGTAATAATATTAAACACCCTTTAATAAGAGTTAAATTCCCAAAAGGAGGCAGGTGTGCAGCAGAGCGATATTTTGTGGCTCCTAGTCTGTTCCGGCTTGGTCTTCCTGATGCAGCCAGGATTCATGTGCTTGGAGTCAGGACTGACTCGCTCGAAAAATAGCATCAACGTTGCCATCAAAAACTTAGCTGACTTTGGTTTGTCAGTAGGTCTATTTTGGTCATTTGGTTATGCCCTGATGTTTGGCACATCCCTCAGTGGCTTGATTGGCTCCAATGGCTTTTTTCTCAACATTGAGGGGGAATCCTCCCTAGCAGTCTTCTTCTTGTTCCAGGCAATGTTTTGTAGCACCGCCACCACTATTGTTTCTGGGGCGGTGGCAGAACGCATGAAGTTCAAAGCCTACCTAGTCTCGACTATCCTAGTTTCTAGTCTGATTTATCCTATATTTGGTCATTGGGTCTGGGGTGGTGTTGATCTAGGTCAAACAGCAGGCTGGCTAGGAAAACTAGGCTTTGTCGATTTCGCTGGTTGTAGCGTTGTTCACAGTGTTGGTGGTTGGGTTTCCTTAGCAGCCTTATTTGTAATTGGGCCCCGTACAGGTCGATTTCCTAGGCAAGGACCGCCACTAAAAATCCACGGTTCCAACCTTTCCCTGTCTGTCTTGGGGGCTATGTTGCTCTGGATTGGTTGGTTGGGTT
>JBAUJE010000271.1:0-3884 GCA_049683475.1 Coleofasciculaceae cyanobacterium | reverse complement strand
CATCTCCCCCATCTCCCTCATCTCCCCCATCTCCCCCATCTACTCCAAACAATCAAGGATGATATCTAGACGGAAGTTATCAATTAAGTTTGTAAGGGTATTGGCAAGATTAGCCTCGGTTTCTGGGATTTGCTCGATAAGATAACTTACCTGCTGGTCGTCCATAGAAAGGGCCGCATGATGTAATTCGGCCAACCAGTCAGAAGACATAACACTTAAATCTTCTTTTGTCAACCTCAATGCTTGTCCTGACACGGGGGCAATAGTGGAGCTAGATTCCTCCTCATAGAGATAACGAACTCCTAAATAAAAGGATATTTTTTCTAGCAGTATTTCCTCTTGAAACGGTTTAGGCATGAAGTCGTCACAGCCGACCGACAACATAGCCTCTTTTTGCTCCTCAAAGGCGCTGGCAGTCAGGGCAATAATTACCGTATCCTGACCTTGGGGCATTTCCTTAATTCTTTTCGTTGCCTGGTAGCCATCCATGACTGGCATGCGCATGTCCATCAAGATGAGATGGGGTTGCCAACTCTGATAAACTGCTACGGCTTCTTGGCCATGTTTAGCCTCAGCCACTTCAAACCCTAAGGGTTGCAATATTTTGACTAGTAGTAGACGATTTACCTCTATATCTTCAACTACTAAAATACGATAATTAGCTTGGTTTGGTTCTAGACCAATTACCCGCCGTCGGTTAACAATGCGATCTACCTCTGCTACCGATACCAGCTTAACTTTGATATCAAAGCTAAAAACTGAACCCTTGGCTAGCTGAGAACTAACACTAATATCTCCTCCCATTAAGCGGACAAATTTTTGACTAATGGCTAAACCTAAGCCCGTTCCTTCAGTGGACTGAGAAACTGTTCTGCTTTGCACGAAGGGTTCAAATAAGTTACTTAATTCTTCTGGGGCGATACCTTTACCTGTATCTTCGACCTCGAAAAGGAGAGAGTAGTTAAAAGGGGAGGAAAGGGGGGGATTTTCTAGCAGAGATGCTGAGTTAGTCATGGTTTTACCAGCTTCTACTGTCAAAAGTCTCACCCGCAAAACGATACTCCCCTCTTGAGTAAATTTAACGGCGTTACCTAGTAAATTAATGAGAACCTGACGCAGCTTACTTTCATCAGCTTGAATGTATTGGGGAAGATTGGCAGTGCGCTCAAATTGGAGGGTAAGACCTTGAGAATTGGCTTTCAGACTGAACATTTCTTCAAGAGAGTCTAGAAGCCAATGTAAATCAAAGCAGTTTTCTTTCAAAGTAATGCGACCTGCTTCAATTTTTGACATAGATAAAATGTCATTAATTAGCTCTAGGAGATGTTCGCCAGAACGATTGATGATACCTAAATATTCCCTGTACTCTAAGGTCAAAGACTCGTCGCGGCTTAGTATTTGGCTAAAGCCCAGAATGGCATTGAGAGGGGTGCGCAGTTCGTGACTCATGGCAGCCAGGAATTCGCTCTTAGCACGGTTAGCTGCTTCAGCTGCTTCTTTGGCTCGCCGGAGTGCCTCTTCGGCATGCTTACGTTTAGTGATGTTTAGTCCAATAGAAGCGATGCCAATTAAAGAATCTTGCTCATTAAGTAGGGGTGTGTTGTACCATTCGCAGATGATAGTTTTACCGTCTTTAGTCAGGTTTTTGTTAATACTATGATTCCTAGTCTTTTCAGTCAGTAGTTGCTGGCAAATTTTCTCGATACGAATCTTGGTATTTTCCGGTAAGATGAGATCGAACCACCTCTTACCTATTATCTCTGCTGCACTATAGCCGAAAACTCTCTCGGCAGCTGGGTTCCAAGCAAGAACTTCCCCATTCATATTCCACTCCAGTACAACCAGAGGGGTGGCTTGTACTAAAAAAGACAGTCTTTGCTGAGATTCTCTCAATGCTTTCTCTGCAAGGAGGCGGGTTCTAATTTCAGTTTGTAACTGTTGATTTTGCTTATCAAGTTCGATGCGCCTTTGTCTTTCTGCTTTGAGGAGATTAGCTTGCGCGAGGGCAATTCCCACTTGTGCGGCCACCGATTCAAGTTGTTCAATCTCTTCGGCTGTCCAATGGCGGAAGCGATCATACTGATGTAGACCAATCACCCCATTAACTTTACCTTGATAGGAGGTGCGAACGGCCAACATTGATTTCAAACCTAGATGGCGACACAAAGGTGAGGCGGCTGTTAGGAGAGGATCTGTATAGACATCATCGGATGCGATCGCCTCCTCTTGAGCTAAGACTAATTCGAGATGAGGATTATCTTTAACAGGAATTTCTATTTCGAGCATCGATAACAAATCTGGCTCTTTATACTCTGCGACAAAGGGAATCCCAGGGTTTGGTAGGTCTTGGTAGGAATGAATTAGGCAACGATTGGCAGCAAAAGCTTTACCAATTTGGTCAGCTGCTGTTTGAAAGATTTGTTCTGGCTCTAAGCTAGAACGAATCTCTTGAGTAATTTGATTGAGTAGCCGTGATCGTTGGACTTGTTTTTCTAGCTGCTCATTGCGCTTATTTAGTTGTTTTGATAATTCTTTAATGAGTAATTGATTTTTGATGCGAACTAAAATTTCTTCTACTTGAAATGGTTTAGTAATGTAGTCAACGGCACCAACTTCAAAAGCTTTAACTTTATCAAATGCTTCTTTGAGTACGCTTAGGAATATTACCGGAATTTCACGAGTTTTCTCTTTAGCTTTCAATTCTCTACAAACTTCATAGCCATCAATCTCCGGCATCATAATGTCGAGCAAAATCAAATCTGGCAGAGAGTCGAATTGAGCATCTAACACCATTTTTCCAGAAATTGCTCTTTGAACTAAATATCCTTGTTCTACGAGTACGTTAGACAAAAAACGCAGGTTGCCTGGTTGGTCGTCAACTATTAAGATTTTAGTTCTCAATTCACTCATGATCTTTATAATTAGCCTGCATTTACTCGCTTTTTTGTCTTAATTTTCAATAATTAATTTAGTTAGACGCAAAATCAGATCTAAACGAAAATCGTAAAGTAAATCTTTGAGAGATTCAGCTAACAATACTTGATTGCTCGGTATTTGTTCAATTAGTTGGATAACCAAATCTTCATTGAGGTTTTGCGCCGCTTGGTTAAGAGTTCTCACCCAATCTCTAGGCATTAGGGCTAAATTTTCTAGAAAGAAAGAATCTGACTTGTCTGGAGCGGAAGTAAATTTCTGAGAAGTTATATTTGAATATGGTATATTTTCGTAGATATAGCGCACAGCCAAGTGTTGAGCAATCTTATTCATGATTATTTCTTCTCGGAAGGGTTTGCGAATAAAATCGTTAGAACCTGCTGCCAAAATCTCTCCCCTTTTCTCTTCAAAAGCACTAGCAGTAACGGCAATAATGATGGTGGCCGGTAACTGGGAACCTGAGAAAGAATTTTCCTTTTCTCTTAATCTAATTTCTCTAGCGGCTTCTAGTCCGTCCATTACTGGCATACGGGTATCCATCAAGATCAACTGAGGTTGCCAAGTTGACCAGATTGCTAATCCTTCGGCACCGTTTTCTGCTTCGCGTACTTGAAAACCAATTGGTTCTAACAACTTAACTAATAACAAGCGATTTTCTTTGGTGTCATCTATTACTAAAATACGATATGGTTTTTGACCTTGTTCTATGCCAATCACTCGTCGCTGAGGCTGTGCAACTAGGTCTGGTAATTCTCCTCTAGCAAGTTTAATCTCAAGCCTGAAAGTTGTTCCCTCACCCACAGTACTTCTAACTTGAATATCCCCCCCCATTAACTGCACAAATTTTTTTGTTATAGTTAAACCCAAGCCAGTTCCTTCAGCAGATTTTCTACCTCTTTCTGTTTGCACAAAGGCATCAAATATACTTGACAATTCTTTTTCTATAATGC
>JBAUJE010000270.1:0-41630 GCA_049683475.1 Coleofasciculaceae cyanobacterium | reverse complement strand
ACCAATATCAAGATCCATATTATTGGGCACCATTTGTCTTAGTAGGAAACTGGCTCTAAGCTCTAAGTAGGGCTTGCTGCATTAATCTAAAAGTTATACCAGACAAGGATTTCAATCACTTTTTCGCTCAAACAAGTGCAAGGTTTTGGCATCGAGATGCTCAAAATCCTGGCATTTTTGAGGATGTGATTGCAGAATCTTCCTCTCTACAGAGGGTTGAAACTGTTCCCTGTATGCCCTAGCGGCCAATGCTGCTAGCGCACCTTAGCGTAGCGTTAGCGACGTTGCGTAGCGTCTGCTCCGCAAAGCTACGCAAACCCTGTTCCCTGTTCCCTTTCCTCACCACAAGACTTATTCAGCAAGCCCTAGCTATTAGCTACTGGAGTTTAGACTAAGCAACAAGAAAAGCTTAACCCAACCTCTTAAGCAATAGCCAAAGAAATGGGGAGGTCAGCAGATTTAGTCTTATTTTTTTAAGACCTTTTTCACCAAGCCAGGGATTTGGGAAGGGATTTCTGCTACTAGTACTTTCGCTTGCCTATAGGCTTCAACTTTGTGTTGAGCCGTGTTAATTTTAGTTATTGGCCCTGATAGCTGAGCAGCAATGACAGCACCGGCATCATTAAGTTGTTTGTCTACAGGTGTGTAGCTGCCAACTACATAGGTAACCACTGGTTTATCAATGACATCGGCAACCAACTCAGCTGTTGCTTCTGCCCCACTACCCCCAGTTTGATCAACTAGAACAATTGCTTCAGTGCTTTTATGCTGGGCTAGCAGGGGTAACCATTGCTCAAAAGATGAACTAACAATTGGCTCACAGCCTAAGTTTACAACTATTGACTGTCCTAGTTTTGCTTTAGTTAGGCTTAGAGCAACTTCATAGGTAAGGTTACCAGCGCGGCTAATTATGGCGACCGGACCAGGTGTATAAAACTCTGTTTCCTGAGTACCCAGCAAGGCTTGATCCGGTATGACAATACCCGAACTAGAAGGCCCGATTATTAAAGTGTCCGTAATTTTCGCTTTTCTGAGCAGGCGAACTATATCCAAGGGAGGTATTTCACCAGTAACTAGAATAACTTGTCTAATACCAGCATCTATTGCTTCTAGGGCAGCATCTAAAGCCTGGTACGATTCAACAAAAATAATTGTCACATCAATAGAGCCAACCTGTTGCCATGCTTGCTCTACTAGGTCAAATACGGGAATTCCATGTACTTCACTTCCTCCTAGGCCAGGACTGACTCCGGCCACAACGTTGGTACCATAGGCTTTCATGCGGGCCGCGTGGTATGAGCCTAGAGTTTGAGTAATGCCCTGAATAAGAACTTTGCTGTCTGAAGTCAAGTTCATGATTGTTTAAGTTGAGCAGCGTAATTAGCTAGACGACATTTAGCTTAGATTCCTCCCCACGATACTTTAGCTAGAAGAAACAGTTGACGGAGCTAGGGATATGGCTTTCTCGATTGTCTGATCTAGTTCATCTATCCAGTGTACTGGTATATCTGCTAGACGACTTTTGGCAGAGTCACATTTTCCTCCCACCAGGCGAATTACAAACTGAGGGAGTTGAACTAAAGGTTTCTTTTTTCGCTTAGTACTACCGCTAGTTTTACTTGACTTGCGACCAGAAGATGCCACCGCATTAGTTACGAGTTGCTCTTCCTCTTCTGTGGGGAGTGGTAGTTTCTCTTCGACTAGAGCAAGCAGACAATTGGCAATGACTTCAGCTACTTCTTCTGAAGCAGTAGAGTTGCTAAAAATGTTAACGATGATCACTTGAAGACCCTTGGTTTCCCACAAAATCTCTAAGGCCGTTTGTAATTGTTGTACAGGGGAAAATAAAGAGGGTTTGTCCCAGCTAGCATAGTCTTCGACAATTAGACATTTGGCTGGTCTTCCCTCAGCTTTGTAAACTAAATCTAAAGTTGTTGCGGCAAGGCAATTACTATTACAGATAATACCAATATTGCCTCCTGTCTCAGTCCAATTAAGTTCTGTCAGTTTAGGGCGGGGTAACTGTTGATTGGTGCTACCGTTACCATTACCATTGTTTAAAGCTAAGTCAGTTAACTCAGAATGTCGTCCTAGAGCAAACTCATTAACGGTGATTTTTCCGTCTAGGGCCATTGCTTCTCCAGCAGCACTAATACCAAGGGGATTAATTTCTATTAAGTCAAGATCTTTCTGGACAAATAGCTGATACATCTTCTGAATGATGCCGCTAACCGACTTAATTAGCTCACCTCGTAGTCCCATTTTTACAGCTAAACGTCGGGCATAAAAGTGAGAGAACTTTTCCTCAACCGTTACCCTTTGCATGTTTTCCCTAACCGCCTTACCGTTAACACCCCCTCGACATGAACCGAGTAGGACGGGACGACCCAGAGCATAGTCGAGGATTACCGCCAGGTATAACTCCTGTTGTGCATCGTAGCGAAC
Organism: Coleofasciculaceae cyanobacterium; assembly: GCA_049683475.1. Classification (GTDB taxonomy): domain Bacteria; phylum Cyanobacteriota; class Cyanobacteriia; order Cyanobacteriales; family Coleofasciculaceae; genus JBAUJE01. The sequence goes on along the minus strand of JBAUJE010000270.1, from coordinate 39,185 downwards.
TTCTGCCAGTAATACTTGGGGGTACTGACCGAGAATTGGCAGATTAAAGACTGCCCTAGCTGCGGCGATCGCATCAATGGTATTTTCTACACATCTAATACCTCCCGCTTGTGCCCTTCCTCCTTTAGGTACCTGAGACTTGAGTACTACCGGATAAGGAATCTCCAAAGTTTTGATGTTGGCAGGACTGTTGATGCACTGAGAAGGCAAAACAGGAATGCCCACCTCACAAAAAAGTTTTTTCGCCTGATATTCTAATAATTCCATACTTTTTGCCAGACCCCCTAAATAGAGTAGGAGAAAAATTTTACTTCTTAACTTACCACAGAATTTTGTAGTTTCTTGAAACTAGTATCACCCTAATATTTGACCAAGGGCATTGTCATTTTTCCCAGCTAATTAATTTCAAGTTGTTATTACTTATTAGTCTTTGTCTTCCTTTTATTTATCATATCTCTATAGATTTGTAATGATGATCACATACCTTAAATCTTATAGTATCAATTGCTATTAGTTATAGTAAAGACAGTTTTAGCTAATAGAAAAATATTATCTAGTGCTAGAGAAGAAATTATCAACCAAAAGAAGTAAGTAAATTCACATTAAATTGCTTTTAAACTCTAAGTAGGACTTTGCCAGTCTTTAGCAACTTGGTCAATGCCATAGAAACGCTTCCAAAAGAAATCTGTAAACTGGGTAGGCATAAGTTTAGTCATCATAAAAAGTAAAGTTTTGCCACCAGTAGCAGCAACATAGCGAGGACGAGGGTGTTGCTCTGTTAGGGCTTGGATAATTATGGACGCTACTCGTTCTGAACTCCAGGCTTGAGCAGATATTTGCTCCTCTAGTTTGTTGATTTTCTTAATTGCTGCCTGATATAAAGTTTGTTCTGAATTGCCTACAGTCTCCTCAATTTTTTCTTTAGCCACAGAAAAAAAATCAGTTTTGACTGGCCCTGGTTCAACCACACTAACTTTAATATTGAAGGCAGCTAACTCCATACGCAAGACATCACTAAGAGCTTCTAGGGCAAACTTAGAGGCGCTATATAAACCACCCGAAGGAAATGCCATGCGCCCTCCCAAGGAACTGACGTTGATAACCCTGCCACCACCTTGGTTACGCATTGGCTCTATGAGAGCTTGGGTCAAGGCTAGCGGACCGTGAAAATTGACAGCGAATTGCAACTTTGCCTGCTCAGGTGAAATTAATTCTACTGGCCCCATTTGTCCGTAACCAGCGTTATTAACAAGGGCATCAACTCGACCAAAACGCTCAAGAGCTGATTTAGCTAGGGCTTTTGCCTGTTCAACTTGAGCCATGTCTGTAGGCACCACTAGAACCTCAGCCCCTGCTTTGTTACACTCAGTTGCTACAGCCTGCAACTTTTCTTTGTTGCGAGCTGCCAGTACCAAGGGAACACCTACAAATTTAGAGGCTAACGTCCGCGCTAAGGCAGCTCCAATACCTGAGGAAGCACCAGTAACTAATGTGACTTTGTCATATTCCATATAATCATTCTATTAAATTGTCACAGTCTAATCATGTTAACAAATTAAGACTCTTTAAACATTTGAACTGACTAAGGATTAATACAGTAAAATGGCTATTTAAAGTGGGCTTGCTCTAAGGGAAGATGTAATAATCTAAATATTTTCCAAAAACTAGCAAATAAGAACTTTGATGACTGAATTTACTAATAACCATAGCGGGCAAGATAAGAAGAGCATTACCATTGTCGAATGCTTAAAGTCAACAATAATATATATATAGATAAAGGGTGTAGTCAGAATGGAAAAAGCGACTCTCCTTAAGGATTTAAATAAGTTGGATAATCTTTTACAGGAACAGTTACATTCCAAGCTGTCCAAGACAATCCCTGTTCAAATCTGGTCGAGGTTGAGGGAAGACTCTTTACTGATTTTGGTTGAGCATCCCAAAAATGAGATGCCAGAGCAAGAAGAAACTTTTGATATTTTAGAGCAAACCATCAGGGACAATCAGGACTCCGATTGCGCCAAGGTGACGATTTACCTAAGAGTCGCCGGTCACAAGCACCCCTACGCTTCCCACACTTTTCAGCCTGGTTCAAAAGATTCGCCAAAAGTAGCAATCAATACTCTTCGAGAGGCTTTGCCAGAGTCAGAGGAAAAACACTCAGAAGAGATTGAGGGAGATGCAAGCAATGATGAGGAGTCAATCAACTCAACTTTGCCTGACCTTTGGCAACAACCACCTGGAGTAGAGAATGACCAAAACCCCATGTTGGTAATATCACCAGAATACCAAGCCAATCAGTCACCACCACAGGTAAAGCCAAAGAATAAACTACCTCTGCGACTGTTGGTGCTAGCAGGTGTAGGTTTGGCTGTAGTGGTTTTTGCCAGCAGTTTGTATATTTTGAGTCGTCCTTGTGTGACTGGTCCTTGTCAAGCAATTCCTGAAGCTCAAGATTTGAGGGAAAAGTCAACCCAAAATCTGCAAAATCCTAGTTCTGGTCAAGCTGTACTAGAAGCCCACCAGCAAATAAAGTCAGCCATTAGTCTGCTCAGTTCCATTCCCTTTTGGTCAACTGAACATACCCAAGCTCAAGAACTGCTTAAAGATTACCGAGAACAAGAAAATGAACTCAAAGACCTAGTCAAGGCAATGAAGACAGCTGCCAAAGCAGCTTATGAAAGTCAAAACCCACCTCACCCTAACTCCAAGTGGATGGAAATTCAGGAGCTTTGGCGAAAAGCCATTGCCCATCTTGAACAATTGCCAACAGAGAGTGAGTTGCAACCCCTAGCGCAGCAAAAAATTGAGGAGTATCAAGGCAATTTAGCAATTATTAACCAGCGATTGGTTAAAGAGCAAGAAGCAGAAGAAAAACTCAAACAGGCACAAGATGCAGCCGAGATTGCCGAAGCCCGTCAAGGGGTAGCCCAGTCTTTGCCCCACTGGCAGCTAGTTTTAGCAACCTGGCAAACAGCATTGAACCGTCTTAAGGAAATTCCTCAAGGCACAATGTCCTACGAAGAAGCACAGCAATTATCAAAACTCTATCGACCCAAGATGGCTTTTGCCAGAGAGCGTAAAACCCAAGAGCAAATTGCTGCCAACGCCTACAATCAAGGTATAAGTCTCGCTCAACTGGCAAAAAGAGCTGAGGAAAATGAGCAATGGTCAGAAGCATTAATTAATTGGCGTAATGCCCTAACCTACATTAACCAAGTTCCTCGTGACACTTTTTACTACGCCAAAGCCCAATCTATAGTTGTTTCCTACCAAGACTCTCTCAAAAAAGCTCAAGAAAAGTTACAGTCTCTACTCAAGATCCAACAAGCTAGTCAAGAGTTAGAGCAGATTTGTTACGGGAAAACTCCAGTTTGTACCTACAGTGTTGATAACAATATCATCAAAGTCCGGCTAACACGCACCTATATGCAGGCAGTGAGACAAAGGGCTTTAACTGCCCAAGTTAGTGGAGACTCTGTAACTCACGCCGGTATTGTCGATCACGTTTTGAGATTAGAGGATGCCCTCGCTACTGTTAGTAATAATGCTCAAACTCGTTTAGAGGTCTATACTCCCGATGGTGCTTTGGTCGAGGTACATAAACCATTGGCTTAATTGTTGATTGTTTATATTAGTCGCAACTGAGCCTGGGCATTGAAAAATTGGCGTATCAGCCCTTGAGTAATGAGCAAAGTGGTGATTAGGTTAGAAACAACCAGCATAAACAAAATCAATATTTGGTAAGATGCCGCATTCAAGGGGTCAGCGCCACTGAGCAATTGACCACTCATCAAACCGGGTAGGGTAATGATGCCGACAACCATCATCTGGTTCAGAGTGGGAATTAGTCCGGCGCGGATTGCCTCTTTTCGATATCCTGCCACGGCTTGCTGAGGTGCTGCCCCCAAGCTGAGATGAGTTTCTATTTCCAGCTGGCTGTTACTAATTTTGCTGACGAGACGTTCTCCGGCAACTGCTGCTCCATTCATCGCACTTCCGAGCACCACACCCCCCAAAGGAATTAGGTACTGTGGTTCGTACCAGTTATCTGGTTGAATAATTAACAGAACGCTATAACTTAAGGTCAATGCTGTACTGAAAAACATCGAACCCAGTACTACCGGCAGTAGTTGAGGAATCTTCTTACCGATGCGGTTGCGAACTGTTACGGTAGTAATTGCCAGTATTACTCCTAAGATGATCAAAACCACGATGGGATTGTTGAAAACAAAAGTTGCAGCCAACACGTAGCCGACAACCGTTAGTTGCAGAATGGTTCGCACAGTGGCAATTGCCAGTTTGATTTCCAATCCCAAATTTTGCCAACTAGATAAACCGATGGTGATTGCTACCATCCCCAATGCCCAGAGCAAATCCGTTGACTCAAGCTCAATCAAAGATTCCACAGTTTTGCGGCTTTCCCATCATGCCTAATATAGCGCTTCTCGTCTCTGGTCGATTACACTCAACTTCTTCCTTCTTCTTTCTTCAAACAAAAAGGATTAGCAATACTGAGATTCCCTTTTGTCGCAAAATTTGCTTGTATTTTAACTGAAAAAATTATCGGCGTGAGCGAGTGAGTAATATCCCATCTCTTGACCTAGCGAGGCAGTACGAAACGATTGGCGAACAGATAAGTGCCGCCGTCCAGGAGGTTTTAACCTCTGGTCTTTATATTGGTGGTCCAGTTGTCGAAAGTTTTGAACAAAAATTTGCTGCTTACCTGGGAGTTTCAGAATGCGTAGCTTGTAACTCTGGTACCGATGCTCTTTATCTAGCCTTGCGAGCCTTGAAAATTGGGCAGGGAGACGAAGTAATTACGACACCCTTTACCTTTATTGCTACAGCTGAAGCAATTACTGCTGTTGGTGCAACGCCGGTTTTTGTTGACATTGATGCCGGAACCTTTAATCTTGATGTAACTCAGATTGCCGCAGCTATCACAAGTAAAACTAAAGCTATTATGCCTGTTCACCTCTTTGGGCAGCCAGTAGATATGACTGCTCTTATGGGGGTGGCGCAGGAGCATAATCTGGCTGTAATTGAAGACTGTGCTCAAGCAACAGGTGCTCAATGGGCTGACCAAAAGGTAGGGAGCATAGGTCAAATTGGCTGTTTTAGTTTCTACCCGACTAAAAACCTTGGTGCTTCCGGCGATGGGGGTGCCGTCACCACTAACGACAAGCATCTTGCTGCATCAATTCGCATGTTACGAGATCATGGCAGACGTTCTGGTTATTACCATGAGGTAACTGGTATGAACAGTCGCTTGGATGCCTTACAAGCCGCTATCTTACTGGTTAAGTTATCTTACTTGGATAGTTGGAATGATGCCCGATGTCAGGTTGCTGCGCTATACAACAAAATGCTACAGTCAGTGCCAAAAATAGTAATTCCTCAAGAAATTCCTGGGGGACGTGCTGTCTCGAATCAGTACACAATCCGCTTAACTCAAGGAAATAACAGTAATTACCGAGATGAAATACGTTCTCAGCTCAAACAATTAGGTATTGGTTCTATGGTCTACTACCCACTACCTTTACACATGCAGCCAGTTTACAAGGATTTAAACTACCAAACTGGTCAGTTACCAGTGGTAGAGAAAGTTTGTCAGGAAGTATTGTCTCTGCCTATGTTTCCGGAACTCTCCTTAGAAGAACAGCAGCAGGTTGTCTATGGTTTAAAGGATTGCTTAAATAATTCGTAAGTCGGGAGTCGGGAGTCGGGAGTCGGGAGTCGGGAGTCGGGAGACAAAGAGGACAGAAGTTTGATAAAATTCCTCCCCTGTTTCTACATCAACCTCATCACCTCATCACTCCATCACCCCCATCTCCCTGCTCCCCGTCTCCCCATCTGTCCCAATAGTCAAATTAAATGTATGACACCTTAGTGGGAAGATTAAACCTGAACTTGCCGAGTGCTAGTACTAGCCAAGGCTTCCACTAGACTGCGAACAACTGCGACCATTGCGACTTCGTTATCCAACTGATTGATCGCAGAACCGATGCCAACACCTGTCGCACCAGCGGCAATTGCCATTGGTACTGTTACGCTTGATAAGCCGGAAGCACAGAGTACAGGAACCGATACAATTCGAGAAATTTCATAGGCTGCAGCTAAGGTAGGCGCAGCTTTTTCAATCAAGCCCAGTGTACCGGCGGAATGCGCTTGGCTACTGGTGCCTCCTTCAGTTTGGATAATATCTGCACCAGCTTTGACCAATTCCTCGGCTAGCTGAACTTGCCGATCCAAAGTCAGGATGTGGGGGACAGTCACTGATAGGGTAATTTCCGGTAGGAGTGTTCGCGTTTGTTGAGTGAGTGCTAGTACTTCCTCTGCCTCAAATCGCTTCCCCTGAGCGTAAAAGCTATCGAAATTACCAATTTCAATGAGATCGGCACCAGCTTGGACAGCACTGACAAATTTGTCAGGCTCTACCGCCGATACACAAACTGGCAACTTTGTCAAGGTTTTGGCTAGCTTGACTAAATCGGGTTGGGCGGCGATATCGACGAAACTAGCACCACCCCGGTCAGCCGCTTTGACCACAGCAGCAACTTTCTGGGAATTAAAGTTGCTCAAGCCGCTAATCACTTTAAGGACTTGGCGCTGGTCGAATGCTTTCTGTAGTCTAGAATGCATAGTTATAATTGAACTTCTTACCTATTATCAACTACACAATACGTGATTTGTTCTAGCTAAAAAAGTTGGTCGAAACAGAAATGTGTGCCTAGACTAAAAAGGTACGATCACGCCGGTCGCATCTTGACCTTGAAAATTTATGGATTTTCCTGGAAATCTATCCTCTTTTCATTCTGAAATCTTGCAGCAAACTAAATTAGGTCAGCTGTGTGGGAAAGAGCTGCTGTTCCGTAATCGCTACAAGGTAGTGCGGATGATTGGTCGAGGTGGTTTTGGGATAACATTTCTAGCAAGAGATGCTTCTTTACCTGGTCAGCCTTTTTGTGTAATCAAGCAGTTACGCCCCAAAGTTAGTCAACCGACTGTCTGGGAAAAAGCTAGGGTTCGTTTTGAAAGGGAGGCAAAAACCCTTGCTCAGCTCGGAAGCCATTCCCAGATTCCCTTACTGTTGGATTATTTTGTTCTAGAGGGAGAATTTTACTTAGTTCAGGAATACGTGCGAGGCGTAACTTTAGCGAGGTTGGTCAGGCGCTTTGGCTGTTTACCAGAAGCCGACGTTAAGCGTTTACTGCGAGAAATGCTGCCTCTACTGCAATATATCCACAGCAATGGAGTGATTCATCGGGATATTAAGCCTCAAAATGTCCTTTGCTCTCACGATGATGGCAGACTAGTACTCATTGATTTTGGGGCAGTTAAAGAGCTGATTGCTAAGGTAGGGGAAAACAGTGCCAAAATGCCTACTACACATTTCGTCGGCACCATGGGTTTTGCACCGCCAGAACAAATTTCCTTGCGACCAGTTTTTGGCAGTGATATTTATGCTCTAGGCATTACCTGTCTTTATCTTTTGACCGGGAAACCTCCCCTCGACTTTGAAAGCGATCGCCAAACGGGCGAGCTACTATGGCAAGATACAGTCGAGTTAAGTGAGTTCTTTGCCGAGATTCTCGGTAAAATGCTCAAAGTTCCTCTAGAAAAACGCTACCTATCGGCTAGAGCAATCCTTCAAGAACTCGATTTAGAATTACCTCAAGACAACCTTGCCCAATGTTTAGTGCTTCAGCAGCAGTCGAAAACAGAATCTTCCGATAGTCAAGAAGATAGCCATTTAGCTATAACTCACTCTCCTGTTGCCAAAACAGCAACTGCCATCCGCGACTGGAAACGACGGGTACAAAAAAAAAGGCAGAAGCGTCAAATTACTAAGATTCAAAGTCTAATTAGTTCACCTAGCGACTCCTGCTAATAAGCGGTCGGACTGTTTTCCCGACCGCTGAAATTCAACTTTCCATTTTCTATTGGCTACAAATTAAGCATCTTTTTTGCTTGATGAAGTCAGAGCATTTCCTTGAGCTTCAGACCAGGGGATTCCGGCATATACTCTCCCAATTCAACTTGAACTGGTTCTACTTTCCAGATATCCTTACAGTACTCTGCAATGGTGCGATCAGAGGAGAATTTGCCCATCCTGGCTGTATTGAGGATTGACATGCGAGTCCAGTTATCTTGATCCCGGTAGGCCTGATTGACCTTATCTTGACAATCAAGGTAAGACTGGTAGTCGGCGAAAAGCATGTACTGGTCATGATACAACAATGAACCCACAATCGGCTGGAATAAATCCCGATTATTTGGGGAGAAATGTCCTGAGGCAATTCTCTCGATTACTCCTCGCAACTCCGCATTATTTTTGTAGTAGTCTTGAGGGTCGTATCCCTTAGCCTTGAGGGCGTATACTTCTTGAGCTGTTAGACCAAATAGGAAGAAATTCTCTGCACCTACCACTTCTCGAATCTCAATGTTGGCACCATCAAGAGTACCGATAGTGAGGGCTCCATTCAAGGCAAATTTCATATTGCCTGTACCAGAAGCTTCTTTGCCAGCAGTAGAGATTTGCTCTGAGAGGTTGGCAGCGGGGTAAACTCTTTGACCAAGAGATACCGAGAATCCTTCCAAGAAAACAACTTTGAGACGGTCAGCCACATCGGGATCGTTGTTGACCACCTCTGCTACATGATTAATTAGTCTAATGACCAGTTTAGCCATGTAGTAGCCGGGAGCAGCCTTGCCAGCAAAGATGCAGGTGCGAGGCAAAATGTCAATCGAGGGATTCTTTTTAATGCGGTTATAAAGGGTAATGATGTAGAGTACATCGAGCAATTGACGCTTGTATTCGTGAATCCGTTTGACCTGAACATCAAATAAGGAATCTGGATTCACTTTAATGTTGTTGTAGAGGAACATGTACTCACATAGTTCCTGCTTGAGTTCCTGCTTAATCTGACGCCAACGATTACAAAACTCGGGATCATCGACAAACTTCTCTAGCTGCTTAAGTTGATCGAGTTTGGTAATCCAATTGTCACCAATTTTCTCACTAATCAAATTTGAGAGCTTAGGATTGCTCAATTTCATCCAGCGTCGAGGTGTTACTCCGTTAGTCTTATTTTGGAATTTTTCTGGCCAGAGCTGATAAAAATCCCTCAGTACATCCTGCTTGAGCAATTCTGTGTGTAGTGCTGCTACTCCGTTAATGGCATGGCTACCTGCACAGGCGAGGTGCGCCATCCGAATGTACTGTTCTTGTCCCTCTTGTATTAGAGACATGCGTGCCACTCGTTCCGGTTCACTAGGATACCTAGTCTTTACTTCGTTGATGAAGCGGTAATTTATTTCGTAGATAATTTCTAGGTGCCTAGGCAGAAGATGCTCAAATAGGCTCACAGGCCAGCGTTCAAGGGCTTCTGATAGTAGGGTATGGTTAGTATAAGCAAAGGTTTCTCTGGTAATGCTCCAGGCTTTCTCCCAAGGTAGTTCGTACCTGTCCACTAGTAAGCGCATCAGTTCAGCAATACCAATGGAAGGGTGAGTGTCATTGAGCTGAACAGCCGCTTTGTCGGAGAACTGGTCAAAATCAGCATGGGTAAGGCGGTAAGCATTGATGATGTCTTGCAGAGAACAGCTGACGAAGAAGTATTGCTGCTCTAGCCGCAGTTGTTTACCCTGGGATGTGTTGTCATTAGGATAGAGGACTTTGGAGATATTCTCAGAGCTAATTTTGTCGGTGACAGAACCAGCATAGTCTCCACTGTCAAAAACCTGGAAATCGAAATCTTCACTAGCACCAGCACTCCAAAGGCGCAGGGTATTTACCGTATTGTTTTGGTAACCGGGTATGGGTGTGTCGTAGGGTGTTCCCAAAACTTTCCGTCCAGGAATCCAACGCACCTGGTAATTACCATGCTCATCTGTATAAGCTTCCGTATGCCCTTCAAAGAGTACTTCGACAGTTAATTCTGGTCGCCTGATTTCCCAAGGATTACCGAAACGAAGCCATCTATCGGGGTGTTCAACTTGAACGCCATCTTCTATGCGTTGGTCAAAGATGCCGAATTCATAACGAATACCATAACCAACTGCCGGAATTTCCAAAGTTGCTAAGGAATCCATAAAACAAGCAGCCAGACGACCTAAACCGCCATTGCCTAATCCTGGTTCAGCCTCTAACATCATCAGATCGTTAATGTCAAGTCCAGACTCGTGGATAGCTTGGCTTGCTTCTTCGTAAATGCCCAGATTGAGCAAGTTTTTGCCCAACTGCCGACCCATCAAAAATTCCGCCGATAGGTAATACACGCTCTTAACATCTTGTCTGAGGCGCGTAGTTGCTGTGTTAATCCAGCGATGCAGCAGACGATCCCGCACAGTATAGGCTAATGCCATGTAGTAGTCGAAGGGTGTTGCCAGAAACTCGTTTTTGCCTTGGATGTAGTACAGGTTATCTGCAAAGGCTCGCTTGAGAGTTTTCACCGACATGCCGGTGCGATCATCTTCTATCTGAACCTTCAAAGGCTCTGTAGAGCTGATAGATTTTTCCATGGTTCTCTAGGTAAAAATGAAAAAACAACTGATAGGGAATGTTAGCAACCGAGAAAGCCTCGAAAGGTTCACAACAATCAAGTAACTTGACCTCATCAAGATGAAGATAGCAGGTGTTGAACCCCTATTTTTTAGATCGTCCTGATAAGCTAGTAAGTGTAGCTAATGTTTTCTCGCTCTTTAACTTGAACTTATACCAAGCTTTGTGGTGGTTTTTGGGAAACTATTAGATCAATTGCCTAAAATTTCTCTACCCAAAAATTCTGAGTTAGAAGCAGGTTTAATGATGATTAACGAGTAGAAGCACTGAAACTCATTCTCTGGTAGAGGCATTAGGCAACTTTCTCAGATATTGACATCTTCAACTGATGTTAGCCCATGACAGGACATAAGCACCAGCCAAAAAAGTAAGTAGATAGTATATGTGCCTGTTGTCCTTTGCTTGTTTTAAGTTAGTTTCAATTCATTGAGCTTCTTTATAAAGAAAAGATAAAAATAATCCTGTGTATTTAGATCTAAAAAACTGGATAAATTCAGATATTTATTGACTATTATGGTTTTGATATAGCGTTTCTCGTACTTGTGAGGCACATTCAATTTTTTTACTCCTACTCCCGATTTTCTACTCCCTATTCCCTAAAACCTCTTAACTTTGTACCTCACCCAATTGAGAACCGCTATATTTGCTAGATAGCAAGGCGAAATGACTCGTCAAACCCCTCTTCGTGGTTTCCTTTGTCTCCTTATTTCACGGAGCAGATCCAAACTCTACAGTTTCCCACCCCTAGTTGAGGTGGGAACGAACCACATAGATGACTAACTGCTCAACCAGTATTGCGCATTCCTGCTGCAATACCGTTAATTGTTAAAAGTGCTCCGCGTAATAATTCACCTTTGCTATATCGGGACTGAACAACGCCAGATGCCAGTTGGTCGCTGTGGTCACGTAATCTTTTTAGCAAGGATACTTGCAAGAAACCTAGGGGAACAATTGTGCCATTGCGTAGATGAACTGATTGCTGCAAATCTGGATCACCATCAAGCAGCTTTTCATGATTCGTAATCTGTAAGACTAGATCACGGGTTAGGTGGAACTCCCTGGCAATTTGCTCAAACAGCCGCCCAAAACGCTCAAGATCCTCAGGCTTTGATAATTCTCGTACATAGTGATTTGCCATTTGCAAATCCACCTTAGCCAAAGTCATTTCTACCTTGGAAATAGCAATTTTGAAGAAGGGCCACTTGAAGTAGAAATAGCGCAACAGCTTCAAATTTTCCTCTGGTTCTTCATCAAGAAAGCCTTGTATTGCCGTACCTACACCGTACCAAGAAGGTAGCAAGAAGCGACTTTGAGTCCAGCTAAATACCCAAGGAATTGCTCGCAGACTGCTGAGATCCTTCTTGCCAGATTGGCGTCGCGCTGGTCTAGAGCTAATTTGTAACTGGCTAATTTCTTGAATTGGCGTTACTTGGTGGAAGAAGTCTAGTAAGTCAGGTTGCTCGTAAATTAGAGAGCGATAATGGGAGCGTGCTCGCGTTGCTAACTCCTCCATAATTTCATTCCACGGCTTTATATCATCAAAGCCAGTGCGCAGCAAGCTAGACTGAATTACCGCCGTTGTCACCTTCTCCAGGTGAAAGAGGGCTACTTCTGGTAAGGAATACTTAGAAGCTAGTACTTCCCCCTGTTCAGTAATCTTAATGCGCCCATTAATACTGCGCCCCGGTTGTGCCAAGATTGCCTCATAGGCTGGACCACCACCACGACCAACTGAGCCACCACGTCCGTGAAAGATGCGCAAAGCAATGCCGTATTCCTCAGCAATTTGCTGTAGTGCTTTTTGAGCCTTATGAATTTCCCAGTTACTACTGAGGAAACCAGAATCTTTATTACTGTCAGAGTAGCCCAGCATTACCTCCTGTAGAAAAGGAGTTAGGGCCACTGAGTCACGATCAGATAAGTTAGCATGTTCGAGTTCTTCTGAGCAACTTTCAGTAGATAAGTTACTACCAGCTTTGAGTTGGTCATAACCACCAGCTAGACAGGCTTGATAAAGAGGAAGCTCAAACAAAGACTTCATTATAGCAGGAGCTTTTTTTAAGTCTTCGACAGTCTCAAATAGTGGAACGACGCTGATGCTGCTTGTCCCCTGGGCTGGATCGTAAAGACCAGCTTCCTGGGCTAGTAATAGCACTTCTAGCAGATCGCTGACATCATGGCTCATGCTGATGATGTAAGTCTGGCAGATTTGGCAACCAAACTCCTGTTGCAGCCGCCGCAACATGCGGAAAGTTTCAATTGTTTCGCAGGTTTTCTCCGAAAAAATTAGTTCAGCCGGGATCAGGGGGCGTCGAGTTGGCAACTCCTGCCTCAACCATTCAGTTCTTTCCTGCTCTGAGAGGTCATTATAGGGCTTAGGCAGAATTTGCAGGTATTCGGTAATCTCGTTGATCGCGTCTGAGTGGCGAGAGCTTTCCTGACGAACATCAAGTTGTGCTAGGGTAAAACCATAAATTTCTACCTGACAAATCAGTTTATCCAACTCAGCACAGCTTAACCCCGTTTCCGTTAAGTTACGCTCAATCAGCTTGAGTTCTGCCAAAAATTGAGTTCCTGATTGGTAAACAATATGGCTAATGTTTTCGTGCAAATCTTGCTGTGGCAGCTCTCCTTTTGAGAGATTTTGGTTGCGATGACGAGTGTTTTCTAGCCGTTTTTGAATATAGGCAAGCTTAAGCCTGTAAGGTTCGTGCCTATAACGAATTGCTAGGTTTTCATAAACCTCTGGCATCTGGGAACGATCTTGTTCTAGGGAGTCCAATAGCTCAGGTAAGACATCTGACCAATGCAGAGATAGACTCAACAAACTACTAAGTTTGCTTACCGACTTAATATAGCTGTCCAAGACCAAATCACGCTGATAACAAGCAGTTTGCCAGGTTACTTGAGGTTTAACAGACGGATTGCCATCCCGGTCTGACCCAACCCAAGAGCCAAAATAACAAAAATTCTTGGCGGGAGACTTAAGTCGGGGAAAAGAGTCATGTAGTGATTGTTGTAGGCGATAGTATAGTTGGGGAATTGCTTCAAATAGCACTTCTTTGAAGTAGTGAAGTGTATTTTCCACTTCATCGAGTACTGTTGGCTTAAACTGATGCAATTCGTCGGTGCGCCACCACAGTTGCACTTCTTCTCTGAGTTGTTCAATACAGTCTTCTACCTCCCAAGAAGAAGTAAGTCCTAGTGCCTTATAAGCTCCCTCTGCTTGGTCTAACTGTTGTAAGATGTCGGCAATACATCGCTGTTTAGAGCGAATTGTGCGTCGTACAATTTCAGTAGGGTGAGCGGTGAAGACTAAACGAATGTCTAGATTGTTAATTAGCCGCTGAATCTGTTGTGGTGGAACATTTAGCCTACGCAAATGGGGAAACAACCATTGAAAGGTTCCTAATTCCCCTGGTAAAGCTTGGTTTTCTTGCCAGCTTCTCTCTAATAAAGAGGTAACGGGATCAACAGGGGCATAGCTTATGTCTTGCCCTTGATTCTTATTTAGACCAGCGTTAATGGGCGCTATGGCAATATTACCATTCTCTGTCTGAACAGCTTGCTTCCTTGCTTCTCCCTTAGACCCTCCGGTGGGAGGTCGGTAACTGGCGCGTCGCGAGAGTTTTTGTGTCCGCTGTTCATAATGCTGCTCAACAATGTTAATCAGCTGGAAGTAGAGTGCAAAAGCCCGTGAAGCCCGAATAGCAGCATCAAGATCAAGGGTTTCAATTAGTTTAAGGACAGAAGATTTAGCAAAGTCAGTTGTTTGCCCTTCCGGTGAACACAACTTTCGTAATTGCTTGAGTAAGTCAACTAGTTCTTGACCGCATTCTGCGTGGAGTACGGACTCCCATAAGTCCTCTACAAGCTTGAGGCGATGGTGCAGAAACACTTGCCCAGTTGAGGGAACAGCAAATTCCTGTGTAGATGAGTGAAGTATTGAATTCATAATGGTGTATTCACACCGTAACAAAGAAAGTACAAGTTTTGGTTCTAAGACTTCAGACAGTAGTTAAGCAAATTACTAGCTAGACTACTCTTTAAGCAGTTAAAGACCAAGGATTAAGTTATTGTAAGCTCATCGATCCTCTCAGTTCAGGGGAGCTAGTACTGATTGTTAATCATTGATGGCTAATGGTTGATAGTAGTCTTCTTAACCATGCCCAATTTTCCCTCAACTAAGCAAAAGTATCGCCATATCTTAATGCCTCTTACTCTTCTGGAACTGAGCCAGGAAAATGGAGAACTGGCAAGGAGTAGCCCCGAAATACTTCCTCACTAGCAATACCGAGGGTTTGTAGCCAAGAAAGCACAGCTTGACTAGAGAGTATCCCTAAAAGCAATGGACCTGTAGCTAGACTCAAGAAAAATTCTGGCGGAATTCCTGCTTGAGACAGGTCTGTTGGTTGGGTAGAGGATAATTTTGGATCTTGAGAGGACATCATTTAAACCAGAGATAGCAAGATGAGCAGTGAATTAGCTAGCGTCAGCTAGCTGATGCTAGCTAGTACAAATATCCTAGCGTTACCTAAAAAGTATTTAGCATACCTTGAGGGGTTACTGTTGTGTAAAACTGTTTAGATGTATTTAGATCAATTAATATAGTTACCTCTTGGGTCATGTCTGTTCTTTGTGCTAGTCGGTTCTAGGAAGGCTATAAATAAATATGCTCAAACCAGAAGTGCGATCACCAGAGCAAAAACTGACTCGTCCCTTATCTGTCCAGTGAACAGGTTTGTAATGTTGGATGCCGATAAGCGTACCCAAAAGGACTTACCGTCCCACCTTGCCCAGTGGATCTATCTTGCCATTGGGCATCCAGAAGTTGAGGTAAAAGTGCGGTTACAAGGGAATAACTTGCATGTTCTTTGTCAAAGTAATCAGACTCTAGAAGCACATACCGTTGTTAACCGTTTGATCAGAGCGCTCAAAAGTCAGGGAGAAGGAGCTAAGTGGTTTTCTGAAACGGGTAACTTGATCTATAAGATCATTGTCTACGGTCGCTCCCCAGGTCAAAAACATCCTAACTGGGTTAAGCAGATTGGCATCAAGACACCACCACTTGGGGATAAACTTGGTCAAAGCAAAGCTCAGACCTTAGTGAAAAAAAATAAACTGGAAGATTCTAGCCTAACCTTTTCTCAAGAAAGTCTTACAGGTTCTGGCTCAGCAGAAACCATTGCCCACGATCTGAGCGAGGTTCTTAGTCCTCTCGGCATTAGTGTTAGAGTAGTTATCCAAAATGGAAAATCGGCGGAGGCTCTCTCCCCCAACCCAGATTCTCTGAACTCGGCAGTTTCCAATCGACGGCTTTGGCTATTTTGCAATTCTAACTATAGCCCTGACCAGTCTTTGCTAGCCCCACCCCTAGTTGAAAAGTTACGTTCGTTGCAGCTAGAAGGGTTTCGAGATGCTGGAATTTGCGCTCAGGTTAGCGGAGAAGCTAAGCCGGAATGGCTTCTGCGGGTGGATTTGACTCCTCCCGAAGCAATGCTTAATGATTGGGCTCGCTGGGGAGATATTCAGGCCATTGCCTTGCTACTGAATCAGGGACTACAAGCCAAGGGAATTGAAATCAGAGCCTGCCAGAAAGATACTACTCTGCATTTATTTTGTAGCTTGTCCGGGTCGGGGAAAGTAGGTGCCCCGGACAAGCAAATGGTAATGGAAGTCATTACCCCCTTACTAGATCAGATCGCCCCTCAAGGTATCCAAGCTGCTAGTGTTTTTGGTGTTGCCTCAAGGGGACAGGAGAGAGAACAGGCAAATAGTCAAGCGGACAATCAATGGGAATCGGATGGTGTGCCACTTTCCGAGTCAGAAAAGCCCCTTTGGCTCGAATGGCAGAAACTACCCGCAGCAGAAAACAGAAGCCTAGCCCAATCTGCCAATTCCTTAGCCCAACAAGGTAACCAAACTGCCTTAACTTTCTTGCTAGAAAAGTTACTTAATCCTAACCTAGAACGACGCTTAGCAACTGGTGGTATTCAGGTGAAAGTTCGTCGCAAACAAGATTTGTTGCACGTTATGAGCGAGGCAACCTTCTGTCCAGCTAAAGCTCAAGTTGCACGTCCCATCGCCTGTTTTCTTCGCCAGTTGGCTATTCCCACCATTGCTGGTATTAGAGTCTATGGACGTCAGGCTGGTTCTAGCTCCTCTGCTTGGAACTACGGAGTTGACTTTACTCAAAGACGGCGCTTGGTGCCAGAGGCTAGTCCAGAGTTTGCTGCCTCCGATGCCTATATTAGTGAGTTGGTAAACACCAAAGGAGAACCGGTTCTACGCCAAGATTTAAGCGAAGAAGAACTCATTGATAGCTGGAGGAGAGGAGTTGAGGGTGCAGTTACTCAAGTCAGGCGTTGGTTGTGCTACTCCCAATTATTTGTACCTGTAGCAGAACATCAAGATTTATCTTCACTTACCAAAGAAGACAATCAAAAAACTTTCTCAACCTCAGAAGGTGTCAAAGTGGCACTTGTCTGGGGCACATTGAGCCTGCTGATAACAGTTCAAGCAGATTGGCTAATTGGTCAACTGCTGCGCTCAAATAATAATTTTGACCCAGAAACAGGACGTGGGTTGCCGGCCGAGGCAGCACCGCTAATTCTACCTCAACTGTCTCTACGAAAAGGTAGCTCTCAAGAGAGTGATGACTTCGATACGGCTGAGTTTACCAAGGAAGGAAAGACAAGGGTAGTTATCGGTAAAGATGGAGAAAAATTACTTACTCCTGAGCGTCAGGGAAGAGGTAGTGCCACGCTGGCTGCGGCAAGATCATCTTTACCCTCTTTCAACAACCGTCTATTAGATGAACAACTTGCCCTCTACCAACAGCGCTTAGAGGAAGGGAAAACTCCTGATGTTCTAGTTATGGGTAGCTCCAGGGCACTGAGAGGAGTAGATCCGACAGCCCTGCAAAACGCTTTAAAGACTCAGGGCTATTCTCAGGTGGAGGTGTTTAACTTTGGTGTCAACGGAGCTACCGCTCAAGTAGTCGAGTTGCTACTCCGTCAAATTTTATTGCCGGAGCAACTACCCAAACTGATTATCTGGGCAGATGGCTCCCGTGCTTTTAACAGTGGTCGGGTAGATGCCACCTATAATGCGATCGCCACCTCCGAAGCCTACAGGGAAATTAAGGCAGGCACTTTCCCCTTGGAGACTGAACTAGGGAACAGCTCAGCTTCTCCGAGAAACCAACCTTTAATTTCCTTGAGTGAGATTCACCAGCAAATTAATCAGCAGCTTAACCAGTCTCTCGCCAAAGTTTCCTCAACCTATTCTCAGAAAGACCAATTCAAATCATGGTTACGAGAGCGATTTGTCACACTTATGGCAAATGTTGATTTTTCTCAACCTCAGAGGAGCGAGGAATTTGAAGAAGTTTTTGCTGAGCAAGCATCGATTGATATTGATGGCTTCCTTCCTGTCTCAGTTCGCTTTAATCCAGCTACCTATTACCAAAAACATCCTAGAGTAGCGGGTTCTTATGACAGCAACTATCAATCTTTCCAACTGTCCGGTAAGCAGGACGCGGCTCTAGAGGAGATTGTGCAATTTACCAAAGAACAGGGCATAGGTTTAGTTTTTGTTAATTTACCCTTGACTAACGAATACTTAGACCCAGTACGTACAGAATACGAGCAAAAGTTCCAGCGGCACATGCACTCCTCTGCTTTAGAGAGGGGATTGATTTTTCGAGATTTAAGCGATTTGTTGCTTACTCAGTATGACTACTTTTCTGATCCTAGTCACCTCAATCGCTATGGTGCCTACAAAGTTTCCCAGCATCTAGCTCAAGACCCGATGATTCCTTGGTCATTAGTAATAAGTAATAAGTAATAAGTAATAAGTAATAAGTTTATTACTTTTCTCTTTTTTGTTAATAACTGAGGACTAATGGCTCTAGAAAAATGACATTTATATCAACTATTTATGGTCTTTTCCTGCTGATTGTCCTAGCCATTTACTGGTTAATGCGCCGTAATAATTGGCGACTTTGGGTGCTACTAACTGCCAGTTTAATTTTCTACGGCTCAGAGCAAATTCAATATATCCCCCTACTTATTGTTATCATTCTGATTAACTTTTATCTGGGACAGGCAATTGGCACCAATACCGCACCAGGAGAACATGCCACTAATGAGCATCTCTCTAACGAAGAATGGTTGTTAGCTCAAGGTGTTTGGAATCAGAGACGCTTAAAGCTACTGTGGCTAGGTATTCTGCTAAATGTTATCTGTTTGCTAAGCTTCAGATATTTTCCCTTTGTCTTAACAAATTTAGCAGCCCCCCTCAATTTATCAATCTCAGAGGAAGCTACTGATTGGATTAGCACTAACTTGTTTATTCCTTTGGGACTTTCCTTCTTCACCTTTGAGTGCATTGCTTACCTAATTGACTTGTATCGTGGTGCTCCGGCGACTAAGCAGCTATTGCACTTTGCTACTTACAAGCTATTTTTTCCTAAACTGATTGCTGGCCCTATCACCCGTTATCATCAATTTGCTGGTGAGCTGAAAAGTTTAAGATTTCCTAGTGTGGAAAGATTAACAGAAGGGCTGTGGCTAATTGCCTGTGGTGCGATTAAAAAAGCTCTGCTCGCAGATAGTATTGCTATTTTTGTTGATTTATGCTTCGGCAATGTAGAGAGAGCTGGTAGTGGGGATCTTTGGCTGGCAATAATTGCCTATGGTCTACAACTCTACCTTGATTTCAGTGGTTATGTAGACATCGCCCGTGGCAGCGCAATTCTACTGGGATTTAATTTGCCAGAAAACTTTAACTTTCCCTATTTCAGTACCAGCATTGCTGATTTTTGGCGTCGCTGGCACATGACTTTGGGGGATTGGATACGTAACTATCTTTACTTTCCCTTGGGTGGTTCCCGTAAGGGGCTTTCTCGCACCTGCTTTAATCTGTTAATTGTCATGGTAATTATTGGTATTTGGCACGGTGCTGCTTGGGGTTTTGTTATCTGGGGGGCATTACATGGTTTGGCTTTGGTAATTCACCGTTTAACCCAAGCACTCTCTGACGGTTCAGATTGGCTCAAGCAATGGTGGCGAAGTTGGTTGGGGGTGTTAGTAGCTTGGCTGCTAACTCAGTTGATGGTTTTCCTTTCCTGGATTTTCTTCCGCATACCCAACCTGCAACAAGCTAGTTTAGTTTTTCAAAATCTCTGGGGTCATGTAGCAGATGTTCAATTTTCCCAAAAGGTTTACCTACAAGTGTTTGGTCTAGAACGCCCCCAGATAGCTCTTTTGTTAACCACCTTAATCGTAGCAATGACTTTTGTCTACAGTATCCAACGGGGATTGAAGCTGCAACTAAACTGGCCATTAAAACTGCTGTTAACACCAATTTGTTTGTTTACAGTCTGGATTTTGGCTCCTCAAGGGAGTCTGCCTTACATCTACTTTAGTTTTTAGCGATCGCCCTTTAGGACGCTACGCCTTGCACAAAGGCTACTTACTGCCGTTAAACTTTGCCGTTAGCAATCTGCGACAGCAGGGGCATTCTGTAACCCATCATGCCAGATGGTTGATGTGCGATCGCATCGAGCAACGCATCGTCAATCTGCTCCAACTGGGTTGTTATGGTGCTTCGGCTTGCAGAATAGCAATCACTTCTGCAAGTAAAACATCTAAGTATTGAGAGAAGTTGACTTGTAAAGAAGTAGGAAGAACTTCTTTCTTCCGAACGTGAACATGAAGATGAGAATCTGCTATTTTTCTGGCTCCATTTTCAAGATGTTGCATTGTATCCTTAAAGCTTTTTCCTCCATATTCTGAAGCTACTGCCTTAAATGAGGCTTTACAAAAAACTGGAGGAATATGGTCTAAGATTGCCCTCAGAAGCATTGCTATAGCTAAATTAAGGTTATTAGCCTGAGCAATATTGAGTTCTTCACAAAGTCTAATTAATTTTGTCAAATCGACTCGCTCTGATTTTATTGCTCGTAGCTCCTGAATACGTGTTGCGCTCACATATCCAAAAGGCTCAGCTTGAGATAGGTTGCGTTCTTGCTCAGATCCAGATTTGCTTTTAATAATCTCTTGTTGCCGAAGACTTAACAAAACTTGTATTTTTCTGTCAAATGCTTCTTTCGCGTCAGGGTCACCAAAACCACCGCCATTTTCTGTTAATGACATGAGGTGATCAAGCTCTTGATCTATATCATCTAGGTTTCTTTGTCCCATTTGCTTTCCAAGACACATAATCTAGAAGCATAACTAAGTATTATACGGAAAGTTTCCGTGATACCCACGATCGCGATCGCTTGTTAACATCTATCGAGACTACATCGAGAGTAGTCGAATTATGGCGATTTTACCTATCAGCCCTCAACACCTGTTCAGCCGTCAGCTTTAAATCTGGGAAGGTTCGAGAGACGATGGTCTGATTGCCCCGAAGCTGCTGAATTTCATACTCCCCGTTCACTAGCGTACAGATAGAGAGGGTGGGTTGTTTGGGTTTGCCAATGTGTCGAGTACCACCATTACCTGCGTAGTCTGCAATCCAATATTCGGGATAGTTTAATGCAGGTTTTTAAATGGTGATAACCCAGGAACCTGCAAACCTGTTTAACCTAAACCATCAACCACTGGATGAAAGTAAAATGCTAGTCCCAGTACCGCGTAGGCTGCTAGGAGCAAAGTACCTTCTAACCAGTTGGATTTACCATCGGAGCTAATGGAATTGGCAATCAAAACCGAAACTGACACTGCGACTAGTTCAAAGGTATTAAAGTCCAAATCCATTGGCTGTCCCATTAACCAGCCAGCAAGTACTAGTACAGGAGCAACAAAGAGGGCTATTTGTAGGCTTGAACCCACTGCCACAGATAGGGCAAGATCCATCTTGTTTTTCATTGCTACTGTCACTGCTGTGGCATGCTCTGCGGCGTTGCCAATTACCGGCAGTACAATTACACCTGTAAATAGGGCTGTTAGTCCCAGGGAGGAGGTTGCTTCTTCTAGGCTATCAACCAACAGTTCTGATTCGAGTGCCACTAGCAGGGTGATACCCAAAAGTACACCAACCCACAACCAGATGTTCGGTTTATGTTCTGAGTGTTCTGATTCTTTACTTTTCTCTACTCCCTCTTCTAAGGGCATTTCTGCCATACCAACGTCAAAGAGGTAGCTGTGTGTTTTCAGGGAAAAGACAAGGGTGAGGATGTATACCAAAATTAATACGATGGCAACGGCGACGGAAAGTTGCTGCAATGTCGATTCACTAATGCCGACAGATGTGGTGTCTACGGCGGTTGGTAACAAAATTGCAATTACCGCTAGGTTCATCGAAGAAGCGTTTACCCGCGCCACAATGGGTTGAAAATCCTGTTCTTTGTAACGCAAACCTCCTAAGAGCATGGCAAAACCCATTACTAGCAGTAGGTTACTGATAATTGAGCCAGTGATAGTGGCTTTGACAACATTGACTAACCCCGCGTTGAGAGCAATCAGGGCGATGATAAGTTCTGTGGCATTGCCAAAGGTGGCATTGAGTAAACCTCCCAGATTAGGCCCGACTACCACAGCGATTTCTTCTGTGGCAGTTCCCAAAAAAGCGGCTAGGGGGAGAATTGCCACGCAGGAGGTGATGAAGACTACAACTGATCCCCACTCCAGAAAGTGAGCCGCAATTGAGATGGGTATAAAAATGAGAAAGAAGGATAAAATTGTATTTTTTCTTAGCATCTAGCTTGTCTGTACCTCAAAGAGTTCGCTGTGGTTAGACTCTAGGATACTAACTAATTGTGACGCACTCCTAACGCTAGGCTCCTAGTGCTTTAAGCTGAACTGTAAGGAAGTAAAAAGAAAATATGTCTTTTGGCTGGTATCGTTGAGAGCAAAAACTGTAACTATATGAGTTAAGTTCTGTAAAGTTACCCCTGATATTTTCGGGATATTGGGTTTAAACTGAGAATGCCGTAAAATAGTTCAAAGCTTTCACCAAAAAAATTCACAATCAACCCCTTCACGAATATAGCTCCTCGCTATAAACTGCCTGTTTTCGTTACCTAATTGAGATTTTTTACTACTAAGCAGGCCTTAGCTCGCAGGATCATACTGGAAACCTACCAGCGTGGTTGGGTTTATTTGGGGGAAAGCGGTTCAACAAG
This sequence comes from Coleofasciculaceae cyanobacterium, assembly GCA_049683475.1. Classification (GTDB taxonomy): domain Bacteria; phylum Cyanobacteriota; class Cyanobacteriia; order Cyanobacteriales; family Coleofasciculaceae; genus JBAUJE01. The sequence continues at coordinate 16,485 of JBAUJE010000270.1, read as the reverse complement.
TTTTGTCTAATTTGGTAATAAAATGACTTCTGCTGCTGATCTTCCAGCTGAACAAGCTGTTGCAATGCAAGCCATTGCAAAGGTTACTAAGGATGCTGGTGTGGGAAATGATCCCCTCAAAACTGCAACGGGCGTTTATGTGACTATCCATGGTCATTTTTACCAGCCGCCTCGTGAAAATCCTTATCTTGACACCATTGAGCGTCAGCCCAGTGCGGCTCCAAGTCATGATTGGAATGAGCGCATTTACCATGAGTGCTATCGTCCCAACGCCTTTGCCAGAGTGTTGAATGGTCAGGGTGAAGTTATAGATATTGTCAACAACTTTGAGTATCTGAGTTTCAACATTGGGCCGACTCTGATGTCATGGCTACAACGCTACGATGTTGAGGTCTACCAAAGGATTCTGGAGGCAGATCGCAAAAGTTGTCAACGCCTGAATGGACACGGTAATGCTGTTGCCCAAGTTTACAACCATATTATTTTGCCCCTGGCCAATGAACGGGACAAATGTACCCAAATCCGCTGGGGTAAGGAAGATTTCCGCTCCCACTTCGGTCGCGATCCCGAAGGTATGTGGTTAGCGGAAACTGCCGTAGATTATCCCACCTTAGAAGCTTTAGTGGCAGAAGGGATTAAATTTATTATCCTGGCACCCTCCCAAGCCGAACGTTGTCGGTTGATCCCCAGCCAGGAAGATCCTGATCCCCAATGGCATGAGGTAGGTGGTGGCCAAATTGATCCTACCCGTCCCTATCGCTGTTTCTTGGCCGATGGCAAGTACATTGATATCTTTTTCTATGATGGCCCTATCTCCAGGGACATGGGCTTTAGTGATGCCCTCAACGATTCGGAAAAGTTTGCTAGCCGTTTAGGTTTGGCCGTGCGTGGGGATCACCGTCCTACTCAGATAATCAGTGTGGCAACGGATGGAGAAACCTTTGGACACCACAAAGGCGGTACGGAGAAGTGTCTGGCCTACGCTTTCAGCCAGGGGTTAGCTCGTCGGAACTGGACGGTAACTAACTTTGCCCATTATCTCAGCATCAATCAGCCTAGCTGGGAAGTGGTACTCAAACCGGTAACAGCTTGGAGTTGCTCCCACGGTGTTGATCGTTGGCAGGATGACTGCGGTTGTGGTGGTGGTGGACTCTGGAACCAGCAGTGGCGGCGGCCTCTACGTAATGCCCTAGATTGGCTGCGGGATGAATTGGTTAAGGTTTATGAGAACGCAGGTAGAAGATTTTTCCGTGATCCCTGGGTGGCAAGGGATGAGTATATCAAGGTAATGCGCGATCGCTCCCCAGCAAATGTCGAGGCTTTTCTAGATCGTCATTGCACCACTCGTCTGGCACCCTCAGAACAAATTGATGCTCTGCGTCTGTTGGAAATGCAGCGTCATACCCTATTGATGTACACCAGTTGCGGCTGGTTTTTCGATGAAATCTCTCGTCCAGAGGGAACCCAAATTCTACGCTATGCCTCTCGCGCTTTAGAATTAGCTGGTGAGGTGACAGGAGTTCAGCTAGAGGATGGTTTTCTGTTAATGCTCAGCCAGACACCCAGTAATGTGGAATTATTCAGAACTGGGGATGAGATTTATCGGCAATTGGTATTGTCTGCTCAGGTTAGTTTTGAGCAAGTGGCAGCACACTATGCCGTTAGTTCTCTGTTTAATAGCTATCAACCTCAAGAGAGGGTCTACTGCTACGAAGCCCATCAGCTAGATTACCAGCTACAGCATATGGGATCGCTGACTTTGGCGGTAGGGCAGTTGCGGTTGGATTCTGAAATTACCTGGGAAAGCAGCAATCTTGTCTTTGCTGTACTGCACCTAGGGGGTTGGGATTTCCACTGTTGTATTCAACCCTTTGGTGGAAGACGTGACTATAGCCAGCTGAAGGAAAAATTGTTTGATACCCTCAAGCAGGCTAGTGCTGCTCACACAATCCTGGCAATGACTCAGCTATTTGGCGACAGTTCCTTTAGTCTGCAAAATTTATTTGCTGAGGAAAGGCACCGGATTATGCAGCTGTTGAGTCAGGAAACCTTGACTCGTCTCGACCAACTCTATAGCCAGGTTTACCGGGATAACTACGGTGTGTTGATGGCATTCCACCGAGATAACTTGGCTGTACCCAAGGAGTTGCAGGTAGCAGCAGAAATTGCCCTCTCTAACCGTTGTCTGACTGCTATTAAGGCATTGGAACAGGAAAGTAGTGAAGCAGAAAAGGGTTTGAACCACTTGACGGAATTAGAAGCGATCGCCACTGAGGCAAATCATCTACGCTGTTCTCTCAATCTTCCGGAAGGGAAGACGACTTTAGAAAACCTGATCTTGCGCTCACTGTGGCAACTACTGCATCAAACTAACTCAGGAAGTTTAGAAGATGATATTGCGCGAGTTGTGCGCCTGATTGATCTAGGGTATCAGCTAAAGCTTGGTTTGTCCCTTGAGCGTTGCCAGGAATTGTACTTCAGCTTCCTAGAGACGCGCATTGTGCCATTGTGTCAATTGGCGGTACAAGCTCAACTGGTTAGTGAGGGTAATAGTGGTGCTTATGCCAATGAGGTAGAAAGAAGTTGGGATAACACAGTACTACGTTGTTTACTTGAGCTTGGTCAAAAACTGGCTGTTGATGTTAGTTTTTGGTTGGATAAGTTGGAATAAAGATGTAAGCCCTAATCCCCTAACCCCTTCTGCCAATATTTGGAGAGGGGCTGGGGGTGAGGGCAAATGGTAGTTTGGAATGGTGTTACCTCTTAAGGTTACGCAAGATAGCTAGAAAGTTTTCATCCCCATTGAGGGGAAGTAGCTTGTAAAGAGTTCACTTCTAAAATCCTTGAAGATGAAATTATACCCCCCACAACAGATAAAATACTCCTGATAACCGAATATCAGGCTGCCATGTCTAACGAAACTAATTCAGAAAGCCAAACCACCGGCGCAGATGCTGTAGACGAAGCGATCGCCAAAGGACTTGATTTAGATGGTTCCCCTATTCCCCCAACCAAGCTGGAATTGTATCAAAAAGTTATGGGTTTAGAAGCGGGGCGACAGCGTAGTGGGGTAACAAATACAATGCGTTCTCGAATCGTGAGAATTGGGGCGAAACACATTAGCCAGCAAGAGCTTAATCAGATGCTAACGGATGCCGAATGGCCACCACTGAAAGATAAGGAAATCGCTTTTTATTATGGTGGGAAATAACTGAGAAAAACTTTAATTTCAGCTGCACTCAGCAAAAAAAAGCAAAGTTAACAAAATACAATTTGCAGAAAAGAAAAATTCTGCTAATCTATTCTTGTCAATTCTATAAGTCCAAAACCTACTGGCCTCCAGAAGTTTACACAGAACTCCTGGAAGGCTAACCCCCAAAACTGCAACAACAGTCTCGGAGGCCTAGTTAGACATGCTATACCAGGCCACCTCGGCTCCTGTGGGAAAGTACGGGGTGGCTTAGATTTTGGTTCTACCCCATTAGCAAAATCAGGTGATAGCTATGTCCAACAACCTCTTAACATCAGGATTCGTTGACCTAAAACAACTCCCCTTAGATCAACTCAAGTTAGAGGTTTCCCAACTCCTGTCTGTTCCCCTGCAAAACATTGAATGCCTCGAACTGTGGCCAAATCAAATTTGGGTCAAATTTTTTGAAGGTCGAGGTTTATTGATCAGTTACCGCCGCTTACCCATGTGGGCGGAGCTTGGCTTAGCAGCAATTAACAGTTGTACAGACAGCAGCAGCCTGCAACAAATAGGAGAAATACTCTTAGTTGAAAGAGACTGGTTTAACCAAACTAAAGAACCCGAATTAATAGAAAGATGGCAAAAAATAGTAGAAGTATGGCGAGAAGCGTGGGCAAAAAAAGCTAGAGAAATTAAAGTAGAAGAAGAACGCACCAGGCCACAAAGAGAACACCAACAGGCCGCAGAAATATGGCTCTTAGGTTGGCAACAAGTCTTGAGTTTCTGTAAAGACTGCCAAGCTGTTAATCGCTTAGCGGGAGAAATTGAGATACAGGGTCAAGAATTTAAAGATTTGCCGCAAATAATACGAGCAATTAAAAATATATTGCAGCAACGTTGGCAAGAATTGATGCCTAATAACGGTCATCTCGATTTTAGATTTTAGATGAAGGGATTTTCCCCTTCTTGCCTTCGTTGAGGCTTGTGTAATTTATAATCCAAAATCTCGCTATGCTGCTAGCGCACCTTAGCGTAGCGGTAGCGACGTAAGGAGCGTCTGCTCTGCAAACGCTGCGTCCGCTGTGGTATCGGCAATCCAAAATCCTTGCATAGTAAGGGTCAGTTAGGATAATATTTGCTGTCGCTTTTCTGATTTTTTACAATAGGAAATCTTCAGGAGTTACATAAAGCCAACTCTGAGGTTCTCTGCACTTACCGTCCTTTTGTCCGCCAGCTGACAATGTATTGGACAGAGTCGCTGCTGCACCACTAGCAGATAAATTTATTGCTGCATTGCTAGTTGCAGATTTGCTGTGAGTAAAATTGGCTGATAACTTTCTCAGTGCAGTTGAAATAGACATGGGATGAATTTCTCTATGAAAAGGGATGTTGACGGCGAACTTAATCAGTACAGGAATGACAGAAACAAAGCACTCGCTAAAACCGCTCAATACTTTTTAATAGCCTTAAATATTTTTAACCCGTTGCTCTTTTGGGTAACTAGCTACTTGTTAGCCTTCTAGAGCAGTGCTAACTGATGTGTTGTAGATGCTAGCTTGCCTTTAGCTGCTTTGATATGAACAGTTTAGTTTGATTCGTCAAAAATGGGAAGAGACTTTATAAAAACTTATTTTAAGAGAAGGACCATGAAGTGAATATAAAGGCAAAGTACTGAAGGGGTGAACCGGTAAGTAGCTCAGAGAGAAACTTGCTCAATCCTTTTTCCGCTCGCCCTCTTGGCTGCTACCGATGCAGGAAAATTTGCTGTTTCGCGATCGCCCTATGGCAACTATTGTGTTAATAGGTCTGAAGAGAGAAATTACCTCTTACCTTTTACTAATATGCCAAACTTCAATAAAATTACCCACGTCATCTACGATCTTGATGGTTTACTATTAGGGACAGAAACTTTAAATGCCCAAGTTAATGAAGAAATTGTGAGTGGTTATGGCAAGACTTTTAACAATAAAGTCAAGTCTAAAGTAAACGGTAGAAGTGCTATTAATTCAGCTGAAATTATCGTAGAGATGTTGGAAATTCCCCTAACTTCTGAAGAATATCTAGAACAGCGCAACGCCCGAATTAATCAGCTTTACTGCCAAGCTAAACCCCTATCTGGTGCAGTTCGTCTAACTAAACATCTTCATCAACATCAAATTCCCCAAGCAGTGGCAACTAGTTCTATTCGTCGTACTTTTGAACTAAAAACTAATAATTACCAAGAATGGTTTGATTTATTTGATTGTATTGTGCTGGGGGATGATCCTGCTCTTGACAAAAGTAAGCCAGCACCAGATATTTTCTTAATTGCTGCACAACGTTTGCAAGCCTCACCAGAGCAATGCTTAGTCTTTGAAGATTCCCTCGCCGGAATGGAAGCTGCCTTAGCTGCGGGTATGTCAGTTGTAGTTGTTCCTGATCCTGATTTGGATAAACAACTATACTGGCGTGCTCATCAAGTTCTCAATTCTTTGACTGAGTTTGAACCGCAGCTGTGGCAATTACCTACTTATGCAGATTAGATGTGAGAGAAGAAAGGTATACGGTACTGCTTGTAGAAGTTTAAGACTTTTTGGCTATACTCAGCAGTTGAACCATTCTTGTATTGATTGGGGTCACCCGTCATCCACCAGGCGGCGGAACGTTGTACGGCGGTAGATATCTTCTCATCACCAGCAACGTACTGTTCCCGCAGCACACCCCGCATCATACATACTAAAATTGCACGGGCGGTAACGGGGCTATTCTCAAATTGACTTGGTGTCAGTTCTTCTCCTTTACATTGTTTTGACCAACGGGCAATATTGTCCGGTTTGACTTGCCAATCACTATATAGATTATCGTTGGCTGTATTATCTGGTGCGGCTAGACGTAGTGCTTCTACTAATGCCGTCACTTGTGTATCGGAAATGCGAGCAGCTGCGGCACTAAGTTCTGCTGGTTGAGGTTCCCTGGCGGTCGGTTTTTGCTCAGAATTAACAGCAGTTTCTTGCGGGGAGTTGCTAGCCGGTTCGCTTTGAGCTTGACTGCGTTGTTGCTGATAGAAACTGAGAACCTTCTCTGTGTAAGAATTGGTAGGAGAATTGTTATAACGGTTGGCATCACCAGTCATCCACCAAGAAGCAGTACGCCGTACCGCCATAGACTCATTGTTACCACCAGCTTTATACTGTTCCCGCAGAATATCTCCCATTACACAGATGAGGATTTCACGAGCAACTAGGGGTCTTGCTTCAAATTGTCTAGGTGTCAGTTCCTGCCCATTGTTGCATTGTTTAGACCAACGGGGAATATTTTCTGGTTTAATTTGCCAATCACTGTAAAGATTATCGTTAGGAGTATTAGGTGGTGCAGCTTGTCGCAATGCTTCTACGAGAGCAGCAACTTGGGCATTAGAAATCGGGCCTGTTGTTGAGCTTTGAGCCGTAGTTTGGGGTGGTCGAGAACTGGGGGGTTGTGCTGTGCTAGTTTGGGGTTGGGGAGGAGTTGAACTTTGAGCTTGAGGGCTTTTAACCTGCTGCTGGTAGAGTTTGAGAACCTCCTGGATATAGGTGCGAGTGTAAGAATTGGGAGGATTACTGTAGCGACCTGCATCACCAGTCATCCACCAAGAAGCAGTACGCTGCACTGCCACAGCCTCATTATTACCACTAGCACTGTACTGTTCTTGCAGCACATCTCCCATCACACAGGTGAGAATAGCACGGGCAGTTACTGGACTAGCTTCAAAGTCGCTTGGACTTAGTTCCCTACCGATGCATTGCTTAGACCAACGGGGAATATTTCCTGGTTTAATTTGCCAATCACTATAGAGGTTATCGTTGGGGGTATTTGGTGGCGCAGCTTGTCGCAGTGCTTCTACTAATGCCTCAACTTTGGCAGTGGAAATCTGAGCTTTGACTGGCGCGGCTTGTAGCCCAATACTAGCGATTACAGTACCCAGTAATAGCCATCTTGCTTGTTTAAGTATCTTTGATCTCATCTGCTTAAATCGGTGATAATCTAACGTGGCTAAGAGAATTTTTTCTCGATTCTTCAATTATTAGCTCTCTCCCCAGTATGAAACCTGATTTTTGTTTATCAGCCTCTGGCTAGACTAAATTAGCCTCAAAAATGTTTCTTTTGTAAGAGTCGTTTGTTCCGGAGCTTAGGTTATAGTTTTGAGGGGATGAAAACAGAGGGAAAATGACGAGCGATTTTTCCCAGGGAAGACAGTAAGATGAAAGCAGCGACTAATAAGCCAGATACAAGAGATCGCACTATCAGCTAGAGTAGTTCTCAAGGAGTCGGTATGATATCTGCTCTAAAGAGAAGTATTAACGCTGAAATAGCCTGCCTAAACGGAGTGAGCAAATGAGGGATCAGTTTCAGAAGCTTCAGATTAGCAGCCTAAGTTCTTGGCTGCTCAAAAACATGATGCTGCTGACTACAGGTGGTGTTCTGCTGACGGCACTGCTGTTTGGCATTGGGATGTGGCGTTCAGGCGTTCGCTTCTGGGATGGGATTGCTGGCATGTTTAGCCTAGAACAGCCAGAGCCAAAAGTTGATGTGCGATCGCTTGTAGTTAAGCAGGTACGTGGTGCCAGTGAACTAACTACTTCTGTTTTTACCATGGAAAGCGTTGTCCCGGCTCGCCAGGAAAGACAGTTAGCAGGATATACGGTAGGCGCAACGACCCTACTTTATATTGCTTATGGTGAGGTACGTGCTGGGGTTGACCTAGCAGAGTTAGATGCCAGTGATGTGAAAGTAGTTGAAGATAAAGTCACGCTAGAGTTACCACCACCCCGTATTCTTGATAAAAAGATTGACGTAACGCGCTCCCAGGTCTATGACTACGACCGAGGTTTCTTAGGGTTAGGTCCCGATGTCGCCCCACAGCTACAGACTTTAGCCCAGCAAGAGACACTGAAAAAGATTGTAACCACCGCTTGTAGTCAAGGAATACTAGAGAAAGCTAACGATAGAGCAGAACTGGTTGTTAGTAAGTTGTTAAATACCTCCGACTACAAAGAAGTTGAGGTAAAAACTCAGTCAGCGGTACCAGGAAGTTGTCAGTGAATTGAAAATTAGAGGGAACAGGGAACAGGGAATAGGGAATAGGGGAGACAAGGAAAACACGGAGGTGAAGAGGTGAAGAGGTGAGGAGGTGAAGAGGTGAAGAGGTGAGGAGGTGAAGAGTAACAACACTGGACTAAATTCAGCTACCCCATCACTCCATCATCTCCTCATCTCCCCCATCTCCCCACTTTCCCCACTTTCCCCATCAGGGTATGGAAACGGTAACAACTTGCCATAGAATAGGGTTATGGCAGTAAGAAAGCGGACTAGATCTAGAGCAAAAAAATCTTACCTGGACTGGCCAGTCTCAACAGAACTGGTCGGTTTAGTCTTTGAACTTATCCCGGAACAGAATGCCACTCTCTTTCCTCAATACGCCGTTGGTTTGCACGCCTGGTTTTTAGATCAGGTACGCTCAATTGATCCAGAACTTTCGGCATATCTCCATGATGGAGAGTCAGAAAAACCTTTTACCATCTCTCGTTTAGAAGGTCAGTTACTCACCCAGGGCAAAAAGTTGCAGCTTGTAGCTGGGCAAACCTATTACTGGTATGTTACCGCTCTCTCGGCGCGAGTTACCCGCTGGTTAGCCTATTGGGTAAAGCATTTGCCAGAAAAAATTGATTTGCGTTCTGCTCTTTTACCAATTATCTCTGTAAAAATTGCCCCTCCACCCACTACCTACGCTCAACTACTCTCTGTCAATATAGAGAAGAGTTTGAAGCTGTCCTTTGTTAGTCCTACCAGCTTCCGCCGCAAAAATCATCATCTCCCTCTACCCTGGCCGGTGAATGTGTTTCACTCTTATTTGCGTCGCTGGAATGACTTTTCTGGCAAGACTTTTGATCAGGAAGCGTTTTTGGCATGGGTAGATGAGTCTGTGTTGATTAACCGCCATCAGTTGGAGTCGATGAAGGTTGCAGCAGGGAAAAGGGGTTCAGTAACGGGATTTATTGGTTCTGTGGAGTTTGGTCTTACCCGTAATGCCCAGCAACAACAATGGCGACAACTGTTTTCTAGCTTAGGGCAACTAGCTCCCTATTGCGGCACTGGTCATAAAACTACTTTTGGTTTAGGCCAAACTCGCTTGGGTTGGCAATCGGCAACGACTTCGAGTGAGACACCTTCTTTGGAGGAGCAATTGGCCGGACGTATTGCTCAGTTAACAGAGATTTTGATGTCTGAACAAAAGCGTACAGGGGGAGAGAGGGCAATTTCGGTCTGTCAGACGAGGGCAACTATTTTGGCAAGGCGGGAGTTTGGGGAATCTTTGCAAGAAATTGCTACTGATTTGGAAATGCCTTATGAGACGGTGAAGACTTATGTGAAGTTGGCGAGAAGGGTTTTGAAGTCGAAGGGTGAAAGTTGAATAGGGTGGGATTTGAGGGTTTATGAGGCTTACTGCGCAACGGGCTAACCGGGTAGTTTTACAAAGTATTAACTGGCAACAGTTTGAAAATTTGTTGGTGGATTTAGAGGAAAGTCGTGCGGCGAGGATTGCCTATGATGATGGCGTTTTAGAGATTATGAATCCTTTACCCGAAGACGAGTATTACAAAGAAGTAATTGGCGATGCTATTAAGGAAATTGCAGAAGTTTTAGACTTGGATTATGAAAGTTTGGGTTCAACAACTTGGAAGCGAGAAAGCCGCTTGGCAGGGGTAGAACCGGACAATTGTTTTTATTTTCAGAATGAGGCAAAGATTAGGGGTAAGCTGGAATTTGATTTAAACCAAGACCCTCCTCCTGATTTGGTTTTAGAAATTGATTTAACGAGTAAGTCTTTAAATCGCTTTTCTATCTATGCTCGTTTGGGTGTGCCGGAGATTTGGTGTTATGAGTTTGGTGAATTGAAGATTTATCGGTTAGAAGGAGGGAAGTATTTTGAGGTGGAAACTAGTTTAGTTTTTCCTACAGTTTCTATTAGGGAATTGTCTGGAATTATTGAGCAAAATCGTGCTGCTGGTAGACGGGTGATGCGGCAGAAGGTAAGGGATTGGGTGAGGGAACAGGTTGGGTAGGGATAAGATCAGTTCGCTTTTTTCCTGGAAATACCTAAAGGATTTATAGGTTAAGAATGATAAAGCCGCTTCTGCTGTTTGGCAAAAGCGGACTACTGCTGTTTGTCTTCTTTTTCGCATTAGTCCCCTTTCGGGGAAGTGGTGAAAACTGAACCAACTGTTCAATCACCATACTAGAGGCGTGTTTCCATCCCCTTGCGGGGTAAATCAGAATACCCCTTACAGGCATTCGGAACACTTAATTCCTCTACTGAATTAGAAGTTAGCTTAATTTTCCAAAAAAGTCAAGTTAATTATAGATTTAAGGAAAGAACAACATTATATTTCTAAATTATCGGTGACAATTACTTACTTACAAGTATTATTTCCTGTGTTCTTTCCTTTTCTTCTCGATGCAACCGAAAGAAAGTCACTCAAATTGAGCGATAATGATCTCTTTATCCTCTTTAGGAAAATCAGCTACTATTTTGAGACTTCCACCGAGAGCCTTGATGTAGCTAGAGAGGGTAGAGACTTGAATGTCATCTTGATTCTCTAACTTGGATAAAGCAGACTGAGCAATTTCTAAATCTTGTGAGATATCATCTTGTGTTACTCCTAATGACTCTTGCAATTCCGCAAGGGTAAGATAGAGTAGCAAAAATTGAGCGCGGGTTTTATTTTTTGCCCTTCGCTCCGGTTTCATCCGCTTTCGCAATTCACTAAAAGGCTTTGTCTTCATATCAATCCTTCATCTTCAAGCTCTTTTAACAGCTCGTCGTAGAGCTTATCAGCTTTCGGTACATTCTCCTCATACCAACGATCATTGCCTTTTTTGCAACCTCCAAAAAGAAGTACTGCAATCCTGCGAGGATCAAATGCGTACAAAATTCGGTAAGGTTCTCCTTTCTGCTGTACCCGAAGTTCTCGCATATGTTGGTGACGAGATACCTTAACACCTGAACTGTAAGGAAAGGGAAGACTGAGTCCCTTTTCTTCAAGCAACTCTACCATGACATCAATTTTGTCTTGTGTTGCCTCATCAAGTGTTGAGTACCACTGCTCAAACTCATCTGTAAACTCTACTTCGTATGCCATGTCGTTCTTTCCTTTCACGAAATACGTTCTAGTAAGTGCTGTTTGAAAAGTTGATTCAGTTGCTCTAGTTGAAGCTTGAAGAGTTGATTCAGGTAAAGTTGATTCAGTCACAAACGAATCTCTAAGCCTATGCATATGTCTATCCATCGTAAAAAAATATCAATTGACGAACTCACAGTAAAGCTACAAGTTCTGTTCTATCCTATACTGAGAACAAGCTAGTTGACTGTAAGATGACTATTTCACTCTATACATTTAACCTTCCGAATACTCCCGTCCTCCTTCAAAGCCACAATCTCAACCTTGACTTTTTGACCTTCAGAAAGCAATTTTGCTTTTTTTGGTTCTTTTTCAGTTAATTTGATAGTCTCCAAAATCTCATACGTCACCTTATTTCCCTTAACTGCGGTGACTGTCGCTTCTAGGATTTGACCCACTGCAAAGTCATGACTACTAATGACCTCAGCAATTTCTGCTTGACGTGCTGACTCTACAACTGGTGCTGTAATTTCCTCAATTGGGCCGGCATTTTTGTAATAGCGCATTAAACGAGATGCCCAGCCTAAAATGTGTAGCATTACTTGGGCATCATCTTGATAAGCTTTCAGGTATTGACTACAGGCATTTTCAATGTTTTCGTAATAGTCAGAAGTTCTTTTACTATGACCAATCTGTCTGCCATTTTTGGCTAAAGTTTCGAGGTAATCAAAGAATTTGGCTCCTGCATTTTCCCGATTAGCGTAGGAACGCAGATAGGCGATCGCTTTTCCTAGTTCATTAACATCTGTATTATCTTTGACTAGAGTCTGTGCGATCGCGTGAGCCATCTGCCATTGCACTTCAGTTAAAGATTCGGTTAAAGTCTCAACTGTCATAAATTATGCTCCCAATATTTCCTCAATCGTTAGCATCAGTTCTGGGAATGTTCGGGATATAATTTTGTCTGTACCTCGATAGGGAGTAGATTGGTAGACTCCATTATCATCAAGAAGGTAGACAAAAATGGTAGGAACTTTAGGATTACCTAGGTAATTCCGACTGCCGATCGCTAAATAATCTACAATCCAATATTCTGGGATACCTAGACACTGATACTCGTCTAGCTTGTCGATATAGTCATCTTCCCAGTTAGTTGACACCACCTCTACCGCTAACTGGAGGGGTTCAAGGAAAGCAGTATAGGCAGCAGGGTTAGAATCCCAGAGAGTTTTATCAACTACACTGACATCAGGATGACGACCTTGTTCTTGACCATTCGAGTTTACTGTCCTAATGACAATTCTGTCTGAGACTCGATAGTTAAGGCTGAGACGTTTTACCTCATCTTTAAAGGTATCAGCAATAAAATCAGCTACATTTTCATGCTGTCTTGTTGGTAATATCCTCACTATTTCTCCGTTTACAAGTTCATAGCGTCCCTCTTCTGCAATCTCGTATTCAAGGAACTGTTCAAAAGTAAGTTGTTGATTAGTTTGAGTCGTAATCATAATTAATCATCACTTGTTTTCTTTAATACATTCCAGTCGGAGGTTCGCGGTCAGTAGGATAACGTAGTACTTCCGTAAGTTGCTCTAGCTGCAATTTTTGAATTAGGGTTGAATGGGCAGATTTAATGGTCTTTTCTATAAATTGTTGCAAATTTTTTCCCGTTAATGGGTCAGATTCGCTGGGAGTGTAAGAGGAATAGCGCTGTCTTAACATCGGTAACTTGAATTCATTAGCGCGTTGCTGATTATCTGCAAAGGCACTAATTTCTGTTACAGTCGCCGTCATCGTTCCCATACCAATTGGCTTACCACCACCAACTTTAAGAGCAATGGGATGTTTGGGGTCTTGTCCCAAGACAATTAACAAGGTTCCTAACTCTGCTGGCTGCAAATTTCTGAATTGCAACTGAGTGGTAAAGGTATATTCCTTAGCCGCTTGTTGAACGGTAATGCCTTGATTTTGACCTTTATCAATTGCCCGAATTGTATGGTAGTAAAACTTGCGTCCAGCAACCATGCCTTTGGTGTAATAAGCTGGTCGCTGAGTACGGGGTGCATATAGGGAAGGCATAAAGCCTGTGTTATAGCCAGAATTCTCGCACCTAGCATCATTAAAATCAATTAATCCTTGCCAGTCTAAAGCGCCGAATACTTGACTAGCTGGACAGAGTTCCTCTTTTTTCTTACAAGGTAAGCGTTCTCGTGGGATTTTTTCTCTATATCTAGAGGTAACAACAGCTAAGGTACTATTAGTAATTGCCTCATAAACTGACCTGATGCAACCTTTAAGAGAACTACCTTGAATCAGGAGTTTTTGCTCAGCACCTGTGGTCATTGTTTTAATTAGAGGAACACGGCTGTTGATGTCACTCCCCATCGCAACTACCCCTGTTGAAACGTGTAAAGAGGTTTGTACTTTCAGAGTGAGAAACAAAGTTCCGTGCAAGCGATCGCTATGATATTTATGATGTCCCGCCGGACGCTGTAACCTTGGTCGTTCCTTAGGGAAAGTAATTAATTTGTAAGGTTTGGGAACACTTGTTCCGTCGGAGTTGTTACCGGAACGGGGAGTTTGACTCATTTTTCTTGCACAGTGAGGGCGACAAAATGGACAGTTGAAGTTTGTTTATCAAGGAAATAACGCTGAGCTATTTTGATATCAGTAGTCTTAAATCTTTTCGGGAAACGAGTTTCTGTAGAAGGATAGATATGAGCTTGTCGTTGCTGAGTTTCCCACTCTTCTCCTACTTTTGTAAAATTATGTTCAGTCTTCGGTTCAGTAGTACTGAGTAGTAGGACATCGAAATTCTGCCCTTTTTGTTTCCAGCGCAGTTCAAGTTCAGGGTTGAACATCTGTCCTTCGGGAGAGGGAAATTCTTCTAGTTTTTTCTGCATTCCGCTTACTTTATGAGGCCAGCGTAGGAAGTAATAGTTATGGGTAGAAGGAAAAAGATTGAGTAATTTCTTAAGTTCATCTTCTGAGGATACTGTTTTAATACCAACAAAAGGATTCATCTATTTGTTGCTCCTTCCAAGTTTTTGCGCCAAGAACGAACTGCTTTTTCAAATAAATCCCGCACCTGAACATCTCCTTGCCATTGCATTTGCACACCAAAACCTAAGAGCATCGATTCAGCACGAACGGGAGTGTCTTGTATATCATCGGTAGGAAATCCGTAGAGTTTTCGTTCATCTTCCTCTAGGAAAACTCCAGCACCTAGCAGAGAAGTATCAGGTTTAGGTAATTGTCCTTGTCCTCCCATGTGAAGAATTTGTCGGCTTTCTTCGTCTAATACGCAGCCGGGATATTGCACAGTTGCTGAGTTTAGTTGTACTTCAACCATTCCCAAGCCGCGAGACTTGGCAAAACCTAAGCCAAACCAACCTTCATTTAAATCTCGCAATACTAAACCAATTAATCCTAATTGTGCTAAGGAAAAGTTTTTTAAGTGAATTTTGGTTTTGAATTCTCCTGATGTACAAACTTGATAATTAAAAGGGCCAACAGCAACAGAACCAAAAACTCGATCTATAGCTACACCGTTACGTTCTTCGATTTTCAGAGTTTGAGATTTATCGGGATAAGCATCCTCAATTCTGACTCGACTAGCAATTGAGGTATTGCCAAACATTTGGTCTGTGAAAGAAGAGAGGCGATAAATATCTTTTGAGTCGGAGAGAGTGTCAAGATATTTTAATTCATTCAAATCAAGAGGATTGCTTGCCCATAGAGCATTTCCATTGGTAGGACGCTTATCTCTCCCCACTGTTCTAACAATTCTCTCTGCATGAGCGCGAATGGCACCTTTAAGGGAACTTCCAGGTAAATAAATTGAACGTCCTCCTTCACGGTAGGTTTCCACAAATTCCATATCTGGCTTAGTGGGGTCAGCACCTTCTCTACCTGATTTAATTAAAATTGGGCCATCAGGAATGATGGTTAAATTAATTGTGCATTGATTGACAAAGCGTTTATGCATGGCTGAGTAATTTAAGAAATATTTACAAATTAAATACTTACTAATTCATTAAGCTGAATTTCACATTGCTGAAATACATAGTTGACGGCAGCAAAAAGCTTATCGATTTCCTGGAGCAAATAACGGCTATTATTTTGTGTAAAAATGTTTCCTTCTAGCTTGCCAAATTCCCAAACTTTACCATTAGATACAATGCCAAATATAGTAATTTTTAGTTCATCATTTAATCGTTGTGCTGCAACCATTTCAGCTAAACATTGCGCCCATCCTTCATCAAATTTGTCTTGCTTTGCCTCAACTAATAGAAAATAAGGCTTTTCAAACACAAATTTTCCTAAAGGAGAGCGTTTAGCTAAAATATATTCAGGAAAACCACTAAGATTCTGGTCGTAGGTAAGAGACTTATGACTCCAGAGAACAAACTTACTATAATAAAGTTTCCAGACTTGTTTGAGAACTGGATAAATCAAGTTTTCACAAACAGCAAACTCAGAATTGTCTACAACTGCTTCTCTTGTCATAAATTCCAAGTCTTCTCGAAAATAATCAGGGATACTAAAGTCCGTTGCTCCCATAAAATTATCTGCGTTGTAAGTTACTTGAAATTCTTGGAGAACTTCACCGATATCTTTGTAATTACTGAAACCCATATTGACCTCTTTAATTGTTATTAGCAATTAAGCTACTAATAGTTGATTGAGCTGCAATTCGCACTGCTGAAATACGTAGTTAACGGCAGCAAACAATTTATCTAGTTCCTGAATCGTGTAGAAAGTTTTGTTGAGAGTGAAATTATTGGCTTCGAGTTTACCAAATTGCCATCGATCGCCATTGGACACAAGACCCAATATGACAATCCGTAGTTCATCATTAAGTCGCTGTGCTGCGACCATTTCAGCAAGACACTGTGCCCAACCTTCAGTAAATTTGTCTTGCTTAGCCTCAACTAATAAGAAATAAGGCTTGTCAAACACGACTTTTCCTAAAGGAGAGCGTTTTGCCAAAATATACTCAGGAAATCCGGAAAGATTTTCGTCGTAGTTAAGAGACTTATGTCCCCACAAAACGAAGTTGCTACGATAGCATTTCCAAACTTCTTTAAGAATTGGATAAATTAGATTCTCACAAATTGAAAATTCTGAAGCACTGGGTACTCCATCTTGCATAAC
>JBAUJE010000269.1:0-1764 GCA_049683475.1 Coleofasciculaceae cyanobacterium | reverse complement strand
CCAACTCCCCCATCTCCCCTACCTCAACTGATGTCTAATACAATCCTCCTAACATCTTTCACTACCTGGCTACCTCATCATACTTCTAACTCTTCCGATGATTTATTGGCAGAAATAGAGCAACTTGAAAAGTTTACCGGTTACTTAACTTTTTTGCGGCAGCTACCTGTTGATATTTCTCCGGCTAGCACTCAAGTTCTTGCCAAACTTGAACAGTTGCAACCTCAAGTAATTATTTGTTGTGGTATGGCAGAGAAGCGCAAACAATTAACATTAGAATCTTGTGCAACTTGTCAAGATAACCTAATTCAAACCTCGGTAGATTTAGAGCAGTTAGTAGTTTCTTTAGTTGATACGGAAATAAGCCATGATGCAGGCAAATTCGTCTGCGAAGGATTGTACTATCAAGTCCTAAAACACATACGGGATCATCAACTAACCACTTTCTGCTTATTTGTCCACGTTCCGGTTTTAACTCCAACTAACAAAGTGAGAATCAAAGCAGATTTTTGCTCACTTATTGAGCAATTTATCTATTCAGCAACTAATCCTCCGTCGAAATCATCTCGTTTGAGCAGCGATCTAATCTGCCAGTAGACTAAAGGTAAAATTCCTGCCGATAACTGATAAACTGTCAAGAAGCGATAAAAACCGTGGGATAACAGAAGCGTATCTGGCGTTAGGACATCGAAGAAAGGCATGGGAAATATTTAGTTATTTCGACGGATAGAAAGAGAAGAAGAGCCAAATTTTGTCCACTCCAAACTCGCCCCAAAGCTACTACTCGAAAGTAGCTACTTATGAGATTTAGAAGCAACGACTAGTCACAAACCACTGAGTAGGTAACTCAGTCTAGAAAAGGAAATGGCTTTGAGATTCCTTTTTTCTGAGCTAACTCTGCTCAATTAACTGATATTTTGCACACATCAAGAGAAACTGATAAATTCTGCATAGCCTGACGGCTTTATGCTTAGCAAACTATTTACTTAGATTTAGTAAATCATCCACTTCCATTCAGCTGTATCTGAATAAACCAGACCTACTTCACAGCTTAGACTTTTGCTCCACCTTAGTGGACTAACAAGATCTCTAAACCAGAGCTTCCTCTTGTACTGACTACTCCAGCTACTAGCCTGAGGTTGAAACCCCGTAGCGAGCGTGGCAGCGCAAGATATCAGATTAGCAGTGTCACCTTAAAACAAGGATTACTAAGTTATTTCTAATAACTTTTGTTGTTCCCTTTTACTCATGCCTAGTGAGGCAGGTGACAGTAATCTTTGTGCTGACTTAATTATAAAGGCTATTGTCCACTTTTGATCATTGCGAAATAAAAAAATGTAAAGAAACAATGACAAAGTAACAGCCGATGTCGTCTCTTCTTAGCTCGCTAGCTGTTTATCCTTAGTCCGGACTACATTTGGTCCCGTAAATTTGAGCTTTCTGTACACGCTCAAGGTAAAGCTGAAGCACGTTGTCACGTTCATCCTGTTGCAAGAGATTCTCAAACAGACGCTGTGCTTGAGCAAATTCTTCCTGTTCAAACAGTTCGACAGCTGTTTCAAACTTGGTTCGGGTTTGCGTCTTGAACTGTTTGAGGGAACAAGGATCTCCTTGATAAATTTCAAACACCGCCACTGCGATCTTTTTCCCTTTGACTTTGACTTTACCGAGAAACCGATGAGCGTACTTTTCTGGTGTAGACAGGCGAGAAAGAGTTTCTCCACTAATAAGGATCGCTGCTCCGTAAACCTTAGTCAAGCCTTC
>JBAUJE010000268.1:0-4490 GCA_049683475.1 Coleofasciculaceae cyanobacterium | reverse complement strand
ATTGAGGTTTCTAGCTGGATTGATTGGTTGATAGAATAGGCGATAAGGGTTTGCATCTAGTTAATACAGCATAACGGCTAGTAACCTGGGGTAACCATAGGTCAGCGAGCGTAACTTTAACTTAGCCAAATGTTGCTGGTCTACAGCAGGTGTGTAAATACAATGTCAACTGCTCTAAGTTCAGGGGCATGGTAACCAACCCTTTAAATCAATTGCAAGAGATTAACCAGCCAGATATCCTGGGCGGACGCTATAAAATTATTAGCGAACTAGGAGAGGGCGGGTTTGGTCATACCTTTCTGGCAGAGGATATGCATATGCCAGGTCATGCTTGTTGTGTTGTTAAGCAACTCAAGCCTAAAAATATTGATGCCGAGAGTCTGCAAACAGCTAGACGCTTATTTAACACAGAAGCAG
Source organism: Coleofasciculaceae cyanobacterium (assembly GCA_049683475.1). Classification (GTDB taxonomy): domain Bacteria; phylum Cyanobacteriota; class Cyanobacteriia; order Cyanobacteriales; family Coleofasciculaceae; genus JBAUJE01. The sequence continues at coordinate 4,073 of JBAUJE010000268.1, read as the reverse complement.
AAGCCCTCTACCAGTTGGGAAACCATGACCAGATACCTCGCCTGCTAGCGCACTTTGAGGAAAATCAAGAATTTTATTTGGCTCAAGAATTAATTGAAGGAGAGCAACTTAGTGAAGAGCTAGTGTTAGGTCAGCCTTGGTCAGAATCTAAGGTGATTGCTCTGTTGCTAGATATCCTGCAAATACTGACTTTTGTTCATCAAAAAGGTGTGATTCATCGAGATATCAAGCCTTCCAATTTGATTCGCCGCCGACAAGATAACAGGATTGTTTTAATTGACTTTGGTGCTGTTAAGCAAGTTAGGGATGTTGCCAACTTTCAGGTAGGGCAAACTGATTTAACTATTGCCATTGGCACAAAGGGCTATATGCCGAACGAACAACTGGCTGGTACTCCCCAGTTTAGTAGTGATATCTATGCTATAGGTATGATCGGCATCCAAGCATTAACTGGGGTAAAACCTAGGAATTTAGGCGTAGACCCTCGGACAAGTGAAATTAACTGGCATAAAGCCTTAGGTAATTTGCCGAATGAGTATTGTCAACCTAGTTCAGAACTCACGTCAATTCTTGACCGTATGGTGCTATATGACTTCCGAGAGCGCTACCAGACAGCCCTTGAAGCATGGGAAGCTCTCAAAAAAATAGCTGAATCTGCCCTAGAGAAAACAACAGACAACCCTTACCTATCTAAAGAGTCTTTAGTTTTAAGTCAACCAATAGAAATATCTACAGGGACAACGGAACCTCTAGAAGAAGTTCAACCAGTTGAGGACTTACAACAGTTACAAGCTAACGCTGCTCAAACAGCACCTACTCCGAAGGAGCAACTGACCCAGCAGCCGTCTGCCAATCGTCCACCAATTTTTTCTATCTTGGCATCTGTTGTGATAACATTCTTGATAACTTTCTCGGTTATCTATAAGTTTGCACCTCCATTTGTCTACAGAACCCTTGAATATATCTTGGACCAAGATAACAATTCATCTACTCCTGGTCATCCAGAAGAGTCCACTTCCAAGACTATTGAGCCAGAGACGGCAGAACTTTTAAGTAAAGCTGATAGTTTGCGACGAGAGGAAAAATACCTTGAGGCGATCGCCACCTACAACCAAGTTATCGCCGTTAATGCCAATATTGCCGAAGCCTATTGGGGTCGCTGTTATAGCCTAAACGAGTTAAAGCGTTCTGAAGAAGCCCTTATAAACTGCGACAAGGCGATCGCCCTTAAACCTAACTATCCAGAAGCCTATTCTAGTAAGGGCAACGCCTTGGAACAACAGGGTAAACACAAGGAAGCCCTAGAAAGTTTAGACAAAGCACTCAACATTAAGGGAAATTCCACTGAAGCTTGGAGTAACCGGGGAGTAGCACTGATGAGCTTGAAGCGTCCCCAGGAAGCTTTAATCGCTTTTAGCGCAGCAATTAATCTCCAGCCAGCTCATGTAGAAGCTTGGGCTAACAGAGGTGCGGCTCTTTGGGCATTAGAACGCTATGATGAAGCGGTTGAGTCAATAGATAAGGCATTGGAACTGCAACCTGACCACCTACAAGCCCTTAATTTACGTCAGCAAGCAGATCAACTAGAGCCTCATATTCTAACGAATGAAAGACAGGTAAAGACTTCAGACTAAAGCTCAGAGAATAGAAGCATCAACTACATTGAACAAGATCAAAAAATGCTAGATTGCTAGAGCCGAGTTCTAGGAAAATTTAGTTAGAGCCAACTTCCGCTAAACAGTCAAAAAAAATGGATGCTAGCGAACTTACGAAGCGCCATGCAGCAGGAGAAAGAAATTTTCTTCGTGCCAACCTCAGTGGTGCCAACCTCAGTGGTGCTAACCTCAGTGATGCCAACTTCAGTGATGCCAACTTCAGTGGTGCTGACCTGGGTAATGCCGACCTGAGTAATACGAACCTCAGTGATGCCAACCTTAGTGATGTTAACCTTAGTGGTGCCAGCCTGAAAAGTGCTGAACTCAGTGGTGCTAATCTGCGTGTTGCCAACCTCAGTAATACTGACCTGAGTGAAGTTAACCTGAGCATTACTAATTTAGGTGTTGCTAGCCTGATTGATGCTAACCTCAGTGGAGCTAATCTGATTGGGGCTGAACTGAGTGGAGCTAATCTTAGTGGTGCTAACCTGATGGGAGCTGATCTCAGCTGTGCCAGCCTAATTAAAGCCAAGTTAGTTGAAGCTAATCTCAGTGTTGCCAACCTCAGTGTTGCCAATCTAATTGGAGTTGATCTTAGTGGTGCCAAGCTAATTGAAGCCAATCTAAGTAGTGCAAATTTAATTAAAGCTAACCTGCGAGGAGCTAATTTACATGGAGCTAATTTAAATCGCTCTAATCTAGCCTATGGAAAGCTTAATCAAGCTGACTTGCGCTATGCTGACTTAAGTGATGCCAACTTAGCAGGAACTGACTTAACTAATGCCGAAATCGAAGGTGTTAACTTTAAAGGGACAATACTCAGTTTAACTAATAGTTCAGACATAAGTAAACAGGTTTTAAAAGCCCCATATCAATGGAAAGGCATTTACTTTCGAGCAAAAACTGAGGTTAAAATTGCTGAAGCTCTTGACAAAGCAGGCATTCTCTTCTATGCCAATTGCCAAGCTCACTTTAACGATTACCAAAATAGAAATAGTCAGGAGATTAAATTTCTGATTTTTCACCAAGGTAAGTGGGGAATTCTCGAAGTTGATAATGAACCTTGGCATCCTCTTGTTAAACCAACGGGTGAGGGCGAAACAGAGCAGTTTTTAAAAGATCATGGTATTAGTTTGATCGAACATTATGATGCTAGTGAGTGCTGGAATAAACCCAATTGGGTTGTGCAGGAATTTATAGAAATGTTGATCGAAGCTTAGGGAAAATTGTTAAGCGGTATCTGAGTATTTCTGCCTAAACCACCTAAATTTTTTCTCTTCGTAGCTTTTTCCTGACTTCAGGGTGAGTTTTCTTGCTCTTCGAGCAACCCTACTTACTTGTTACAAGCGCCGGTCCTGCTGTCACTACGACCAAATTATCCGCAGGAAGTAACTCTTTGGCTGCTTGATTGACTTCTTCTAAGGTAACCTGACTAATTTTGTCGCTAAATTGGTAAAGTTCTTGTTGTCCTAATCCATACACTTCGTTATTAAGGATAGTTTCTGCTAATTCTTCAGGGTCAGCTAGTTCAACAGGATAGCTCCTCATAATTGCTGTTTTTGCCCTCGCCACTTCCTCGGCGCTAACCCCTCCTTCATTTAATTGTTTGAGCAGTTCTAGAGTCGTAGAAATTGCCTGCTGGGTTTTCTGGGGAGAAGTTTGCATTTCTATTAAAAACGGTCCAGCATTGCGTCCGGCTTGAAAATAGCTATAAATACCGTAGGTTAAACCCAAACTATCACGGATTTTGCTGCCTAAACGACTAACCAAGGTATCTGCTCCCAAAATTTGGTTAAGTACCATCGCTCTATAGTATCTTGGGTCATTGCGGCTGATACCTATTGAACCGATGTAGGTAATTGACTGAGCTTTACCAGGAATAACCGGGTTAGAGTAAACAACTGTTTCCGGTTGCTGCACGAGAGGATAGTTGACCAGAGGTGCTTCACCTCGAACTTGCCAGCCACCTAGCTGTTTTTCTAGGAGTGATCGTACTTGTTGCGGGTTAAAATCACCAACTAGGGTAAGAACTGTGGTATCTGGTCGATAATGCCTTGCCTTAAAGTGCACTAAATCTGAACGGGTAATCTTTTCCAGACTTTCTCTAGTAGGAAAAAGGTGGAAGGGATGTCCAGAGGGATAAATTTTCTCTTGTACTGTTCGCCTTGCCAAACGCCAAGGGGTATCTAACTCTATTTTGAGAGCAGTTAAGGCTTTTTGTCGTTCTAGTTCTAATTCCTCTGCCGGAAAAGTGGCATGTTGCAAGACATCAGCTAAGGTATAAATCAAAATCGGTAAATCTCTGGCTAGGCTTTTACCCTCAATAGCCACACTCTCCCGCAGAGATGCAAAGCTCAAGCTAGCTCCGCGAGCAGCCAAGACTTGATCAAGATTTGCCGCATCTTTATTTATTGTGCC
>JBAUJE010000267.1:0-1838 GCA_049683475.1 Coleofasciculaceae cyanobacterium | reverse complement strand
TAGGTGGCGAGCAATTGCCCCATAAATGTAAGACACAGCAGGAGAGTTACGCATCCGAGGATTGGTCTTGCCGATCTGATCCGGTCAGACTCAATCGCTTGTTTTTTACCTGTAATCATCGAAACAGCGGTTCTTCACGGAAGTGCGTTTTTCTATAGGTATTTTCTAGTTTGAAGATTAGGCAAGTCGTAGATTTTGAGATGAAGGTATTCTTTGTCTTTGTATCCGTATGCTTGCCTGGTGAGCCATCCAATTTTGTTGTTAAATCCCTCCTGTCTGGCACTGGTGATTCTGTGGTGCTTCCAAAATGAGACGAGTCCTTCAATCCTTTTTCTAATCGTCTTAGCCATTTGCTTGAGGCAAAAGATTGCGGATGCTTCGGCTTTTTCGCACCAGAGCATGAAAGCAGTTCTGGCGAGTTCGCTGGAGTCGGCGATTCGGTAAATATTGCGAAGGTATTCCTTCATCATTGAGGCTGTGCCTAGGTCTTTGAACTCGAAGCGAAGTTTTTTGAGTTCCTGAGCGGCTTTGGGGGATAGGTTCTCTTGATTGCGAAGGATAATAAAGCGCTTTCCCTTGAGCTCTTTTTTCTGCTCGTCGCCGAGCTTGTTCATGGTGCTTTTGCGCAGACCGTCCATGCGTTCATTCATCAGCTTAATGACATGAAAGTGGTCATAGACGATGTCGGCTTCGGGAAGTACTTCACTGACCCAGGCACTGTAAGCGTTCGCCATATCAATAGCGACGGCTTTGATTTGTTTGGCTTTGCGCGCAATGCGGTTTCGCAATGGTTTGAGTGCGTCGCCACCTTTACCCTCTCCAATAAAGAGCACTTTCCCTGCATCCAAATCACGGACAACAGTGATATAGCCGAGCTTTTTGCCTAGATAGACCTCATCGATACCGAGGTATTGAACATTCCCCAGTGTGATCTTCTTATATTTTTTGGTGAGATACTTTTTCTCGATTTCTTTGACCGTGGCCCAGTGCAGACCTGTGAACTGGGCCACATCCCGAATCGACATCGCCCGGCGCAGGCCAAGAACGAAATGAACCACCCACTTGGTGTATCCGACATACGCTGCCGGACAAAAGTCTATGGGCTCCTGAACAGAGGCTCCGCAGTCACGGCAAAGAATGCGTCTGGTAGATACCCGCATGATCGTCTGCTTAAAACCAATGCACAGCCCCCGTATATCGCGCGTTTTCCCAGTTTTGACCAGTGTGGTGGCTGCTGAGTGGCAGCAAGGGCAGCGAAGAGAATGAGTGGTTGAATGCAGATAATAAATCTCAACTAAACCGGCGCGTTCAGTCTTTTGGTATTTGTATCCACGGATTCCTTGTGTATGGTAGAGGGAGCTGGTTGTCATAACTTTCGTCTTTGTCGTCAGAAAACTGTGAGGAAAGCGGCAACCAGCTACTTGTGCACTTACTTTCACGGGACTTTCCATCAAGGTGCGCCCAGAAGCCGCAGCGGTTTGCTCCGCTCAAGCACAAAGCCAGCATAACTACGCATGGGGCAAGCCCATGCTTCGGCCCTTCGGGCACTTATATGGCTTTGTGCTTGATCTCCTCAAACCGCCACGGCCCAGATCTTTTATCGTTTTGTTTTCAACAAAATCGTTATTTAACCGAGGAACCTATCCACTGATTCGACGCAATCAGGCACTATGATCGACGTTAGCTTAAGGCTCTAAAAAACGCACTTTCGTGAAGAGGCTGTTTTTCCTGCTTTTCGCTGCGATGAGTACGCGCAGTTGCCCGGCTCCTGCTTTTTAGGGAGGCGGTTCAGGCGGCTTTTTGTCGCTCAGGCGGATGATCGGCGGCGAGTTGTCTGC
>JBAUJE010000266.1:0-18751 GCA_049683475.1 Coleofasciculaceae cyanobacterium | reverse complement strand
CCCCTATTGCCTTTAAAAACTCAGTGGCGTAGTACGTAGCCAACACCTCGTACAGTTTGAATCAGGCGTTGTTCCTGGTTGGCTTCTAGCTTTAAGCGTAAATAGCGGATGTAGACTTCAATAATATTAGAGTCACCCATAAAGTCGTAGCCCCAAACTCTCTCTAGGATTTGGTCACGGGTGAGAACTTGCCGAGGATGAGTAATAAGGTATTCTAACAAGTCAAATTCTTTGGCAGTTAGTTCAATTAAGCGATCGCCTCGATATACTTCTCTGGTACTACGATTTAAGCTTAAATCATCAAATTGCAAATGTTCGGAGCTTCGTTCGTCGTTGCGTCGCAGTTGAGCTCGCACTCTTGCGAGTAGTTCCTCAACGCTGAAGGGTTTAACGACATAATCATCAGCACCTGCATCTAAACCGGCAATGCGATCGCTAACCTCATCCTTGGCAGTTAAGATAATAATTGGGACTTTGTTGCCGGTAGAGCGAAGACGGCGGCAGATTTCAGGCCCTGATATTCCTGGTAGCATCCAATCGAGAATTACCAAGTCAGGCTGAGATTCCCGCGCCGTTGACAGTCCTGTTAATCCATCGTAAGCAACACTGACGCGATAGCCTTCATATTTCAGTTCTAGTTCAACGAACTTGGCAAGCTTGGTTTCATCTTCTACGACTAAAATATGTTGTGTCATCGTGCTTAAGGACTGACCAATAAAAAATAGTGGTTACACCAATGCAGCTTGGTACAACCACTATCATAAATTTTCCTGACAGGCAGTAGAAGTGAGATTTTAGATTTTAGATTTTGGATTTTAGATTATCCCCACAGATAAATCCGGGGACATATCTTTGTTTCTTAGAAATCCAATTATCATGCAAACCTTTTTAACTAGACAGTTACAAACGCATCTGAGGTGATACTGCTAGCTGAGACAAAATTGAGAGAAGCTAGTAATTCATCACCTGAGTTAACTAAGGCCGCATTATCGCCTTGAGCAATGGTTAAATCCTCAAAAGTTAAACCACCAGACAGACCTAACATTGTCTGACCAATCTGGAAGTTATTGATAATATCGCTACCATTACCTTCAGCTATGACCACTGTATCCATACCGCCACCTAACCAGATGGTGTCGTTACCAAGACCACCATCAATTAGGTCATTACCAGAACCAGAGTAGATGATGTCATCACCAGCACCACCATTTACCTGATTATTACCCTCACTAGCAAAGATGGTGTCATTACCAAGGCCACCCATAATCATATCCATCTGGGAACCGCCGTAAATCGTATCATTACCAGCGCCACCATTAAGGGTGTTGACTCCTTCGCTACCGAAGATTTGGTCATCACCAAGGCCACCTGTGAGGGTTTCATCGCTGTTGTCACCGAAGAGAATTTGATCTGTGGTGTCAGCCAGTACCGTATCTTGGCGGAAGTCTAGGTTTTGAATACGGGTATCTTCTCCGGGAGGAACATCCTCAAGGTCAAAAGGTGTTTCGCTGAAGTTATCAAGTAGGTACTCGGCTAAAGCATCTTGCTCTGTACCATCATCTGCAAAGGTAGCATCTCCTGTTTGCACACCTTCCATTTCTAGGTCTACCCGGTTCAAGTTCTCAAACTCTGGGAAGGGGTAGCCATCACCACCACCAGCTAGGAAGTTCAGGGTAACCATACGGAAAGTGCGGCTAGCATCGCCTACGAGTTCACCATCTTCGACTACTACATCAATGGTGTTTCCTTCAGCGTCTTGAACAGCCAAAGACTGCACTCTATCTCCTGCGGGTAAGTCGTCGTCAAAGCTAAAAGCTAAACCACCCACTTGGGGGAACTGACCAGGAGTTGCTCCATCGGTACTAGCTGACACAGCGTACTCAATTACTTGCAGCAACTGTTCAGCAGTAACAGTGACCAAACTCAAAGCGTTATTGAAACGCAGAGTGTTTTGAATGTCAAGCTGAGAAATATCTCCCTCTTCTTTACCCGCTAACTCATTAGCAGCAGGAGGAAGCCTGAGGAAGTCGTCAGGGTTAGTAGCACCGGGGGGAACTGTAACCTGTCCAATATTATCGCGAATACCACCGCCATTTTTCAGGGAGATGACTACATCGGAGTCAAATTGTTGAGCGTATTCGAGGTTCGCGTCGGCTGTGAGGTTACCTAAGTTAGTTTCTTGGGTACGAACATCACCGCGAGTACCGTTGAGGAATACTTCCGTACTACCGAAAATATTACCTTCTTGAGCTGCGACAATTTCTCTTAATGCATCAGTAATTTCTACAATCTCAGGGTCAGGAGTACCATTAACTGCGGCTACACCTTCTGCGTCTGTGGCATAGGCACCACTAATATTAGGGTTAATACTTTCAGGAATAATGATACCCTGTTCGTTGAAGTCAGCTACCAAGCGGCCGACGTACTCATAGCCACCTTCGGTGTTAACTACGGCAACTGGGTTACCCTCAGCATCAGTTTTGAGGATGGGGTAAGGCCCTTGAGCACTATCTTCAACCCGCAGGCGGTCAGTGTCATCAGCTAGTAGGGTATTAGAACCACCAGCAACAATAATATCTACATCAGTTAGTACTTCAGCCAAGGCTTGCTCAACGGCAATTTGCTGCATGTGGGCGAGGAGGATAACTTTGTTAATTCCTTGACCTGTTAGGACATCAACTGATTGCTGAATCTCCGCCGCTAAAGCAGCAATGTCAGCAGGGTTGGAGGCAGCAAATTCTGTAGGGAAAACACCTATATCACCAGTGGAGGTAATTTCTGGTAAGTTAGGGGTAGCGGCACCAACTACACCAATTCTCTCGCCATTAACTTCAATGACAACGCTTTTACTAATACTATTGGGTTGAGGAGCTTGAGCTTCTGGTACAACTAAGTCTGCTAAGTCTTCTTCTGTACTGAAGTCTAGGTTAGAACTTAGGTAAGGGAAAGCTGTACCAGGGTAACCGTCTGCTGATTCAATTAAAGCTTCAACAGTACCAGTACCTGCGTCAAACTCGTGGTTACCAAAAGCGATCGCTTGGAAGCCTAATTCATTTTGAATGAGAATATCGCCTCTACCTTGACCGCCGAAAACTGTATTACTAGCAGAGAAGAAAGGTCCGGGAATGTAGGCATCTCCAGAAGAGAGAACTAGAGTGTTAGGAAAGTCCGGGTTACCATCTGCATCGCTATCCTCATTTCTAAGTGCATTCAGGACAGCACTAAAACGAGGAGCATTATCTAAAGCCGGAATACTTGCTTCTTGGTCAGCAGCGTGTAGTAGTTGTAAGGTAAATTCAGCCATGATTCTTTTGGTAATACGAACCCGTTAATTGGTTAGCGTGTGATTTTAGACAAAAGATTCCTTGGTCAGTGTTTACAAATAAACCTGACTAAGGTCGCAATGAGTTTGGGCAATCTGCTTCAAGCTTGGCTGCTTAGAAGTGATTACCTATCAGAGGTAGATGCTTTTAAAACAACAGTTTTTACTTGATGAAAGACTTACTACTAGGGGGTTGGCTGTGCCTCTGAAGAGGCTTGCTATTACCTCCACTACAGTTCTCAATTAGTTGATTGAGAAGAATATTTTGAGTGACAAGTATCTGTCAGTCCACGCAACTAATCTACACAATTTTGGGCAATAGCTGAGTTAAGACAAAATTAAATCAAATTTAAATAACAGAATCTTGGTCAGGTCTTTACAATCACTGGTTTTGTCTTTGATAAATCTTTATTTGGCGTTGCTGCAAGGGTATTATTTCGTCTGCTTCCTCGCGCGTTACCTCTACTCTAAAATGCAGGGTTGCACATTGATGCACGTTGAGGGCGCACGTCGGTGCGCCCCTACGGGGATAATTAATGATTAACGTGAGTTCGACCAACCTCTCCTACGAGGAAAGGGAGGAGCAACGCAAAAATAGGCTTTTTAAGCCTCTCCCCTACCAAGGGAGAGGTTTGGAGAGGGGTCAAATCAAATCCATCGAACTCACGTTAACGATTAAAAATTTTCCATTTTCTATTTAATAACTCCCGATTCGCCCATTTTTTCGGGAGTTACTAGGGTTGCAAGCTCGAAAAAAGCGCCGTAAATCTGGTTCCATGGCAAGTTACCTACAGTGAATCTTTAGTTTGTATTCATTTATTCGCCATTCTAGTCGGGAAGCAGGTAGAGGCGTTGCATGCAACGTCTGGGAAACTAATTTTTTTGCCCAAAGGGCAGATTTGAGTCTTGCACCATCCTCAAAAAGTCTATTTTGGGTAAAGTCGGCAAGATTAAGCAACGATAGTATAAGCTGTTGAGACTCTATAGCTCTTGCCTAGACTACAATTACTCATTAATCAGTCTTTACCACTCTCTAGAGAGTATTTATGTGAGGCTAATGAGTATCGGAGTGTTTTTAAAGAGTCTCTACCACTCTCTAGAGAGTATTTATGTGAGGTTAATGAGTATCGAAGTGTCTTTAAAGAGTCTTTTCCACTCTCTAGAGAGTATTTATGTGAGGCTAGTGAGTATCAGAGTCTCTCTAAAGAGTCAGTAAGACTCTTTAATTAGTGGCAGAACCTCTTTAATGAGTAGTCGTGTGAGGTTTTGACAATATAAATTATCCCCACCCTTTCAGGTCTTTACAATCATCAATTTAATCTTTAACAAATCTTCATTTTTTCTTTCTTTAATTAAGCTGAGAGTCAAAAAACTTGACAACAGCACTGATTTTAATACACGACAAAAGTAAAAAGATATCTACTTATGGCTGTCACCTCTCACTCAGCCAATAGTTTTGCAAAATACTGCCATCAAAGAAAAATTAGTATAGATAGTGGCAAACATTACTGAAGTTAGATGGAAATTTTTCCGGATCATATTTGGGAACTTACGTAAAGAAAAGTAACCGGCCAAGGTTCCGGGTAAGTCAACGATTAATGGAGTGAAACATCTCAGTGCTGTCAGCCGAATAGCTGGTCAGCACAACCTAACTTAGTCAGTACTTATTCACTCAATCAGATGAGTCAGGTAAGCATTATGCCTCTAGCTTCTGAAAATTAATTATGCAGAACTCGTAATTACTAAATCTCATTTTAGTGATTGATTTCTGATGGCAAGAAGTTATTTGCAGCCTAAAGCATCTCTTTTAGATAGTTGTCCCTCATTGAGATTTCAGAACCTCACAATTAGTTTATTGGGGAAAATCAATCCATGCTGGTGTTCATCGTGCCTCTTAAAAGTGCTAAAGTCTCCAAGTCTTGGAAATATGTCTGTCAGATTTTTGAGAGATGTGTTCGCTCAATTTGTAGTCAAACAGATTCTAACTTTAGAGTAGTTGTAGTCTGCCATGAAAAGCCAAATATCCAGTTTAATCATCCTCATCTTCACTACATTGAGGTTGACTTTCCTTTGCCAGAAGACTTAGGAGGTAAACGACGAGATAAAGCGAAGAAAACAATTAAGGGCTTAATGTATGCTCGTCAGTTTTCACCTACCCACATCATGGTTGCTGACCCTGATGATTGTTTGAGTCGCCATACAGCAGATTTCACAAATCAGCATCCTAACTCTACAGGTTGGTTTTTAGACAAAGGATACGTCTATCAGGAGAAAAGTCCTTTTATTTACTACAGAAAATCAAACTTTCATAAGTGGTGTGGCACTTGTAACATTATTAGAGCTGATTTGTGTCCCTTACCAGACACTAATAATGACTATCCTGAAAACTTAATTAGATATTACTACAGTACCAACCATAAAAATATTGAATACACCATGAGTAAAGAGGGAAATCCACTGAATCGTTTCCCCTTTATCGGAGCTGTTTACATCGTTGGTCATGGAGAAAATGTTTATCAAACAGGTTTCTCAAGCCTACACAATGCTAATCGTGGAAAAGTGTTGTTTCAAATTAAAGAAATGCTCAAGTTTCGACCTATTATTCCCTCAATTAGGAACGAGTTTGGCTTGTACCAAATTGTCTAAATTTTCCTTACCCTTTACGGAGAGGGTAGGGAATAAGTCTATCCTACTCAATTAGGAACGAGTTTGGCTTGTACCAAATTGCCTAAATTTTCCCCATCCTTTACTAAGAGGATGGGGAATACCTCTATCCTATTGGAGGTAGGTAAGTTTAACCAGTTTGATTTAAACCGTTACAAAAACATCAGAGGTGATGCTATCAGCCTGCACAAAGTTGAGTGAAGCCAATAGTTCCTCGCCTGCACTAATGGAAGTGGCGTTTTCACTTTGAGCAATGGTTAAACTCTCAAAAGCTAAACTACCAGACAGACCTAACATTGTCTGACCAACTTGGAAGTTGTTGATAATATCACTACCATTACCTTCGGCTAAGACAACGGTATCCATACCGCCAGCTAGCCAGATAGTATCATTACCAGCACCACCATCAATTAGATCATCACCAGAACCAGAGTAGATGATGTCATCACCATCACCACCATTTATCTGATTATCACCTTCGCTAGCAAAGATTTGATCATTACCAGCGCCACCCATAATTATGTCCATTTGGGAACCGCCGTAAATCGTATCATTACCAGCGCCACCATCTAAGGTGTTAACCCCCTCACTACCAAAGATTTGGTCATCCCCAGCACCGCCAGTTAGGGTGTCATCACTGTTATCACCAAACAAGGTTTGATTGGTGTCAGTAGTACCATCGCTGATGTTAAGAGGTTCAGGTAAATTGAGGAGAATGATTTCATTATTATCAATCTCTGGTGGTCGTCCCACAGAGAAAGGATAATTGTTGTCATTGGCAACTAAGATGGTATCTTCGTCAATGACCAGCACATCTTCAATAGTGACAAAGGGGAAAGTGAAGGTAGTGCTACCATCTCCATTCAAATCGTTGGGGTCTTGAATATTGAGGAGGTCGGCTACTTCCTCTTTAGCCACAAACCCATCAGCGCTGATGTTAGAAAAGTCAACCTTAAATATCTTCTTGAACTCAGCCGCGTCTGCTTGTCCCCCATCCCGTTCAATAACGAGGAATTCATTCTCATTGATGACGGTGAAATCGCCAATAGCATGACTAGGGTCATCTAAACCGTAGAAGCCAACTAAACCAGTATATTGGCTAGAGGCAACATCAAACTCATAGATACGTAAGGCGTTATCCGGGTCACCTGTAACAGCACCTTCTAATAAAGGATAAATGGTAGCACCATCCGGACTAATGGCCATCCCCTCAAAACCACGAGAACGAGGTAAATTAACAGGTTCTGTTAACTCATCTCGTACAAAGTCTCCCGTACCAGGGAAGTCGGTAAAGAAGCCATCTACACCTAATTCAATAAATTGCTCAACTTCTGCCTCCGGATTACCATTGTAATCATTGGCCAGAAAAACAGCCTCGTTACGCAGGGTGTAGATGTGGACTAATAAACCTGCATCATGAGCATCTTCAATTAAAGTAGTAGGCTCTTGCAGATTACCATTTTCATCAGTGGGAAGAACCCGACGCTTAGAAGGGCCGATACCATCTGCATAGGTAGCAATTTCTGCTAATCCTTCAGGGGTAGTTAAATCTGTGTAAGTCCGTGAGTCCTCTCCAGCAACGAAGTCATAAGGCGCACCACCGCCACCAATTAACTGAACCAGAGGTATATCTACCCCGGCTGCTGGCATGATGGTATCTGATAACTCTTGCAGATTACCAACTTCAAAAGACTGAATGAAAATCCGATCTGGGTCGGTAAATTCATTGGCTACTAAGGTATCAATTAGTAGCTGTCCTAAAGATGTATCAATGGCTGTACCGTCAATAAAAGTACCCTCCTCAGCAAAATAGGTAGGATGCTTAGTTTCTGGATAAATGCCAATTTGACGACCAGTTTCTGCTTCTACCTGCTTAACTAGGTCAATAATTTCTGCCAGGGTAGGAATTTTTAGACCATCATCATCAAACTCAGTACCTCGCAGTTCGGGTAAGCGTTCGATAGCGTTGAGGGTTTTCAGTTCCTCTAAGGTAAAGTCTTCGGTAAACCAACCTGTAATGGAACGACCATCAATAACTTTAGTGGTGAGGCGATCGGCAAATTCTGTCCGGGAAGCAACATCAGTAGTAGCTTCCCGGATAACCAAACTACCCTCAGCATCCCTGACTACATCACCATTAGCATCAGTTTCGACAATGGCGATCGCATTTTCATGGCGAGCAACTAGTATGCCATCTTTAGTTGCAACTAAGTCTGGTTCAATAAAATCTGCACCTTGAGCAATAGCTAGGGCATAAGCTTCTAAAGTATGCTCAGGTAAATCACCACTAGCACCCCGATGACCAATAACGATGGGAGGTTCCCCTGTTAAGGTGTCAAAGAGTAAATCAGGATTATCGGGAGAACGTACAAACTCAGCGACAATTTGGTCCCGTACCTCATCCCCGGTTTCTGGGAAGTCGGTAAAATAACCATCTACACCTAACTGAGTTAACTGTTCAAATTCCTCTTCCGGAGTTTGAGGAGTGCCATCAGCATTTAAAGTTAAAAAGCGTTCCTCATTACGCAGGGTATAGGGGTGAACCTGAAGACCAGCGTTGTGAGCAAATTCAATTAAAGGAAGAACTTCACCCGTTAATTGAGAAGAAATTTCTGCTACTCCGTCACCGTTACCATCAACAGGAGTATCGATGCTTTCTCGTAACAGGAAGCTATTCTTCCAAGGACCAACCCCCGCAGCATAGGTGCTGATGAAATTAACTACTTCTTGACTAGCAAAATCACCGTAGTCAGTCTCGGTGTTTAGGTCAATTAAATCAACTAAGTCGCCGTAAATAGCGCGAGCATCTTCTGGAGTGAAGTTAGGGTCGCTAAAATTAGCAACAATATCATAGGGACGGGAGAAGCTGCTGTCTGGCTGAACAAAGGACTCACTGAAATCACCCAATAGTTGAACTAAAGGTAAATCTTCTAGTCCTGCTGCTGGTAGTAAATCATTGCTCAGTTCTATTAGATTCTGAACTTCAAAAGACTGGATAAAAATTCGGTTAGGGTCAGTAAAACCCGTATCTAAGAGGGTTTGAATCAGTGGTTCTTCCAGAGAAAGACCTAACTCATCAAAATAAGTAGGATGCTTAGTTTCTGGATAAATACCAATTTGGCGACCTGTCTGTGCTTCAACTTCTTGTACTAGTTGAATGACTTCTTCAAAAGTAGGAATTTCAAACAAACCATTGAAGGATTGGTCGCGGAAACCACGAGGCTGAATTGCTCGTAGTTGCTTAATTTCTGCTAAGGTGAAGTCTTCAACAAAGAATTCATCTTCAATCAGAACGCCATCGACCATCTTGCTGGTGCGACGGTCAGCAAATTCAGCAATGTCTCCGACATTAGTAGTGGTGCCTAAATATGGTTCGTGGCGAGCAACTAAAACTCCGTCACTGGTAGAAACTAGGTCAGGCTCAATAAAATCTGCCCCATCATTAATAGCTTGGGCATAAGCTTCTAGGGTATGCTCAGGTAAGATACCACTAGCACCCCGGTGACCAATAACTAGGGGGTCTTGACCATTAAGAGTATTGAGTTCTGTCAGATTTGGGGTAGGAATGGGAGCATCTAGGAGAGTACCATTGGCATTAAAATGCAGCAAAAATGGTCCAAACTCATCGCCAACCCAGATGGTGCCATCATTAGCAATGACAAAGGATTCGATGTCAAAATCTGACCCTGTTAATAGACGCTCATCTGTACCCTCGTTAATAATCTCAAAAGGAATTAGATTATTAGGGTCAGCAAGCTGAATAAACTCTTCAACCTCAACAGTACCATCACCGTTTTCAGTCCCGGCAAAGTTGGGGTCTACTTTATAGATACGCAATAAGTAATCTGAACTATTACGCTGGTTGCCAAAGCCGTTATCAGATAGGAACCAAAAAGAATTCTCATCAGCGAATTGAACGCCGCTAAAACCCTGGACAGGTTGACCTTCAAAAGGGCCAGTACGTCCATTGGCTTCAATACCATTACCCGCAGGAGGGCCATCAGCAAAGGTGTCTGCTGGTAGGGAAGCAAAGCCTTCTAACTCAACTACTGGGGTAGTATCTTGCTCGATTGTACTAGGTGTATCTGCAAGTACAGTTTCTTGGAGCAGATGTGAATTATTTTGTTCGGTAGGTGCCATAATTTAATACTAGAAACAAGCAAACGTCATTTTTCCGTGGTTACTATCACGGCTAGGGTTCACACTGACTGAGGCTAAGCAGAATAAACTCGAACCCCTTGGAAGACTTGAAATAGTTCAGATTGACAGCACCAATGATGCTATTGAGAAAACAGCTAAAGCTAGTAATTCACCCATCATTTTCAGCAGCTTTATTCAATGGCAAGACAGTTTACTAAGTGCTAGAAAGTTTGGCTAGCTACTTAGCGCTTGGTTGAATAGAAGACTGCTTTTGTTAAATTGATAAGCCGAACTTAACTTATCACCACAAGATTAAGAAACTGCTAGGGAAATCCCAAGGAATGATTATCTAGGGGTTAAATTTTTTGTTGTGATTAATTTATTTGCGAGTTCAGCTTTGTCTAAATATCCCTAAATAACTTAATGCCTATAGGACATCTACCGATAGTTGGATTTATTGTAATCTGCCAATAAATAGCTAAATTTGTTTATGCAAAAATTATTGGTAAGTTTATGTTCCCCATTCTGCGTCCTCAACTGTAACAGAGGTTAAATTAGTGGACTTCTTTCAAGGAGAGGAAAATCTCTTCATCCAAAATCTAAAATCTAAAATCGAGATGACTCCCAATCTCAGGTAATGAAAAAACTATCCTGATATTACAGACACCTCTTGAAGGATTTAGTCAGTAGGGGTTTGAGAGAGTCAATGAATCAAATAACTTCGATTTTTAGCAAAAAACTATCCATTCCCGATCATATCCTCGCTCAAGAAGTTGCTGGTGAGGTGGTTTTATTGGATTTGGAAACTGAATCTTACTACAGTTTGAATCCCGTCGGAAGTCGCTATTGGCATTTGCTAGCTAAGTCAGGGGATGTAGAAGCGGCTGTACAAGAATTTTTACAGCTTTATACAGTGGATGAGGAAATTCTACGTCAGGATGTGAAAGCTTTAATTAGTGAATTAGTCAAAGAGGCTTTACTGACTGAACTGTGATTAGACCTCTTGCATAAATCCTACAAGGGCGTAGCATTTGCGCCCGGATTTATCTGTGGAATCAAGGTTTTTATCCGCAAATGCTACCTACAGCTAAAAATCAGAATTTTTACCTTATTTCTTCTCCTAAACTTTTATGAGCGGTATTATCGGTCTTATTAATCACAACAACGAACCCGTTAATCAATCTCTCCTGGGTCAAATGACCAACTACATGGCGTTTCGCGGACTTGATGCTCAAGAAACTTGGCAGAAAGATAAGATTGGCTTGGGACATACCTTATTACGGACAACCTGGGAACAAGAACAGGAACGACAACCCTTGACACTAGATGAGAGGGTGTGGGTAGTTGCTGATGTCAGGTTAGATGGACGTAAAGATTTACTGGTGGCTTTGCAGGCGCGAGGTCGGGTAATTAATGAGAATGCACCTGATGTTGAGTTACTTTTACACGCTTATCATGTTTGGGATATTGCTTGTGTAGAGCATTTGCAGGGAGATTTTGTTTTTATTATCTGGGATGAAAGGCAACAGCGTTTGTTTTGCGGACGTGACCAGTTGGGAATTTTACCGTTTTACTATGCCCAAGTTAACAATACCCTAATTTGTAGCAATACCCTCAACTGCATTCGTTTGCATCCCCAGATATCCACAAAGTTAAACCCACAAGCGGTGGGAGATTTCTTGACGCGGGGGATGAATATGGAATGGTCTACGACTATTTTTGAAGATATTTATCGCCTTCCCCCGGCTCATACCTTGACTTGGCAAGCAGGACAATTGAAGATACAAAGGTATTGGCAATTACCTCGCGCTCTACCTTTAATTTTCTACAAACATCCTCAAGAATATGTAGAGCATTTTTCCCAACTGTTTGAACAAGCTGTTAGGGATAGGTTACGGACAGAAAGCATTGCCACTCATCTGAGTGGGGGGATGGATTCTACTAGCATTGCTGCGATCGCACATCAGGTACTCTTAGAAAGAGGGAAACCCTTTGATTTCCAGGCGTTTACGATGCGCGATCGCTTGATGATGCCAGAGGAAGATTCCTACGCTAGTATGGTGGCCCATTATATTGGTATTCCTTTCAATGAGCTGAATGTCGAGGGTTATTTAGGTCATGTTCCTCCTCTCAACCCCCAAACCCCATTACCTGAACCTAACGGTATTCCTGGCCGCAGTGCTGGTCATGATTTAACTAGACGCTGTGCAGACCATGCAAGAGTGGTATTAACGGGATTTGGTGGCGACCCAGGTTTACGGTTTGGCGAGTTTTATTGGTTGGAGTGGTGGAAACATGGTTTGCGTCGAGAGTCGTTAGAAGTACTGTGGCACTATTTACTTACCCATCGCCCTCGCCAATTATACTTACGTCAAGGAATAGGTTATTGGCGCAAAATTACTAAGCAGCCATCGGGATTTCCTCGTTGGTTTAATTCTGATTTTGTTAAGCAAGTCAATTTAGAGCAACGATACAAGCAAATTAATGCTGAATCGATAGACTATATATCCCGCTACGGGATGGCAAATTCTCCATTTTGGTCAAACATTTTTGCACAATCTGACCCTGGTTGTACGGGAATTGCTATCAAACCTTATTATCCCTTCTTCGATTTGCGTCTGGTTAACTTTATGGTGTCAATTCCCCCCATACCTTGGTTGGTTAATAAAAATATTTTGCGGGATTCAATGAAGGGTAAATTACCAGAAGCTGTTCGTACTAGGCGAAAAGTTGTCTTTAAAGCACCGGAAGAATATATACAGGAAATGCGAGAAAGTGTTGGGTTATGGGCTGGGGATTTGTTAAGGAATACTCCTGGTTTGGAAGACTATGTCAATACTGGTGAGTTAGTGCAATGTTTGGAGTCTGGAGAAATTGATACAGGAAAATTTATGGGGTTAGAAAAAACTTTGGCGTTTGCTTATTGGTTGCGGAATCTGGGGGAAGAGACTCGGTTTGATGGTTTTGAATTTGTTGATGAAGCTCTTTATGGGGTGGGTTGATTAAATATGTTGGGAAGAGATAAGGAGAGAGGGAGTAAGAGAAGAATAAATCATTCTTACTCGCTACTCGCTACTCCCAATTCCCTACCTGTAGAAAAGTATTCGACGCTCAACCAAACCTACGTACTACGTACTCAACTTTATAGCATTGCTAAAACTTGTTCGTGATTAGCGACAAATGATTGCTTGTACGTTAAATCTAGCTTAATACTCTCGCCGTCCAATACTGCTGTGAGGACTCCCTTATTCATTCCACTAGGGAACTGAATTTTTAGCGGACCTACTATGACATTGCTGGAGATGACTGTTCCCAACTCCACATTGTTAAAAAGACCTACATAGTAAGTGGGAGTGACTTGAAACTGAGCAGTGGAACCACCTAAAGTTTTACGTTTGTAAACTGCTGGACTATCAGACATACCAACACCAGGATTAGCTAGTTGTTTTGACTTGTTTACAATCTCAATATATCCATCCTTTGCCTTACCAGTTTCTTCTAGCTGCTGAACACCGTCTTTGTCAACAATCGTCCACTTTTTTCCAAGAGCAGTTTCTAATTCTTGGCTAGCCTTGTAAACTCCTATTCCTCCATCTTGCTTATAATTAGCAAGGGAAACTATGTAATCAAGTTCCCATTCGACTCCTGTAAATCCACCTCTAGGCGCAGTAGTTTTTTTCCAAGCAACACTTTCCAAACCTATGGATTCGGGTAGTTGTTGATAAACCACCATTGTCCAGGTACGGTCAGTTTTGTTTTCAAAGTCAACATAGTAATCCGACATGATTGGTAATCTCCTTTTTAGTCAATTAGCTTGGTCTGTTGATTGATAGCCTATATATCAACAAGAAAGAAATTTATGGATGGAAGTCTAACTTTATGTTTGCTAGTTCTTTACCCATCCTTGAGACGATTTCAATCGTCAATTTCTGAACTTTTCGAGAACACTTTTCTCTAACTGATATCTGTGAAACTAAAGAATCCGTCGAAATCAGGAGCAAAAATTACACTCTTAGTTGTATTATTGATTTTGCCATGCTTCCTTAATTTAGGTGGTTCATAAGGAAGACGATTATCTACTTTTTCAGATTGATTTTCTTCTTGGGATTCGCTTTTATCTTTAGCTTCTTCAGCCATAATTAATTTCTCCGTTTTTGAGACTGATTGCTGATGTTGTGATTTGGTGAAGAGACGAAGTTGAATTTGTTTTTTTCTTTTGTCTCTCCACCTTTAAGACGATTTCAGAGAGTAATTACTGAATTTCTTGGAGAATGATGCTGTTTTTTCTAGAACGGTGAAATCAACTATGGAAATTTTGTTAGGCCAAGAGCTATGTTGCTAGACTTGCCCCTTAATTTCGCATGTAATGGATCGCCCTGAATAGGGTCTAACGAGATTTTTACTTCTCTTTTTGTGAGATTATCATCTTTTGCTACACAGTATTGTCTATATCCTTCAATTCCTACCAGAAATTCTTCAAACTGATTTTTATCACTTGTCTGATCCGTGTAGTTAACACTTAATCCATGGATATAGCCTTGATCTACATACTCCGCACCTTCTTCAAACGCTCTAGCTGAACACTGTCCACCTCGTATTACCAATCCTGCATAAGAGAATTGTGGGTAGCTAATTAGAATTGTTACTGCAATCACGGTCATGATTACCAGATGTCGTAGCAGAGTAATTACATTCAGTATTGGCTTTTTCATTAGTCTCCTGAAATTCTGAAAGCTTAGTTTTCTAAGAGAATGTTAATCATAAACTCTCTCCATCCTTAAGACGATTTAACTCATCAATTCCTGAATTTTTTTTTGGACGACCCAACTTTTCCCAAATCAACACACAATTTAATAGGAAGAGCGCGGGACAATCCTACAAACTCCCCCACTCCTCGACTCTATTGCAGTTGGTGAAACAGATTTATCCTTATCCTCCCCAATAAAATATTCCCTCAACTCCTCTCGCAAAATCTTCCGCGCTTGAGAAATGCGCTTGCAGACGTTTTAAGCGGAAAGACAAAATCGGATTTACTTTCCTTCTCGTCCCTCCATCTTTAAGACGATTCCAAAAGCCAATTCCTGAATTTTCGGAGTGAGAATTTTGTTCTTAAACTTAAATGCGTTTACCTGATAATGTGCGACTTCTTGGTAATGTGCGATCGCAATGTGGTGAAAACAAGATAATTCATATCATATGTTGCACAATTTAAAAAGTAAAGTATAGTAAACAACATTGGTGATATCAAATCCTATTTAATAGCACAAGTTATCTGTGAGGGTAGGCAACAGGCAACAGTAGACAGCTTGTAGGTTTCAAGATTTTAAGATGTCCTAACTTTTTTTGAGTAGTGCTATAAATGTAGAAATCCGAAAGCAGATTTTTTTCGTTAGCGCACTGTAGGTATTGCGTGTCGGTTAGGAGATTTTTCTTTTCTCGGTGGAATATTATCGGTATCAAGTAAAAAAGAATATGGACAAATCTGACAATATTGAAGCATTCTATTACCAAATCTACGGTATCACCCTAAGCAGCAATCAACCCCTGCCAATTTTAACCCCCGCTTCCACCTTTACAGCAACAAATATAAAAGTTCATCTCACAGAAGGCAATTTATCCAATTCAGAGAAAAAAATACATCCAAGAGGTTGGTATCAAAAACACACTGCTGAGGGAATTTATTATTGTTTGTCTTTGGGTGGTAGTAAGGAAAAATTAGACGTAAAAATTGCTCCTGATGGTAAGCAAATCTGGATAAACTGGATAAACTTACCCCTGGCTGAAGTTACCGCGATGCTAATCGGTTGCGTTATCGGTACAGCTTTACGATTGCAAGGAAAACTCTGTCTCCACAGCAGTGTTATTAAAGTAGATAATTGTGCCATTGGTATTATCGGTGCAAAGGGTGCGGGTAAGTCAACTACCGCAGCAGCTTTAGCTAAACGAGGCTACCCGATTTTAGCTGATGATATTGCTGTTCTTACCGAGTGTGGTGACTCCTTTTTAGTTCAACCTGGTTATCCCCGTCTGCGGTTGTGGAAATCTGCGATAAATCAACTTTACGGTGACGAAACAAGATTATCGCGGGTATTTAGCCAGACTGATAAGCATTTTGTCGAGTTAAATCAAGATAAGGTATCGGCTTGGGGTTTTTATAATCAACCCTTACCCTTGGTAGCAATTTATGTTTTAGGAGAACGTAAGCCGTGCCTAGCAACACCTAGTATAGAAGCGATCGCTCCTCAAATTGGTTTAATGGAGCTAATTACCCACAGATATCCCCAATCTTTAAAATTAGAACGAGATATGCAGGCCCGTGAGTTTGCAAGGTTGGGTCGTTTGGCTACTACTGTATCAATACGACAATTGCATCGAGAGGATAGCTTGTCCAGGTTGTCTGAGATTTGTGATTTGATTCTAGAAGATGTAGCGGGGTTGAAAGGTGTGGGACAAGCTAAAAGCTTTACCTACGAGTCATACTCATCGCCGCATTAACTGTAAGCGAGGTACACAAATCTTGGGCTTTAGGGAACAGGGAATAGGGAACAGGGAACAGGTAAGAAAATTGACTGTATCTCAGCAGTATGAGAATTGCTATATCTGTTCATATCCTGGCTAGGTTTGGTTGATATTACTACTTTGATGCAAAGAGTAATAAAAAAGATGTTATGCAAATACTACATCCTCGTAAAGTGTACTCATTTCTACTTCAATATTAATACTTTGCAGTTGAAAAGGTTTTTCTGGGGAAGTGTAGAACTGTAATAGCCAAAGTCCCTCACTATTACGGCGAAAAGATTCGACTCGCTGACGTTTGGTGTTAATTAAAACATATTCTTGTAGGGCTTCTAAGATTTGATAATCGGCAAACTTATCACCCCTATCAAATGCTTCTGTTGAGTCAGATAAAACTTCTACTATTAAGCAAGGGAATTTTTTCTCTGTGGTATTTTCCTTATCTCGTTCATCGCAAGTAACCATAACATCGGGGTAATAATACCGATTGAGTTTTTCAATCCGCGCTTTCATATCTGAGATGAAAACCCGACAACCAGAACCCCGTACATGGTTGCGTAGGAGTGCAAATAAGTTTCCGGCGATGGTAACGTGAGAATCGTTAGCACCAGCCATGGCATAAGCATAACCGTCGATGTATTCGTGTTTAACCTCTCTTTGAAGCTCTAGTTGCAGGTATTCTTCTGGGGTGATGTAGTCTTTTTGTGGGGAGGCGACCATTTTTTTCAGTTGGGAGACGGTATGTTTATTTTAGATGTGTTATGGGGTTGTAAGTATCCGTGCAAAATTAATTTAACGTTTCATCTGTGCCGGAAACAGGGAGAGGTTATCTTAAAGTAAGAAAATAAGGTAAGTAGGGGAGTTCGCGGAGCGTTCTCGAAGAGTAGCATTTGCCCAAAATTGTTGAACACGAACCGATCAGAATCATGCAAATGCTTCGCCCACTCTTGAGATATCAACGTATATACGTGGTGCTATATATCGAGAGAAATGAGAGATTATCTAAATTTAGATATAGGAAGTAAGGTAGACTTTGTAATTGATGAAAATGGGATAGTTAAACTTATTCCTTTGAATATCTCAATCAAAAGTTTATCTGGGATTTTGCACAAAAAAGGTATGAAGTCTGCAACTTTAGAAGAAATGGAACAAAGTATTAGTGAGGGAGTGTCTGAAGAATCAGCGATCGCACGATAGGATAGAATCAAGCCACTTTCAACCAGCTAAAAATCTGCTCAACAGTCAAATCGAGCTTTAAAAAGTCTGGAGTTGGAACAGTATCTTTACCAATTAATTCCACGGGTGCTTGTCTGGGAATGAATACCAAAATTACTCGTTCTTCTGGGTCAATTAACCATCCCATCTGAGTGCCATGTTTGAGACAGTATAAAATATTACTAATAACTTTAGTGGATTTCTGGTCTGGGGAAAGAATTTCTATAGTCCAATCGGGATACATTTTAAATGCATTGGGTACTTCCCCATCTGTATCAAAGGGGATTCGCTGCCAAAGAAACACGCTAACATCTGGAACAATGGAGCGATCGCCAAAAGTACAACGCAATTCTGGAAAGGCTAGGGCAATTTTGGCTGTTTCTGCGACCTGATTAACTACATCGCAAAACTTCAGTTGTAGGCGTGAGTGTTTACCTTGAGGCATTGGTTTTTGGTAAACGCAACCGTTGATAAATTGATTGGCAGGCTTTGTTTCTGGCAGTTTCAGGAATTGTTCGAGAGTCAAAACTGTTGTTGTTGTCATGGCTATCAGAGAAATTGCCAGTCTGATAGTATTGTATCGTCTTTAGGCAGTCCCCATCAAAAAAGTTGACTGCCATAATCAAAGTGGTAAGCTGTTGTGCATTTAAATTGGGTATAGGTAGCGACCAAGATGGTCGCACTACAAGGATTTCTCAATTATTGATAATAAGGTTTAAATGACGAACAGCTTATTTCCCATTCTAGACTCCTAGTCGGTAGATATCTCTATGTCAGTTCAAACAAACCCATAGAGATATCCTGCTACTTAGGTTATTAGAAGTCTCTCAGATAATCACCAATGAAACCTTTAGCTAAATCTGCTCCTTTCTTTAAGAGTTGACCCCATTCGGC
>JBAUJE010000265.1:0-7772 GCA_049683475.1 Coleofasciculaceae cyanobacterium | reverse complement strand
GGTAAGAGATGCTATTCCTCATATAGAAGAAGTTGCCGAAAATCTGACGGAAGCACTCAAAGATGAGGATTTGGTTTCGCCTTTTGCTGGCTTAGGTAGATTCTATGAAGGACAGGGGTTATATACTTCAGCAGAAGTTTGGCGTCAGCAGTGTTTATCAGTAGTAAAAATGCGGTTTGGTTCAGAGCATCCCAATATTGCCATCAGCCTTAACAATTTGGCAGAACTCTACCACTCTCAAGGACGTTACTCAGAAGCAGAACCCCTCTATCTGGAAGCTTTAGAACTGAGAAAACGTCTCCTCGGAAATGAGCATCCTCATGTTGCCACCAGCCTCAACAACTTGGCAGAGCTCTACCACTCTCAAGGACGCTACCAGGAAGCTGAACCCCTTTTGATAGAAGCATTAGAACTGAGAAAACGCCTGCTGGGGTTAGAGCATTCCCAAGTTGCTACTAGTCTCAGCAATTTGGCATTACTCTACTATTCTCAAGGACGTTACTCAGAAGCTGAACCTCTCTATCTAGAAGCTTTAGCACAGAGGAAACGCCTGCTAAGAGAAGATCATCCTGACGTTGCTACCAGTCTCAACAATTTGGCATTACTCTACTATTCTCAAGGACGCTACTCAGAAGCTGAACCCCTCTATCTAGAAACTTTGGCACTGAGAAAACGCCTGCTAAGAGAAGATCATCCTGACGTTGCTACCAGTCTCAACAATTTGGCATTACTCTACTATTCTCAAGGACGCTACTCAGAAGCTGAACCTCTATTTCTAAAGGCTTTGAAACTCTATGAGCGGGTATTAGGAGTTGAGCATCCCCATACCGTTACTATTGGCAAAAATTTAGCCAGTCTGCGGGAGAAGATGGCTAAGAATAATTCCTGGTTGAGTAGGTTCACTCAACGGTGGCGGAAAAGTTGAGGGGATAGAGTTCAGATTTTGCACCACTCGCGTTAACCCGCCAGAGAATCAATTCTCTGGCTAATAGCAAAAGTCGTCTCAAGATGACTAAAGAAGACTTGGAAAGAATTTCAGTCCATTTTAATGGACTTGAGATATTAGCCCGGAGTTTGAACTCTGGGCGGGTTTTTGGGCTAACCGAGAATGGTGCAAGATATCATTAAGCCAAGACCTGTAAATTATCTCAAAACCCTCATCTCATGTCCTACAGCGAGTTTAGTTTAGCAAAAGCAAAACAGGACTTCGGCTTAACCACCTGGGAAAAACGCGATATCTTCGCCGATGTTCCCGAATTAGCCATCAGTAACTTACTCGCAGAAACCCTCAACTATAATCTACCCATTGCCCTAGCTTCTCAACAAGACTATTTCGGGTAGGGTGGGCAAGAGTTACAGGAGTTGAAAACCTTACACTACAGTTAATTTAGCTTGCCCACCGCACAATGACTAAGAATCTCTTTTAATGAGAGATAGGGATTACGCTGAGGGTAGCATCCTAAATGGCGATCGCTTAACAATCAAGATAGTCACTACCACTAAACGAGAACGTGCAAGATATCATTAAGCCAACCCTCTACTAAGTGCGCCAAAGCTGATGAAAATACCAACCGAGCAAAATACCTCAACCTTATACAATCAAGATTATCAACTCTGGCTAGAGACAACTCTACAACAACTCCGCTCTGGAGAATTTACCCATGTTGATTGGGAAAATTTATTAGATGAGTTAGAAAGCATGGGAAAAAGTAACAGAAGAGCGGTTAAAAGTCTCTTAACCCGACTTTGGGAACACTTACTCAAGCTGGGCTACTGGGAATCAGAAAGAGAATACAACAGAAATAAATGGAAAGCAGAAACAACAACATTTCGTCAACAGATTCGGGATGAATTGTTAGATAGTCCTAGCTTAAAACCTTACTTGTCTGAAATTTTTGCCGCCACTTACCTAGATGCCAAAAAAGTTATGGCGCGTTTAATGGATAAACCCATAAACTTTTTCCCCGAAGAACCTCCAGCTTCTTTAGAAGAAGTTTTAAAGGAAGATTGGTTTTTTGAACTAACCTAGTTTTTTGCAGGAGAGTAATTAAATATGACCCATATAACCCTTTCTCCTATTATTCCACGCTTAGAAAACGGTGACAAACTTAACCGCCCTGAATTTGAGCGTCGCTATTCTGCTATGCCTAATTTAAAAAAAGCAGAATTAATTGAAGGAATAGTTTATATGGCATCTCCCTTACGAATCAAAAATCATGGCAATCCTCATGCTCGAATCATTACCTGGTTAGGAAACTATTGGTCAGCGACACCAGGAATTGAACTGGGAGACAATGCAACAGTACGTCTCGATTTAGATAACGAACCTCAACCTGATGCACTACTGAGAATTGAAATAGGGGGACAATCTACTATTAGTGAGGATGGCTATGTAGAAGGTACGCCAGAATTAATAGTAGAAATTGCTGCTTCTACGGCTTCAATTGATTTACATAAAAAACGGAATGTTTATCGTCGCAACGGAGTACAAGAATATTTAGTCTGGCGAGTTGATGATGCAGAATTTGATTGGTTTAGGTTAAATTCCGGAGAATATATTCAACTTGAACCTAATAGTGATGGCATCATTTGCTCTCAAATATTTCCAGGATTGTGGCTCGATAAAACTGCCTTACTAGTCGGAAATTAGCCAAGGTTTTAGAAGTTGTACAACAGGGATTAAAGAGTCAAAAACATCAAGGTTTTGTGCAAAAATTAGCAAAAATGTAGATAGTGTAATTGGCAATAAGCACCTACACAGAATTAATTACCTACTCCATTTCTCTGTAACCCTTGCCGTAAAATAATTTCAGCTTTGGGAAATGTGTAATTATTTTTATGTGCCTGCTTAGCACTTTGCTAATTATTCAATATGTCACAATAAAAGCACCGAAGGCAGAGCAGTTATGACTATCACATCCCAGAAAATGACCCTTGAGGAGTATCTTAACTATGACGATGGGACAGATACCTTCTATGAATTGGTGAATGGGGAGTTGGTTGTTATGCCGCCAGAAAGTGATTTAAATCAGCGCATTGCTATATTCTTACTAATCTACTTTTCGCAGCAGGGGATTCCTTCTCTTCCCTTGAGAATTGGGGCTGAAATGGTGATCAGTGGTTCACGGGCAACGACACGCTTACCGGATTTGATGGTACTTTCTGAGGAACTGGCCACTGCGTTAAAAGGGGCAAGTCGGTCTACTGTCATGATTGATATGCCACCCCCTGAGTTGGTAGTTGAGGTGGTGTCTCCAGGGAAGGAAAGTATCGACCGAGATTATCGTTATAAGCGGTCTGAGTATGCAGCGCGGGGGATTGCAGAGTATTGGATTGTTGACCCAATTGAAGGGCGAGTTACGGTGTTGGAGTGGGTTGAAGGGTTGTATGAGGAGCGGGTTTTTCAGGGGAATGAGCAGATTGTTTCACCCATGTTACCGGATTTGGATTTGACTTGCCAGAAGGTGAGAAGTTTCCTGAAGATTGGGCAATGACCCAAGGCAATTTGGGCAATGCCTACGGAGATAGAGGACAGTTTGACGAGGCGATCGCAGCCTATCAAGCCGCTTTGGAAGTCAGCACTCGTGAGGCGTTTCCTGAAAAGTGGGCAAATACCCAAAACAATCTGGGTGTTACATACACTTATACAGAGCAGTTTGACGAGGCGATTACCGCCTACCAAGCTGCTTTAGAAGTCCGCACCCGTGAAGCATTTCCTGAAAAATGGGCAACGACCCAAAACAATCTGGGTTATGCTTACCGGGAAGCAGGGCAGAGTGAGCAAGCTATTCAATGTTTAAAATATGCTTTGGAAGTCAGCACTCGTGAGGCATTTCCTGAAAAATGGGCGCAAGCCCAACATAATTTGGGCAATGCTTACAGTGACCTTGGGCAGGTTGACGAAGCCGTCGCCTATTTCCGCTCATCTCTAGAAATATTCCAACCCACCGCCTTTCCCGTCAAACGTCTCAAAGCTGGACGAAATTTGGGTAATACCGCCTTCCAAGCTGGAAAGTGGCAAG
This sequence comes from Coleofasciculaceae cyanobacterium, assembly GCA_049683475.1. Lineage (GTDB taxonomy): Bacteria > Cyanobacteriota > Cyanobacteriia > Cyanobacteriales > Coleofasciculaceae > JBAUJE01. Next base: position 3,750 of record JBAUJE010000265.1, on the reverse strand, counting down.
AAGCTATCGAAGGATATCAAGCTGCTATCGAAGCTGTAGAGGTTAGCTGTAGTTGGGTAAGTAGCAACCAACGTCGGCAAGAGATTCTCGAAGAGGTAATGGATGTCTACACCCAGATTGTCCAAGCTTGCCTCAATAATCATCAGCCTAAGTTAGCAATGAATCTGACCCAGCCTATGCCCTCACCCAAGCGGTTCAACCGATCCGTTTTCCAGAAATCCTCGACCAGTTAGAAGAACAGACAGCCATTATTGAGTGGTATATCACAGAGGAAAGATTTTTTACCTTTGTCATTACCCGCCACGATCAACCCTACGTCTGGCAATCTCAACCTGACCATCTCATAGAGTTAAATAACTGGCAGCAGCAATATCTCAACGATTATAGAGACGATAAACAGAACAATTCCCATCAGTGGAGTAATTCACTCACCTCTCGCCTCGCCGAACTCTCCCGCATTCTCCATCTCGATGAAATTCTCCGCCACATCCCAGAAGACTGCCAGCAACTGATTCTCATTCCCTATCGCTACCTACACCTGTTCCCCCTCCATGCCTTGCCAATTAGGAGTCAGGAGTCGGAAGCCAGGAGTCAGAATTCATCTACCTTTCCCTCCGTCCTTCTCGATAAATTCCTTGATGGAGTGCGCTACGCACCTAGTTGCCAACTTTTGCAACTTAGCCAGAAACGTTGCACCGAACCCCTCCAGACAGCACCATCGAAACATCTATTTGCTATCCAAAACCCCACGGAAGACCTCACCTTTGCCAACATCGAATAGTTCCGGTCACATTGACAAGCCTTTCTTACCACCTTTTTCGACAAAGATTCTCCATCCCGTTCTTTCTACCTTATTTTTAAGTATCATACTTGCCGTAATAGCTGGGCGGATAACTTGGCTAGTTACCCGACCCAAATAAGTAATCTTAGACTACTCAACAGTCACCGACTTAGCCAAATTCCTCGGCTGATCAACATCCAAACCTCGCCTTGCCGCAATATGATAAGCCAACAATTGTAAAGGAACCACCGCTAGTATTGGAGAAAGTAACTCCTCTACCACAGGTACAGGCAATAAGTCATCAAAAGTATGAGCCGCCTCCTGTTCATTCATGGGTGTCACCCCAATTAGACGAGCATCCCGCGCCTTTGCCTCTTGAGCATTAGAGAGAACCTTTTCATAAACAGTACCAGGCATAGCGATCGCTACCACCGGAACTTTCGCATCGAGCAAAGCAATGGGGCCATGCTTCATTTCCCCTGCTGGATAACCTTCGGCGTGAATATAGCTAATTTCTTTTAGTTTCAGCGCCCCTTCCAAAGCAATAGGATAATTAATTCCTCGTCCTAAAAAGATAAAATCTTGGGTTTCGACAAACTGATGAGCCAACTCTTCAACGTAGCGCTCTTGACTCTCTAAAATTAACTCAATTTGGGCTGGTAATTGTTGCAAACCCAGTAAAATTTCCTTAATTCTTGAAGTTTCTAAAGTCCCACGACGGTATGCCAAATCAAGGGCTAAACAGTAAAATGCTACCAACTGAGAGACAAAAGTTTTAGTCGCAGCCACACCAATTTCAATACCTGCATGGGTATGAATGACATTAGGTAACATCTGAGCTAAAGAGCTTTCAGGTTGATTAGTAATGCCTAGTAATCTTGCTTGATAAGGTAAATCTAAACCCGTGCGCCGTGCCCTTTCCATATCCAGTGCGGCCAAAGTATCAGCAGTTTCCCCGGACTGAGTAACACCGATACTTAAAGTATTAGTTGTCAGTGGTGGTGGTGCGTAGCGAAACTCGGAGGCGTAATTTACCGTGGTGGGAATACCCGCTAACTGTTCCAACAGATATTTTCCAACTAAACTAGCGTGCCAACTGGTGCCACAAGCAAGAATCTGAACTTGTTCTAAATTCTCGTACAGTTCTGGTGCTAAACCGAGATTAACCGGATTTGACTCCAGATTTTCCAACTCAAGCCAATCACTATGCAGATAAGCCTCTAAGCAAGTCCTGACTACCCCCGGCTGCTCGTAAATCTCCTTGAGCATGAAGTGTCGGAATTCCTGCTTTTCCGCCATGACAGGATTCCAACTCAGGGTACGGGGATATTTTCTCAAGCGATCGCCCTGAAAGTTGTAAACTTCCACACCCAAAGGTGTCAGCCTAGCCATCTCCCCATTTTCTAGTGTCAACACAGCATTAGTATGGGGTAACAGTGCTGAGGTATCAGAAGCACAGAAAAATTCCCCTTGACCAAAACCAATCGTCAGAGGAGCCTGCTGTCGTGCCACAATTAACTCATCGGCGTAGTCAGCAGAAACAACGGCGATCGCAAATGCTCCTTTTAAATGCTCAACTGTCTTGCGTACTGCTTCTAAAAAGGGGCTAGGTTCTTGGTATTGGTCAGCTTTACTCTCAGATAAAAACTCTGCAATCAGGTGAGGGATAACTTCTGTATCCGTATCTGAGCGGAATTCATGCCCCTTTTGTTGCAAATTCTCCCGCAACTCACGGTAGTTTTCAATAATGCCATTTTGCACCACCGCCACCCGCATAGCTGCATCTAGCTGAGGGTGAGCATTATGTTCTTCCGGTTTCCCGTGGGTTGCCCAACGAGTATGTCCAATACCAATACGAGCAGGATTTTCCAGACGTTCCAGCTTTTCTCGCAAATTGTGGAGTTTGCCCTTAGCCCGAACACATTGAATTTCCCCTTCTAGAACCGTAGCGACTCCCGCCGAATCATAACCCCTATACTCTAATTTTTCCAATCCTGCAATTAAAATTTCTGTAGCTGCTTGAGTGCCGATATAACCAACAATTCCACACATTTAATTGTTAACTCCTGTTGCACACACCAAAACTAAAATCTTATTCGCTCCAAACTAATAGGCAATCAGGATAACGTCAATAAGGGAGACGGGGAGGTGATGGGGTGAGGGGGTGATGAGGTGAGGGGGTGATGAGGTGATGAGGTGACGGGGTGAGGGGGTGAGGGGGTGACGGGGAGGTCGGGGAGGCAGGGGAGGCAGGGGGGATGGGGAAGAATTGTCATCAATATTCTTTCCTCCTGACTACTGACTCCTTAACGATTTTCCATTTTCCATTTTCCAATAAGAAAAGAGAGGTCAAATAGCTACCTCTCTTTGTATACCAATGGATTTTCAAACGGGTTTTTTAGTAAGCTAGACCCATACTGCGGGTAGTTTCTGCTCCCAAATATACACGGATACTTAAGAAATCAGTAGGGCAGGCTGTTTCGCAACGCTTGCAACCAACACAGTCTTCTGTACGGGGAGAAGAGGCAATCTGACCAGCTTTGCAGCCATCCCAGGGAACCATCTCTAGTACATCAGTAGGACAAGCACGAACGCATTGGGTGCAACCAATGCAGGTGTCGTAAATTTTAACGCTATGGGACATATAGTATTAGCTCCTTATCAGGTGTTATCCCTATTTGTTAGAACTTTAAGAGTGAGCTACCCAATCCCTCTCAAGGAAATGGGAATGACCGCCCCTTTCTTTAAGGGATAGTTTACCCCAGCGCTATAATCCATTCTTGCAAAAGGCTACATAACTTCAAACTCTGTAATAGATTAGGGATTAGGGAATAGGGAATAGGGAATAGGGAACAGGGAATAGTGACTGACAAGGATTTTGATTTAGACCTCACCCCATCACCCCCTCACTCCCTCACCTCATCACCTCATCACCCCCTCACCCCCTCACCCCATCACCTCATCACCCC
>JBAUJE010000264.1:0-46211 GCA_049683475.1 Coleofasciculaceae cyanobacterium | reverse complement strand
CACAATGCTTACCTTCTGGTAAATAATCCTTTAAAGCAGTAAAGTAGGAAGGGATTGGCCAAGCGTGAATACTAACTAATTTTTTAATTAAACCATCGGCATAACTGAGGGCTTGTCCGAACCTAGCCGCCGTCATAAAGTTGTCAAAAACAACAATTAATTCTGCCCAATGATAAGCAGGAGCTAGGGGAATTTCTAACTCAGTAATAATACCGTTAGTACCGTAGGCATGATTTACCTTTTGGACTTCTTCTCCCCGTAATTCAATTACACGGGGTTCATCTTCTACCGTTACTACTCTAACAGCCTGAAGGTTGCCGCGATCGCGTAATTGCCCATAGGTAATTGAACCAATGCCGCCACTCCCTCCACCAATAAAGCCGCCAATGGTAGCAGTGCGGTAGGTAGAGGGAACCATACGTAGTTCCCAACCAATTTCCCTGGCTTTTTTGTCAAAAGCAGCCATTTTCACCCCAGGTTCAACAGAAGCTAATCCTGGTTTCAGCCAACGAATAGAATTCATCTTGCTGGTATCGAGAATTACACCACCAGATAGGGGTATACACTGTCCGTAGTTACCCGTACCTGCACCCCGAACTGTTAGGGGTACTTTGTACTTTACGCAAATGGCGGCCACTCGCAGTACTTCTCCCTCAGTACTCGGACGAACCACTAAATCTCCTCTCTTATCACTCAGTTGTTTTTGTAATACTGGGCTAAAGTGATAAAAGTCTAGAGATAACTTAGTAATCTGGTTCGTATCGGTGATAGTTTCTATCCCGGTTAACTCAGAGGTGAGAGCATTCCAGTCTACTAACGGTTTCTTTGTTGTCATTACAGGCAATACATTTGTTATCGACCTTCATCTTAGAGGTTTCTCTGAGCTGATGAGGCAAGTTGACAGTAAAAGTTGTTCCGAGATCAGAAGTACTCTTGAAACTAATCTTACCACCGTGCCTTTCTACACAGTTTTTAATAATAACTAATCCTAGTCCTGTGCCTGGGATAGTACCAACATTACTAGCACGACTAAAAGATTGAAACAATTTATCTTGCTCTTCTTGGGGAATGCCGATGCCTTGATCTTGAACTTGGATTATCACTTCTGTTTCAGTAAAGTCCAGACTCACTGAGATAACCTTGCCCTGGGGAGAATATTTAATAGCGTTAGAGAGTAAATTAGTAAGGAGCTGTTTGAGTAATTTTGGATCTCCGAAAAACAGTTCCCTCTCGCCCTTGGTAGTTAAAATAAGCCGATGTTGCTTACCCGTTCCTTCTTGCATTTGGGAAACTAACTCTTGAGTAAAGCAGAATAAGTCAACTGCCTCTGGTCGAAATTCAAGTTTATTTAATTCAGCTTTGTTAACGAATAGCACATCGTCAACTAAATGAGTCATATGTTCCACTGCCGTTTTAATACGCTCAAAATGTTTTGTTTGCTTAGATTCATCAAATTTGTGGCGGTATCTTTCTAGTAACTCGGCACTAGAAAGAATTGTCGTTAAGGGGGTGCGATACTCATGGGAGAGGGTACTAATAATTCGAGACTTCATCTGATTGAGCTGCTTTTCTTGCTCTAGGGCTTTACAGATGCTTTCCTCTTCTTTTTTCCGCAGGGTAATATCTCGTAGTAATGCTAGATAGGCTTTCTGTTCCTGCCAGTTAATTTCTACTAGGCGTACTTCGGCAACAAAACTCTCCCCAGACTGACGTGTAATATCTTTTTCAAAGCTTTCTTGATCTAGCGGTATATTCAAAGTTTGTTTTTGAAGTTCCTCTGCTTGGTAACTAAGTAAAGAAGTAGCAGCAGGGTTGGCAAATAAAATTGTACCCTCTTGGTTAAGAACTACTATTCCATCGGTATTATTAGTAATAATTGTATGCAGTTGAGCTTCACTCTCTTGCAGAATCTCGTGCTGGCGCTGCATTTTAAAGCGTAACTGCTGTCTTTCAATACTGTAACGAATTGTTCGTACCAGCAACTGTCGTCTAAACTCGCCTTTTACTAGGTAGTCCTGTGCCCCCGCTTGCACAGCTGATATAGCCACAGCCTCATCCTCTAGTCCACTGAGAATGATAATTGGCATGTCAGGAAACTGGCTAGCAAGCTGGTTGTATGTCTCCAAGCCCTTACTATCAGGTAAAAACAGATCTGAGATGACAACATCAACTTTTTCCTCGCGCAGATAGTCGATAGCCTTTTCCAAATTATCAAAATGCTTTATTTCTACGGGGAAACCTTTTGCTTTAGCCAGTAAGGCTAGGAGTAGAGAAACATCTTGGCTATCGTCCTCAACTAGAAGAATTCGGATAGGATGTTCTTGCATATTTTTAGCTAAAAGCAGTTAATTAAAATGAATAATTTCCAGGTTTTTGATACCATTTTCGACTGTCAAGACTAGGTTGATAGCTAAAGAGAAAGCAAATGACTGGCTTCAGCTTGCCTCAAATTAGCTAAGCCAAAAAGTAACTAGCCTTTTTCTGCAAAAGCGTCATTGAGATTTGATAGCAGCTGGCTTGAACATTGCTTTTTATAAACCTAGTTAGGATCTAATAAGTCTCTCCTTTTCAGGCTAAACTATATCCTACTGACTTGCATACAGTGTATCTACGGATATTTAGACAAGCTTTAGCGTAAAATAGTTTAAAGTTTTAATTTATGACACTAAGTCATCTAACTCTGCGTAGTCTGGTAAGGTTGTGTCAATCTGCTTACCATTTCTGAGAACAACCCGCTCATGCTGGGAACGGGACAAAAGCTCACTGAAATTACGACCTTTAAATAGAACTAAATCAGCTGCCAACCCTTTAGCAATCCTCCCCACTTCTGGTAAGCCAATTAAATCAGCTGCCATCTTTGTCACTGCCGTTGGCCAATCGCCGTAGGGCAAATCTAAATGGCCAATCTTGACTGACTGGGCAAAAACTTCCAATACATCATGATCACCAAAGGAATGAAAAGGATCACGACAGTTATCACTAGCCACAGTGGCGGGTATGCCATGCTGTTTTAATTCCTGTAGTAGAGTTATTCCCCGCCAATATGGTGTACGGTTAATTTGGCGGTCTTGCAGGTAGAGATTGCACAAGGGTAAACTAACTACACCAATGTTGACTTGCCGCACCAACTCCATAGTTTTTGCTACTACCTCTGGTTCCTGGACGGCTAAACTACAACAATGACCACATATAATTTGTCTGTTAAAGTCGTGGCGCATAGCTGCAAGTGCTACACGCCGTAGACACTCAGATTCGGGATTGTCAGTTTCATCGGTGTGGAAATCTAGCTCTAAATTCCTTTCTTTAGCTAGGGAAAACACCACATCAAGTTGCTTATCTAACTCAGGATTTATTAAAGCAATGCCCCCCAAAATACCGCCCATTTCAGCAATTTTATCTGCTAAGGCGACACCCGCATCTGTTCGATAGTAATCTATATCAACGAGGGCAACTACTTGCAGGATTATTTTTTCACGCCATTCTTTTTGTAAAGTTTGGATTGCCTCTAAGCTAATTGCCCCCGCCTCACCAGCACAATTAATATGGGTGCGAATCGCTTTACTACCGTGTGCATAACTGCACTTAAGACCAAATTCCATGCGGCGATAGAAGTCTTCTGCGCTTCCGTGTTTTTCCGTATCAGCATCAAAAGCAGACAAAGCGCCGGAAAAAGTCTTATCAAGGTTGGGAGTACGTTCCCAAATATGACCTTTATCGAGGTGAGTGTGCATGTCTACAAAACAAGGCCAAACCTGTCCTTTCCTTAAATCAACGGTTGGTATTTGACCAGGATCTTGATATCGGGCGGGAGTAACTTGGGAAATCTCTCCCTGGTCAATTTCAATATCAACTAAAGACAAGTTTTCTCTCGTCTGTTGTACCTGCACCTCATCGGTTAAGAGACAAGTTGGGACATGGGCATTTTGTAGCCAGTAGTGAGATGTGGTAGGTATTTCCAAGGTTTAATTCTCCTTTTTTAAGGTACTTTCATGCCATCTGCCTAGCAGGAAGTTGGACAAGACTGTTAAAACAACAAAGATAATTACCCCTAAGCCAGTAGTGAGGAATAAAGCGGCAAACATACGGGGAATTTCTAGGTTATAACTAGACATAAGAATTTGATAGGCAATACCCGATTTTGCCCCACCAGTTCCTGCTACAAACTCCGCCACCACCGCACCAATTAAAGCTAATCCGCCACTGATACGCAACCCTCCCAGGAAATAGGGTAGGGCAGTAGGTAGACGTAAATAGAGTAGAGTTTGCCAAGGGGATGCCTGATAAAGCTGGAAAAGGTTACTTAAATTAGGGTCAAGACTTTTTAGTCCTAGAGTCGTATTAGAAACAATTGGGAAAAAGGCAACAATCCAAGCACAAACAACTAAAGCTGCAAAAGTATTATTTCTAAGCCAAACAATAATTAAAGGAGCGATCGCCACAATGGGCGTAGTCTGTAAAATTACTGCATAGGGGAAAAAACTTCTCTCAATCCACCGGCTTTGAGCAAACAAAATTGCCACCAATAATCCCGAAATAGTCGCCGCAAGTAAAGCAGCCAGAGTAATTTGTAGAGTAATCAGCAGAGAGGAAAAAAGCTCAGACCATTCACTGACCAGGGTTTGCAATACCAGCCAAGGACCTGGTAGTAAATAGTAAGGCACTCCCGTTACCCGTACCAAAACCTCCCAAACTAGCAAGGCCAAGATACCAACGGCTAAAGGTGCGATCGCCTCAACACTGATTAATTTTTTCCCAATCTTTCGCCACAAGCTAGGAGAGTTAGGTTGTTCTAGCATGGAAAATTGTTAATAAGAGGGAATTTAGAATTTAGAATTTAGAATTTAGAATTGAAAATTGTCAATCTTCCTCATCTTCACCTGCTTCCCATCTCCCCCATCTTTCTGCATTCTGAATTCTGAATTCTGAATTCTTTCTTCCCCCATCTCCCTCACCTCCCCATAAGACTACCTGCGCAGTTTTCCCTAAGCAGGGCAGAAATCTCACGACAGTATTCGTTGCAGAGGCGAGAGGTGCGAAATTCTTCAGGGCGGGGATAAGCTGCTTCAATAGTTATATCAGCTACTACTCGACCCGGACGGGGGGCCATTACTATAACCCGATTAGATAAATATACTGCTTCATAAATATTGTGAGTGACAAAGACCACTGTCCAATCTCGCTCTTGCCACAAAGTTAGTAACTCACTATTGAGTCTACTGCGAGTCATCTCATCGAGAGCACCAAATGGTTCATCCATTAGTAAGATATTAGGATTAGTTACTAGTGTTCTAGCAATTGATACTCGCATTTTCATCCCACCGGATAGTTGACGAGGGTAGCTATTTTCAAATCCATTCAAGCCAACAAGATTAATGGCTTCTTGTGCTAATTTCTGGGACTTATGCTCAGGAGTACCTGCTAGTTTCAAGGGCAAACGAACATTCTCAATTAAGTTTGCCCAAGGCATGAGGGCTGGTTCTTGAAAGACAAAGGCTAATTGACGTTTTTTCTCTGATTCACTCCAGGTAATCTTACCTGCACTAGTCTTACTAAGTCCAGCAATTAGACGCAGAACAGTACTTTTACCGCACCCAGATGGCCCGACAAGACTGACAAATTGATGCTTGTCTATTGCCAGATTCATCTCTTGCAAGGCAACAGTACCGTTGTCATAAACCTTACTGACACGGTTGAGAGTAATAGTAGGGCAAGAAATCATCTCAATCGGTGCACTCCTAGGGGCAATTCTTCATAAATCTTAAAGCATCGTCTGTCTTACTGCACTTAATCTTTGAGACTTTGTCCTACCTAAGAACACAAATTCTTACTACTATCCTCTACCTTAGGATTATTTTTTAGGTAATCACCCACTAACCGGCAACCCCGCTTCACCAAACCATTTAAATCCTCAATATCATGCCAATTCCAAATAATAACCTTACCAAAAGCGTCCGATGAGGCAATATTCTGACCATCTTCACTAAAGCTGAGACTTTTAACCCCATCATCATGACCAGTAAAAGTTTTAATTAGCTCATCTTCTTGATTCCAGAACTTAATAGTTTTATCATCACTAGCAGAAACAAGAGTTTGACCATCCGGACTAAAACGGACACTCCAAACCGTATTTTCATGACCAGTGAAAGTTTTAATTAACTGACCGTCCTTGCTCCACAGTTTGATAGTTTTATCCTCACTAGCAGAAGCCAGAGTCTGACCGTCGGGACTAAAATTAACACTAGTAACCCAGCCATCATGTCCTTTCAGGGTTCTTAGTTCTTGACCTTCTAAATTCCAAAGCTTGATAGTTTTATCTTTACTAGCAGAAGCCAGGGTTTTACCATCGGGGCTAAAACCGACACTAAAAACCCAGTCCTGATGCCCCCGCAAGGTTTTTAGTTCTTGACCTTCTAAATTCCAAAGTTTGATGGTATTGTCTCTTGCAGCACTAGCTAGAAGTTGACCATCTGGGCTAAAACTAACACTTCTCACCACATCTTGATGTCCCTTAAGGGTTTTTAACTCTTGACCTTGCAAATTCCAAAGCTTGATAGTTTGGTCAGAACTAGCAGAAGCCAGAGTCTGGCTATCCCGACTAAAAGCAACACTCCAAACTACATCTTTATGACCTGTTAGGGTTTGTTTGAGAAGAGGCATTTTGCTAGAAATATCCCAAAGTTGGATCGTATTTTCTTGGCTAGCAGTAGCAATTGTTTTACCATCGGGGCTGAAACTCACATCAAAGATGGCCCGCATATCTCCCCTAGGGGTTGGTAATTCTGAACCGTAACTACTCCAAAGTCTAACGCTACCATCAGAACTAGCACTAGCTAGAGTTTGACTATCCCGACTGAAAGCAACACTCCAAACTATATTGTCATGTCCAGCAAAAGTCTCTAATTCCTGACCTTGCAAATTCCAGAGTTTAACGCTTCTATCGGCACTACCAGAGGCAAGCAGCTTACCATCAGGACTAAAACGAATACTTGTTACTGTATTTTCGTGGGCTTTCCAGCTTTTCTGTAAACTGCCATCCAATTTTGACAACTTAATACTTCCGTCTTTACTAGCGGTAGCAATAAGTTGACCATCTGGGCTAAAACTAACGCTAAAAACTGGAGCTTGATGTTTTAGAGTGGTTTTGAGGAATTTACCTGCCACACTCCAGAGGTTAACTGTACCATCAAAACTGGCAGTAGCCAGGGTTTCGCCATCGGGACTAAAATTAAGTTCTAATACTGCTCCCTCATGTCCTAGCAAGGGTTCTGCTTCTTCGCCTTGCAAACTCCAAAGTATAACCGTCCCCCCTTCGCTAGCAGTAGCCAGGTTCTCACCATCGGGACTAAAACGGACACTCCAAACCCCGTCATCAAATCCTGTGAGGGTTTGTAGTTCTTCACCTTTTTTATTCCAGAGTTTAACAGTTCTATCAAAACTAGCAGTAGCAATTAACTCACCATCGGGACTAAAACTAACACTTCTTACACCGTCAAGATGTCCTTCCAAGGTTTGCAGTTTTTTACCCTGCTGGTTCCAAAGAATTACGGTTTTGTCGTCACCAGCCGTAGCAATAGTTTGACCATCCGGACTAAAGCTAACACCCCTAACACCATCAAGATGTCCTTGCAAACGGTTATACTCTCTCACTCCGTATACTGTCTGTTGCAGAGCATTGATAGCTAAAGTAGTAGTCTCTGGTTCAACGATAATAGCCCGTTTCCGTCTCACTCCTGCCTGCAAAGCTGGTATCAGAGGATCAAGTAAGTCTTGATTTGAGGCATAAAGAGCTTGTGAATATCTACTTAGGGCAGTAATTTCGCTGTTTCTGGTCTTTAGCCAAAATTTGACTGCTAGTATAGTTGAAAATAAAAGTAGAACACCTAAAATAACCGAACCTGTCAGCACCTTAAGGGAACGACTTAGCCAAGCATCAGAACGCCTTTTTTGTTCTTGAGTTTCTTGCAGTAGCCTTTCTTGCTCTTTAGCCTGAGCTAGTTTGGCGCGTATTTGATCGTCTTGCTGTTGACGAATAAAAGCAACCAGATAATCATGCACCAACTGATAAAGATTAACAGAGGAGCCAAGCAGATATAATACCAATCCTGACTTGACAAAAATCTCTAGTACCAAGTCGATCTTTTTACCATCTTCTCTGGGTAGTTCTTCTACCAACTCACTTCTCGTTTTCAGAGGACGGGTGTTATTTTCATTAGTAAGCAAGAACAAGATCATTTGGGCAATGTGTCTATTATCTGCCCCACAGTCTTGGGCTACTTCTGCCAGATAACGCTCAACTAATTTCTGCTTCGGATTAGCTCCCAGTCGCTGATATTGTTCTAGGGTGATAATTTTCTCTGTTTGCAGTTGAGCACCTACCACTTGCATTTCAATAGGATGTACTTGCCCCAGTTCATCGGCTAAATCTTTAACTAATTGGTCGATTAAAGCTGGTTCTAGGTAAAAATGGGTCTGCTCAGTTAAGCTTTTAATGACCGAGTATGCCTCATCCCCAGAAAAATTACCTATGTAGTAGAGAATACTCTTATCGAGAATATTATTATTAATTACCTCTAAACCTTGGAAGCGGTTACATTCTAGTAAGTAGTGGAGGTAATCTTCTCGCAGAGACAAAATAACTTTTACATAGGGTATGTCTAAACATTTTCCTAAAAAGTTATAAAAGGTCAACCTTTTACTTGGTTGTTGGCAAACAAAGAAAAACTCTTCAAATTGGTCAAAAATGAAAACAGTTAGTAAATTATTACTAGCATTTTTCCTCAACTGTTTGAGGATATCTTCTAAAGAAGCAAAATTGCCCTTAGGCTGCCCATTATTAGCTAAGGGGCTAGTATTTTCCGTTGCTTCTTGCAAGTTGGCATGATTTTGCCTTTCGGCCAATGCCTCTGCTAAACTTTTGCCCAGTTCCCTTTCCCATTCGCTGTAAACTCTCTGTAGGATGGGTAAGACATTACGGGTATCAATAGTAGTTTGCTTCAAAGCGGGGATTAACCCGGCATGAACGGTAGAACTTTTTCCCACACCGGAAGAACCATAAATTACCGTTAATTTATGGTCATTTCGACCCATCCGCTTAACTAAGCGATTGACATCTTGCAGTCTGCCGGAAGCCTTAATTTCCTGGGCAATTCTTTGGTCTTGCCCCTGACTCAATTTAGTCGTACAAGTGAACCGTTGGTTAGGCTGTAATCTGCCAGCACCAATGAAAGCCCTAAAACCAAATCTTTGCTCTACTGAAAGCCGTTTTTGCTTATAATTAAAAGCTGTTAAATAATTACCTTGCTCAAAATAAGCTTGGTGTAACTTAGCTAAAATACGGATGTAAAGTTCTGGGTCATATTCTGGTTTAGTTTCGCTTCTGGCAGTTTCTAGATTTCTTAAGGCGCTCTCTTTCTGACCAAGTTCTTGTTGCGCCCTTGCCAATAAGAATAAATACCAACCACGTTCCTCTGAGCCTAACCTATCTAAACTAGTACTACTTTCCGACAAAACAGTTGGCTGAGTAGAGGGTTCAGTTTGAGCTAGAATATGCAATGCCTGTAAAACTGATTGCTGAGCTTGTTCCCAAGCTTTCCGGCTTAACTCTGCCTCTGCTAAAAGTCCATAAGCTTGGGCTTGTCTGCTTGCTTCAGCATAAGTGGTATTAAGTTCTAAACTTTGTTGAGCAACGATTTCTAATTCATCCCAGTGTCCCAGTCTTTGCAGTATGTCACCTAAAGCGTTGATAAACTTAGCTTTTAAATCGGGACGTTGGGCTAACTCAAATGCCTCTAGGCATCGTTGTAAGTATTCTTTAGCTTTATCACACGCCGGGGTTTGCTCCGGGGGATACCTAAGAGCGTAGGTTCGCCACCAAAGACCTAGCTGAAATAGTACGCAGCCTAGCTTTTCTAGTTTCGAGGGAGAATTTTGACGAGGGGAAAAAGAGACTGTGGGTTGATATCTCAAGGGAATGGAGAAATGCTCTGTTTCTGCCCCAGTTTCTATATCTTTTCTTAAAAATCTCTCTAGTTCTGGTAAAGCCTGCTGCCAAAGATTTAAACTTTGCTCGTAATGTTGTCGGGCCTTGTTTCTCGACTCGCTTTTTTGGTCTGCCCAAAGACCGAAAATAAACTCTACACTAGCTTCTAAGTGCTGTGGCAAACCAACGTTACGATGGAGTAGTTCATCCCTAGCTGACTCTAGTTCAGTTTGGTAATTAGCACTAAGTCCAAAATTGAGGGCTGCATTGTTGATAAACTTACTAACTCTGGCAGCAAAAACTTGCAAAAAAGCTTGGTCGGTGGTTTGCTCAAGTAAATTAATCAGTTCATTAGTCGCGATCGCAAATTCAACGCTAGTAGCCCAACTTTCAAAATCTGGTGCTAACCGAATCAGCTTGTGCAAAACCTGATCGCTCATCCACAATACAACGGGAAAAGAAAAGTGGCGAAACTCCTCCCGCACTTGATTCGTTGCTCTCAGTACTTGCTCTAAGTCAGTAACTGACTCTAAACCAAATACCATCAAAGCTTGGGGCTGTGCTTGGCAGAATTTTTTGGCGATGGTAGTGTAGAGTGTCTTAACAGATTGTTCTAGGTGAATTTCACTAATGGGAACCGGACATTGCTCCCTAAGCTGTTCTGCCATACGCTCTTGCAGCGACTGATAATTGCAACGGGCAATTAAAATAGAAAAATCACCCTGAGAGTAAGTAATCGCACGAATCAGAGTCTTTAAGGAAGCTTGATTATCAGAGGTAACAGCTTCAGCTTTGGTGGCATAAGTCATCAGTTTAACTCCTCAGCTCCTACTAAAAGCGGGTTAATATCAAACCAACATTCGGAGCTGTTGCAATACTCAAAGATAAACAAACTGCGCAACAGCTTTTGGTAGCTTTCATCACCCTTGATTATCTTCTCTTGGGCTACCTGACGCAGCAATTGCCACTCTGATGCGTTAATTGCTAAGCTGCGTTCTTGACGGCGTTGACTAATGACTTTTTCCAACCTAGACCGAGAAATAGGTAAATCGTCTCTCTGTAAACAGCTGTAAAGTAGAGCCAGTAGGGAACGAATATGACCACCACTTACCAGACAAAGACGCTCCAAGGTTTCAAGAGAGTCAAACACACTCAATATTTTACTAAGACGTTGCTCTGGTTCAAGGCATGGAAAGGCTCTTGCTAGTACCATTTGTTGCAGCAGAGCAATTCCCTCCTCACACTTAGCTCCATCTCGCTCATTGACTCGCACCATCGGCAAAACTTTTGGCTCTACGCCAAATCGACTAGTTAACCTCGCCAAATCAGTAGAGAAAAATAAGACCAAAGGAATAGTGTAAACCACATGGCAGTTAAGTTTATTCAGCTGTTCACCCCGGTCTACAAATAGATATTCTGGCTGGGTACGTCCTGAGGTTTTTTCTTGGTTATTAACCCTGTCAAGATTATCGACAATCACGACTAATCCTTGTTTACCTTGCCCCTTGAGTTGCTCAATTGCTGGTTCAATTAGCTCTTGGTTAATTAGTTCTAAGAGTAAGTTGACTCGCGGCTCTAGATACTGCCTCAGTAGAGAACGGACTGCTTTATTTTCCCTAGCTTTAGCTGTCAGTGAAGCAATCTGTCCTGCCAAAGAAGCATCCTTAGTCGCAACTTGCTCAGAATTAGTTATTCTAGCTTGAAAAACTGGAGAAATCTCTGTTGCCAATAGTTTAGCGGCTTCTTGCACTAAACTCTCAAACTTTTGGGATTGTAATTTAATGTTAATTTCTTCTATACTTTTACTCACCTGACGAGCAATTGTCAGCAAAATATCACTGATATCTACATCAGCCATATTCAAGTCTTGGGAAGACCTGAAATAAATAACTTGAAAGTTTTGCTGCTCTAGCTCACATTTAAGCCGTAGCAGTTCGGTAGATTTGCCACAACCAATGTGTCCGGTAAACAGTTGACAAGTCGGTTCATCGGGGGAAAGGCGAGCAATAGTGCGACTTAATTCTCTAATAATTTTGCCGCCCTGTACTGAGGATAAATCTATATAATAGTTTCGATCCTGAGAGTTACAGGGATCGATAGTTTTGCTAGGGTTAGAAGCTTGGAAAAATTGCTGGAAATCCAGTTTCATTCATTTATGAGAGGGAATAGGGAATAGGGAATAGGGAATAGGGAATAGGGAATAGGGAACGGGGAATAGGGAATAGGGAACGGGGAATAGGGAATAGGGAACGGGGAGTAATGAGTGAGGAAAATCCCTTCATCGAGATGACAGAATATTGATGAGAATTCTCCCCGTCTCCCCGTCTCCCCCATCTCCCTTGTCTTTTTAAACAGAAACTACTACCCCTTTACTTTCATTTGCCAGCCAATCTACCGCACAAACCGCGTAGGTTCCCGGTGCTACTCTTACCTCGGTGGTTGTCACTGGCAGAATTTTCTCTAGAGTCCAAGTTTCTCTTTGTTTATGATATAGCGTCCAGAAGCGAATATCTTGATTAGCAGTGGCATGCCAAGTCAGCTTACCCCCTGAACCTGCTACACCAGAGGGAAGAGGTGGTTCTACCGTTCCTAGCCACTCTCTAGCCGGAGGTAATGCTGGTTGGGCATAAATTGAGTTTTTAAAGCTATCAGCAATGCCTCGACGATTTTCACCTAACACCTTCATATTGAAGAAAATATTTCCTAGAGATTTTTCTGTAGCGAGGTTGCGAGAAATCTCAACTTGCTTTTCGTACTCAGACAGAGGCCAGTTTTCCTTTTCCATCTTATACAGGGCATTGCCAGCATAAATGTGGCGACCTTTGGGGTTATGGTCAGTCCACCACTCTAATAACAGAGGATAACTCTGGGCAATGGGTTCAATCCGCCAATATAGTTGAGGTGCAATATAATCTACCCAACCCTCTTCTAGCCATTTTTTCGGATCAGCAAAAATTCCTTCATATTGGTCAAATCCCCTCGCTTGGGGAGGTTGTCCAGGACGATAAATACCAAAGGGACTAATACCAAAGGTAACCTGGGGCTTCAAAGCACGAATTCCGGTTGATAAGCGTTCAACCATTTGATGAACATTTTCCCTACGCCAATCAGCTAGGGCTAGCTTACCTCCCTTTTGTTGGTATGCCTCGTAGGTTCTATCATCGGGGAAAGACTCCCCAGCTTGAGGATAAGGATAAAAATAGTCGTCTAGGTGAATGCCATCAATGTCATAACGACGCACCACATCGGTAATTACGTTATAAGTCCAGTCTTGAACTACCTTAGCCCCTGGATCCATCCACAGACCACCGCCATAAGAGTAGACGTATTCGGGATGGGTAACGGCAATGTGAGGTTTAACCCTGGCGCTTTTGGTTGAGGTGCTGGCGCGATAGGGATTAAACCAGGCATGTAATTCAATATTACGTTTGTGAGCTTCGGCGATCGCAAATTCAAGAGGATCATACAAAGGATTAGGGGCTTTGCCTTGTTCTCCCGTTAACCATTCACTCCAAGGTTCTAACTGAGATATATATAAGGCATCTCCGGTTGGTCGCACTTGCAAGAAGATAGCATTCATCTTCAACTCTTGCACTCGGTCAAGAATTCCCATTAATTCTTGTTTCTGTTGACTTACTGATAGTCCCTTTTGAGAAGGCCAGTCACTGTTCCAAGTTGTTGCTACCCAAGCACCTCGGAATTCACGACTGTGACTAACCTCAACTATTTCTGGTTCAGTGACAACTTCGTCTGAGGGTAACTGAGGCATATTTCCCAGATACACCAAGGATTCATAAACGAATGCTGCTACATCGGCCCGGCTTGCTGAGTTAAGGGGTTTAAGATATTTCTCTTCCGGGGGATTGACAACAATACCCACCTTGGTGGCTATAGCTACTTTTTCCCTCGCATAGGCGGGTATTTGGTCTGCATCTAAATAGAGGGTGGGTAGTTTAGCTTGTAAATCCGATAGCCCCTGACTTAACTTAATTTCCAAGCCAGAGACGAGGGAAATCCAAACTTCCATCCGGCTAATGCTCGCATCAGGACGGAAGCGATTACCAGGATAGCCTGATAAAAAACCAGTTTCGTAAGCTTTTTGAATGGCAGAGGCGGCCCAATGTTTGGCTGGTACATCAACAAAGGGAACGTATGGTCTTTTTTGCGGCTTTTCAATTGCTTTCTGGAGAAGGGCGGCAAACTGAGCCCGACTCATGGCTTGACTAGGTTGAAATGTACCACCAGGGAAGCCACTAATCATGCCTTTCTCGGCTAAACTTTCGATGAAGGGGCGTGCCCAGTGTTGACTAATGTCAGGGAAACGAGGGGATGAAACTGCCATACTTAAAGCTCAATTGGCTCTTTACTTGCATTTTAGCTTCAAGGGGGGTCTTAGTAAGACAGGATGGGGGGTGTGGGGTGTGGGGTAAGATTCCCATTTGCAGCGTTTGAGAACCTTTGGCTTTGCGCCTTTTCTTATATAGATATGGCCGTATTAGGCGCTAATCGTTTATTTTAGAAGAAAGCTCAATACTAGAAGTCCTGCCTGAAGGAAAAGATTAACTAAGGCTATTTCCTTCAGACAAGTAAAACTAGCTTATTGAGGTGAACTTGGTTGTTTGAGTCTTATCTTTCAGCCGTCTGAAAGGTAAGATAGCGCGATCGCTTGTTTTACAGAGACGCAATCGCGCCCAGCCAAGTTGACCCTGATGATCAAGAGATGTTGCACTAATTGATGATCGAGAGATGTTGCACTCAATAGTACTACCTTTCCAGGTCAGTTCTATTAGCTAACAGATGCTTTTTTAACTGAATAGATACACTAGCAACCTGGAATAAATGCACCCTTTACCTCATGAACTCAAGACATGGCAAGGGCTGAAATTTCATCAACCAATGTCATTCGTCCTCTGCGAATTGACCGCAGTAGCCTGTCTATAGATTCTCTCTCCTCTTTTGTGAGAGAATCTTCTAATACTGCTGCCATCAGCCCGTAGCGATCAGCTAAAGTTATCTGACCAGAACAGCTTACTTGAGCGAACAGCTCAGAGATTGCACCCGGAATAAGGCGAACTTGGTCTTTCATGAGACAGTCTGTAGATTGGCACCCTCCACTAATATGAATCCTTTTAAAGATTTGGGGGGTATGGGTCTGACCCCCCAGTGGGGTCAATTCCTTGCTGAGCAAGGCTTAAGTCAGTTAATCAAAACTTCATGCTAGCTTTCAAGAGCCTTGTGCCAATTGAGATTTTGCCTGCTGCCAGAGAGCCTCTAATTCCTCTAAGCTGTAATCTGAGAGGGGACGCTCTGCAAATACTTCCATTTTTTCTAAACGCTGAATAAATCGCTGATTAGTGCCTTGCAGGGCATCTGTTGGGTCAAGTTCACACCAACGAGCTAGGTTAATTATGGTAAAGAGTAAGTCTCCTAGTTCTGCTTGCTGCTGAATTTTGTCTTCTTGGACAAGGGCTTGTTTAAATTCCTCTAATTCTTCATTAAACTTGTCCCAAACCCCCTCAATATTCTCCCACTCAAAACCAACTGCTGCGGCTTTACAAGAGATTTTCATGCCTGCGATGAGGGGAGGTAATGTCCTAGCATAGCGAGCGAGTTTGCGACTGAGTAGCTGAGTTTGTTGAGGGGTTTCTCCTTTTTCAGCAGCTTTGATTTGTTCCCAGTTCTGGCGGACTTCTTCGACATTGGCAACTTCTACCTCCCCAAAAACATGGGGATGACGGCGAATTAGTTTTGGGCAATACCTTGAGTTACTTCTTTGAGGGTAAAGTTGCCTTCTTCTGAGGCAATTTGAGCTTGCAGCACTACTTGTAATAGTAAATCACCCAATTCTTCAGCGATCGCAGCTTGTTGTTGGGAGCGAATGGCTTCGACTACCTCATAGGCTTCCTCTATGATGTAAGGAGTCAGGGTTTGGGGAGTCTGCTCTAAATCCCAAGGACAGCCACCGTCAGGCGATCGCAATTGGGCAACTATTTCAATTAGTTGTTGCAGTGCTTCGAGGGTAGAAGATGGAGAAGTCAGGGGAGTAGCTTTCTGGGAACTAGACATTGAGGAAAACTCAAAAACCACTAATACGTCTTAGCGTGATTTTCTAGCTCTGCCAACAGAATTTTTGCGTTGCTGGGCAGTTCTTTTCTTGACAGTACGCCTATTAGGTTCACCTTGCAACTTGTTCCTCTGCTTTTGGTAGCGCTTATAAGCAGAGTGAGTCCAATCACTGCAAGCATGGAGCATGGAACCCATTTCTAAACCGACAAATAGGGCTATCAACTCTAGGGGATGGTGATGCAAAAAGGCGATTACCTGGTCAGCAAACCGCTGCCAACTAGATATATCTTGAAAGAATTGCAGCACAAGTAATGCTAGCCCCACTAAACCCATTAGCCAGCTAGCTAGGTAAAGCAGCCGTAAACTGGTGCCAACTAACAGTCCGTGAGAGAGCATTGAGCGGTGACGCACCATTTTTTGGTAAGGTAACCAGATCCAGCGCAGCCAGCCCCACCGCTTGAAGCTGAGGGAGTAAAGATCTAAATCGGGACCAAACATCAGCCCACTGAACAGAAACCCCCCTGAGACAAGCAAAGTTAGGTTGCTACTCTGGGTCAGAGTCAGGCTTAGAGCCGTTACCACTGGCAAACTCCATAAAGTAATTCGATCATGTGTTTGACCAGATGGCATTTTTTTCGTAATTTTGTGTTAACCTAATGTATGTTAACGAGATTTCGGGCGGTTAGCTCAGTGGTAGAGCTCCTGCCTTACAAGCAGGCTGTCACTGGTTCGAATCCAGTACCGCCCATTTAGTTAAGTAATGTAAAAAATTAGGTGAGTGCATAGCTACTAAGCCGTGCAAGGAATTGCTGTGCCTTTTGGTCTTGAGAAACTCTTTAATGAGTATCTGGGACTCTCTGAAGAGTAAAAAAGACTCTTTAATGAGTATCTGGGATTCTCTAGAAAGTAAAAAAGATTCTCTAATGAGTATCTGGGACTCTCTAGTAGGTTAAAGCCATTGTCGGGATTGCCCTGTGGCGATTGGAGAGAAACAGCAAGGTCAGAGTCCCAGGTATGTTCTGCTGAAAACACTACCCTGCTCTGGACCCTCCCAGCTACTCCTGCAAAGGGAGCGGTGAGCACTCACCTAACCTCTATATTCATATTTATGTCTAAAGGCATATAAAGAAATGTTGCAAAGTTAGGTTTTTAAAGTTAAATTTTATTACAGAAGCCAATTGTAAGAGAGATTGTTAACGATGCAAGAGCAAGAAAGCAAGTTAGGATTCACCAATTTTGCAGAAACCTGGAACGGTCGTTTAGCGATGCTAGGCTTCGTAATCGGCTTAGCTACCGAATGGCTCACAGGTCAAGGAATCCTAGAGCAAATCGGTCTGATGTAACTCGTAACCACTTATAGATAATTACAAGGAGAAATTAACTATGACTCAAGAACAAGAAAGCAAGTTAGGATTCACCAATTTCGCAGAAACCTGGAACGGTCGTTTAGCGATGCTAGGCTTCGTAATCGGCTTAGCTACCGAATGGTTAACAGGTCAAGGAATCCTAGAGCAAATCGGTTTGATGTAATCAGTTTTTAGCTACAGCTAGCTTACTTGATACAAACTTGATTACTAGACATCGAGCGTAGATCACATATAGTGAATAGTTTGCCAAATGGACTGAAGGTTTCTGCCCTCAGTCCATCTGCAATTCAGAACAAAGAATGGTTCCTATATAGATGTTGGACAAGACCAACTTATCGATTCCCAGTCTTCATCAAAACTGAATAATTTTAAATGATTGGGATTATCCATCAATTCTTTCGCTACGAGGTAACCGGCAATTGTCCAGGTTTGATATTTTCTTGCCTCTTTGCCAATTAATCTACCGTTTCTGCCATCGTAGTATTCAGGCCACTGATCTTGGCAGATACGCTCTTCTGCAATTTTGATTGCTCTCTTTGCTAGGTCTATTCTTCCTGTTTTCTGAGCAGCTGCTACCAACGGCCAAAGTAAAACCGGCCAACTGCCTCCATTATGGTAAGACCAGGGTACATTTTTAGGATCGCAGCCAGTAAGAATTCTCCATTCCAAGCCTTCAACAGCAGGAAAACAAATTTTCATTGGCATTGTTCCAATCAAATCGTCCCATCTTTGCTCAATTAAGTCCATAATCCATTGAGACTCTTGAGCACTGGATAGGGAGCAAATGATTGCTAGTAAGTTTCCTTGGGCAAAAAAGCGGAAATCCATTCTGGCAGGACCTAGATTACCTGCTAGATAACCCCCTGTATCTGGCATCCATTCTGTCACCCAATAGGGAATAGAGTCTGGATAAATATTGAACTTATTGACAGCCTTTTCGCCAAACTCTTCTCCTCTGTAACGATAGATATCATTCAAACGTTTAAGATCTAGCCAGTAATACTCCCTAATATGGAAATTGAGAGTATTCAAACGCTGAGTTATAAACTGTTTATAGACTTGACCCTGACGGCTAGGGGCTAATAGCTCTCTAGCTCCCCTTAAGGTGGCATAAAAAAGGGCTTGGATTTCCAAGGGATGCTCATAAACACCCATGCGACGGTCAATCATAAATGAGCCGTCGGGAACTAACATGGTCGGGAACATATCAAAACGATCTGCTAAGCAAAGCTTAAGAATCTCAATTATTCCCTTTTGAAAATCTTCTCGATGAGCTAGTTCAATATCCCCCGTTGCCTTGACATAAGCTCGCAGTAAAATAATCCACCAGAGGCTAGAGTCAACTGGCGTAACTCTAGCAATGGCATGTTCACCAAAATCTGCGGTTAAATACTGCTTATCGTAGCTGAGCGCTATTTTAAAACTAGCTGGCATCAAACCTTGACCAGCATTGAAGCAGTCCATCTGCTTGATTTCATTTTGTAGAGATAAAGTCTCTATCAGGAAATGACGAACAATTTCTGCTTTGCCTACCATTAGGTAGATTAGAGCAGAAGAAACGAAATCTCGGACAAAACAATGGCTATAATTCAGTTCCTCTACATCTGGATCACTTGCAGCTACTGTCCCCACGGGGTTTCCATAGTAGTAAATAACAGAATCTTCCAGCGCTTTCCAAGCCTTGGTAATAATATCGCTTTGTGCTAGCATTAGCCTCTTAATACTCTCCACTTCCTAAGTAAGGTGTCACTGTTTTTTTCCCATGGTTCAAAAATGCCAACTGTGTAAGCAGCCACCATATAGCGGAAAATGTACTCAGCAATTTCCACATAGTTTTGAGCTGCTTCTGCAGAAGTTGCCCAAACTGTTACGCCGTGGTCCCGAATGAGCAAAACATTCACGGTTGGCGGTTCTGCCTTAAAGCGGTCATGGATCTCGCTGGCTATTCTGGATACTTCCAAATGATTAGCAAACACCGGAATTGCCACCTGCGGATTTTCTTCCCACATGCCTATACCCTTGAGCATTTCTAAAGGCGGCAAAGACAAGCTGCTTCCCTCAGTAAAGCGAGAAACTAGATTAGCCTCAATAGAATGAACGTGATAGCAGGCTTGGGCATCGGGGAAAAGTGAGTAGATAACCTGATGAATACTTATTTCGGCAGAAGGACGAAGCTTTGGATTCGGCTTCTCCAACACTGTGCCATCGCTGGCGATACGGATAAAATCCTCAATGCTTAGCTGTCCCTTTTGCCGTCCGCTGGCGGTGATCCAAAAGCTGCCATCACCAGTTTTCGCTGAGAGATTGCCTGCTGTTCCTGCCATCCAGCCTTGCTGGTAAAATTTACTCGCAGCATTAATTAAGCTTAATCTAGTATCTGTGTTCATTCTAGCCCCAAATAATTTGATTTAGTAGAATTTTCAAGCGTTAATCAGAAACTTATGATAAAATTAAAGACTTCTTTATCAAAGATTTAATTTAGCTATTTACCTAAGGTAAAGAAGGAGCAGAGAACGAGGTTCGTGTAGCATTACCGCAGGCTACAGGGAATAGGGTTTCCTTAACTAAGTAATAAGTAGTAATTAATAATTGGCAGCTAGCTAATTCAAAATCATAACCTTCATGGTAAGCAGCACTAAACTATAAAATTGGTGGTTGCTATAGATGTTTATGTCGATAAGTACTTACGATTTACTACTCCGTCGCGGCTCCTTAGTGGGATTAACATCTCCAAGTAAAGAATTAGTTGATATCGGTATCAATGATGGTAAAGTTGCTGCTATTGCTCCGAATTTAGAGGGACAAGCCACTCAAGAAATAGATATTCAAGGAAAACTAGTATCTTCCCCCTTCGTTGAATCTCATATTCATTTAGACTCAGCTTTAACTGCAGGAGAACCCCGTTGGAATGAAAGTGGCACGTTATTTGAAGGAATCAAAATTTGGGGAGAGCGGAAACAGCAATTAACCTTAGATGATGTAAAAAAACGTGCTATTGCTACATTAAAACAGCAAGCAGCTCAAGGCGTTTTATTTGTACGTACTCATGTTGATGTTAGCGAACCGCAGTTAGTTGCTCTGCAAGCTCTCCTAGAAGTAAAAAAAGAAGTTAAAGACTGGCTAACTCTACAAGTAGTAGCGTTTCCTCAAGATGGCATTTACTCTAAACCTGGTAACGAAGCATTGTTAGAGGAGGCACTTAAGTTAGGTGCGGATGTGGTTGGTGGTATTCCTCACTACGAACTTACTCGTGAAGATGGGGTTCGCTCTGTTGAGCGTGTATTTGAGTTAGCACAGAAATATGACCGCTTGATTGATATTCACTGTGACGAAATTGATGATGATCAATCACGATTTCTAGAAGTTGTTGCAGCTTGTGCTATTCGTTCCGGCTTAGGTTCACGAGTAACTGCTAGTCATACCACAGCTTTTGCTTCTTATAACAATGCCTATGCTTATAAATTAATGGGTTTTTTGCAGCGATCGCAAATTAATTTTATTGCTAATCCTTTAATCAATATTACTCTGCAAGGTCGCACAGATACCTATCCTAAACGCCGGGGTGTGACGAGGGTAAAAGAACTTTGGCAACAGGGACTGAATGTTAGTTTCGGTCACGATTGTGTACAAGACCCCTGGTACAGTCTTGGTACAGGTAATATGCTAGACGTGGCATTGATGGGGGTACATGTTTGTCAGATGACGGGTAGACCAGAAATTGATGCTTGTTATGGAATGGTGACAAACAACGGAGCAAAAACCCTGGATTTGCCAGAATATGGTTTAGAAGTGGGAAAACCAGCGAATTTAATTATTCTAGATGCGTGCGATCGCTTCGAGGCAATTCGTACTCGTGCTTTAGCTAGTTATGTTATTTCCCAAGGCAAACTAATTACTAAGACTACTGCACCTGTAACTGAGTGGCTTTCTTCTGAATAAGAGTATTTGTATTGCTTCTAGGTGAAAGAGTAAAGGGTTACTGAAAAGTCCTTGGCAACTCGCACACTACCCGAAAGCCAAAATTGATGATTTCGTCGTCGGAGTTAATTTTGCCGCGAGACGCAGAACGACAATCTCCCGGAAGGTTGATCCAAGATCTGCGATCGCTTGAGAGAGGGTATCTAAAACCTCTGTGGTTTCATTAATGGGAGTTCTCTCAATCAGTAAATCTCGTACTCCGGGAGCAAAATCATATTCGATGGACTCATCGGGTGATACCTTGGTAATTAACAACTTACTGTCATAAACCTCAGCCACATGAATAGGTTTAGCTTCTGGCAGTAACAATTTCTGAATTAGATTTACCACTGGTAAACTAACAGGTACTGCCGCCATCATGGTTGCTAACTGCTGAGCAATGGGGGATGCGGTTGCTTGAAAAAGCTCAAGACAGGCTTCCGGAGACTGGGGAACCACAACCGATTCTATGCGATCGCGTTCCTCATCCTCTACCCAATTCAGGTCAAACCAGCGTGCAGGGGTTCGTTGACGACCAACTGCTGCTACCACTAAAGCCCATTGTTTCAGAGATTTAGCTGTTAAAGTAACTATTGGTATAGTTAGAGCATTCGATGGCTCAACCTCACGCCGTCCTAAACGTTGATTTATCTTCAGTTTGTGTCCAGGGGCACCGGGAGTTAAAGCACTCACTTGAACACTAACCCCAACATCCAACTCAGTTTGATTCCAGAGGCGTTCGGGTAACAGCATTATTGTGTTTGTGCGTAAGTCCTGTACAAGATTAGCGATCGCTCAATTAAAACGGCAAACCATAGTCATTAATTAAAGCAGATTGTGAAAATTCGGGGTCATCTTTCCAGCGGACAGGATTGGTGTAAATATAGCTACGGGCGTGTTCAAAATGTTTTGTATCGCGCAAAACAGATTCATAATAATTGCGTTGCCATAAGGGTGTTTTTTGGGTTTCTCGCTGTTTATTGATGCGTTTGGTGGTGGCAGATTTGAAGCCAGCAATTATTGAGGGTAGGGAATTGCTGTAACGGCGAAATTGGGGGGATGGGGTATGGGGTTTTGGTTGAGAGGATGAGGGCGCACGTCGGTGCGCCCCTACGGTATTATTGTTGACAATGATGATGCCGTGGAGATGATTGGGCATTACAATCCATTCATCCAAGGTTATTTCAGGTCTTATTTGGGGAGTTCGTAACCATTCTTGAGCAACGATTTTACCCAATTGATTTAATCGCATTTGCGAATCACAAATTTCCCCAAACCAACATTCTTTTTTGTAGGTACAAAGAGTAATAAAATAAGCACCCGATTGTCCATAATCATATCCTTGAAGACGAATAGAACGACGGTGATGAATTTGCGAATTATATTTTTTCATATCAAACTAACGTAGGGGCGCACCGACGTGCGCCCCTACATAGGTGAATTATCTAGTTCGGCTAACAGGTATTGAATTAACTTTTGTTTATCATCACCAATCATTTCTCGTTCACGAGTCACCATGAAAATGGCGTTAAGTAGTTGATCGGTTGCTAGTTCTTCTTTTTTCCTTCGAGCAAGAAAAGCCTCAATCAGTTTACCAACTTCCTCGCTTGATGCCATTTCATCACCCAAATGAGCGTTGATAATTCTTTCTAACTCAAGGCGATTAGGTTCTCGCATGGTGAGACGCAAACAACGTCGTAAAAAAGGTGGTGGAAAATCTCGCTCCCCGTTACTGGTTAATATCACTAAGGGAAATTCTTGACAGGTAATTCTCCCATTTTGGATTTCAATTCTTTTATCATAATGAGTTATTTCTTCATCATTGGTGTAAGCCGTTCGCACTGAAACCTTAATCGGTTCTTGCTCATTGGCATTATCTTTTTCTAGTCGAGTTAACTCAGGAATTTCAAAGCGTCCTTCCTCAAAAATTGCCAGTAAATCATTGGGTAAATCCATATCACTTTTATCAATTTCATCAATTACTAAAACACGAGGACGTTTAGAGGGTAGAAAGGCAGTACCCAATGGCCCTAGGGTAATGTAATCGGCAATTTGTTGATGACAGCAAATCCTGCTTTACTTGTTGGATTAAATCAGCAAGCCCAATGGATTCAGACATAAATCTCCCTTAGTTCTCATTTCGTCATCTAGTATCAACAATACTAAAAGCAGCTGTTCAGGAAATTACAGATTTTTTTTCGACACTTGAGGTGATAGGGCAGACAAATAAAAATAAGAGATTGATTGACCTTAAATTTAAAACAGCTCCCGTAGTTTTTTCAAAACTAGTTTAGTCTGCTCTAGTTCCGGCTTTGATAATTTTCCGAAGCATTCTTTGAGGTAGGCAATATGAGCAGGAAAAACTTTTTGAAAAGTTTGCTGTCCTTTAGGTGTTAGTACAACGGTGAAGCTGCGTCGGTTATCTGGTGGGACTTCTCTGGTTACGAGATCTTTTTGCTCTAGCCGATCAATAATACCTGTTAGTGTTCCTTTCGTTACCAAAGTTTTCTCGGCAATTTCTCCCATGCTCATACCATTGGTATTTCCTAAAGTAGCAATCACATCAAACTGAGAGGGAGTCAAACCCAATTCTCGTACATGCTTAGCTGAATAGTCAGCAAAAGCTTGATAGGCTCGAACTAGTTCCTGCATCGCCGGGATAAATTCTTCTTTGGCTGCTGATGTGGCATCCATATTACGTTAAATAATGTTAATTATCTGGGTTAGTTTAGTTTTAGTTCGTCTAGTCATTGATTAATCTTTCATCCAAATCGAGAAATACTATTTCAATGACAGCGAGGAGAACCACTAGCTTATTTTTTAGCTATAAGCAGCCTCTTTACTCGCCCACTACACTGTTTGTTCTTGATGACAATGTATTATCCAGATTTAAAGAACTTATCCATGGCACTTAGCTTCCGAAACTATTTGCTAGTTAACGGCTTGAACTGGGAAAGGAAAATCTTAACAGATTACAGCTAACCAACAGTATTCTGTAGAGCAAGATTAAAAAATGATGCTGTGACACCAAATGCGACTAGCAGAGAGAATATTATGCTCTATACCTGGGTTAGACTAACTGTAGTAGTGTTACCTGAGAGAACCTTTAGAAATTTTAGGTTGGGCTAGTTAGGATAAGCCCAAAGTTATTTTTTGGCTTTCGAGCTACAAGCTAATAGCCAAAACTGAGGTAACCAATTCCTAGCAGGAGGCATATTGTGGCGATTTTGCGAACTGACAAAGGTAGAACCTATACCCAACTAGAAGATATTGTACGGGAACTAACTCCTCTAGGAGTGCAACTCAATCGTTGGTCAGTGGGAGATAATCAAGAGATTCAGAACCTACTTGCCCAAGACCAACTAAGTGATGAGCAGAAAGAGCAAGTACTTCAAGCACTTGATCAATACTTTGAACACCTCAAGCACACTGCTGGCTACCAGTCCCGTGACTTGATTGTACTGCACCCAAAAATACCCAATCTTGAGGGACTCCTTTCTAAGTTTAACCGCTCTCACACCCATGCTGATGATGAGGTACGCTACATTGTAGCTGGCGAGGGTATTTTTGGTTTCGT
This sequence comes from Coleofasciculaceae cyanobacterium, assembly GCA_049683475.1. Lineage (GTDB taxonomy): Bacteria > Cyanobacteriota > Cyanobacteriia > Cyanobacteriales > Coleofasciculaceae > JBAUJE01. The sequence continues at coordinate 21,265 of JBAUJE010000264.1, read as the reverse complement.
TTATCCTGATCGTTCCCAAGTAGAACTGACAGTACAGCAAGAAGAATACATCAATGTACCAGCAAATACCGAACATTGGTTTCGTCTGACACCGTCACAACGGGTAAAAGCTGTTCGCTACTTCACTTCAACTGAAGGTTGGGTTCCTCAGTATACAGGGACAGACATTAGCTTGCATCGATTTATGACTGCTTAAGCTTGACAATCTACTTGATGTCGTCAATTGTTTATTGCCTTTTTCTGACTAATGACTCCCGGTTCGCCCATTTTTTTAGGGGTTAGGTTTCCTGCTAAATAGTTGTCAATGAATCCAACAACAAGGGAATGCCTAATCATTTTTACTCGTTACCCAGAAGCAGGGAAAACGAAAACACGTATGATTCCTACTCTTGGTGCTGAGGGTGCTGCGGCGCTGCAACGCCAGATGACAGAACATACAATAGCTAATGCCAAGAAATTAAAGGCTTCTTGTCCTTTAGTGGTGGAAGTACATTTTGCTGGTGGTACTGAACAGTTAATGCAAGACTGGTTAGGTTCTGACTTGGTCTATTACCCCCAAAGCGAAGGAGATTTAGGTAAACGAATGAACTCGGCTTTTGAGAGAGCTTTGGTTAGGGGAATGACTCGCGTTGTGATTATTGGTACTGATTGCCCGGATTTAAATATTAAGTTGATGATTGAGGCATTTCAAGCCCTTAGTCAGCATGATCTTGTACTAGGACCTGCAGAGGATGGAGGGTATTATCTAATCGGTTTGCGTCGGCTAATTCCAGAACTGTTTGAGGGTATTAGTTGGGGTACATCCCAGGTAAGAGGGCAAACAGTAGAAATTGCCCAGAGACTTAATTTAGCAATTTCTTATCTAACTCTCCTCACAGATATTGACCGTCCAGAGGATTTAGTCGGGCGAAATTTTGACTTTGATTTGCCTAGTTTTCAGTAAACACTTATCTTGTCCTCACCTGATCATCATAATTACTGTCTAAATTAATAAAAGCCTTGCACAATTAAAACTGAATGGCGGCAGAGAAAATTTCAATAATTATTCCGGTTCTGAATGAAGCAAACAAAATTCAGTCAATTTTGACCAGAGTTTTAGAAGCTGGTAATTCTTTAGAAGTGATTGTGGTAGATGGAGGTTCTCAGGATGAAACTGTAGCAATCGTTCAATCGCTGGGTGTGAAAGTACTTTCTACTACTGCTGGTCGTGCCCAACAAATGAATGCTGGTGCAGCAATTGCTACAGGTAATATTCTCTTATTTCTCCATGCCGATACTTATTTACCAACTGACTTTGAAACTTTGGTTCAGCAAGCTTTGCAGAAGTCTGGTACAGTTGCTGGTGCTTTCCGTTTGCGAATTGATTCTCAATTGTGGGGGCTGCGATTAATTGAGAAAATGGTAAATTGGCGATCGCAATTTTTTTCCATGCCTTATGGTGACCAAGCTATCTTTGTAAAATCTACTTTATTTCGCGAAATTGGAGGCTTTCCTCAACTACCAATTATGGAGGATTTTGAGTTGATGCAACGCTTACATCGTCTGGGAAAAGTAACTATAGTACCTGCAGCCGTTTTAACTTCTGGTCGCCGTTGGCAAAAGCTTGGGGTGGTTAAAACCACTTTGATTAATCAGTTGATTATTATTGGCTATTTATGCGGGGTGCCTCCTGCTACTTTGGTCAACTGGTACAGACGTAAGTGAGGTACAAGTTCCTAGCTTTTAGGTAACGGATAAACCGTAAGGAAGGTTCAATATACCTCACTAGTTTAGAAAAAATTATCTCAATTTTTATCAATAACGTAAACCCAGTCTTGATAGTCAGGCTCACGATTTTCAGTAATTGCTGTGAGCTGATCTCTGAGTTTTTCTGTTATTGGTTTACTTTTAGGTAATTGGTAATTTTCAAGTCTTTTAATGGGGGTAATTTTAGCCGCAGTGCCACTGAGAAATACTTCATCAGCAATAAACAGTTCAGATTTATCAACGGGTCTTTCTACAGTTGGAATTCCTATGTTTCTGGCAATGGTTAAAATACTGTCTCTTGTGATTCCCTCTAAAATATCTTGGTCAAATCCTGGAGTAATCAGCTTTCCATCTCTTACCACAAATATATTCATGCCAGAAGCTTCGCTGATTTTTCCCTGAGAATTTAATAAAATAGCTTCGTCAAAGCCGGATTCTACAGCTTCAGTTTTAGCTAAAGAAGAAGTTATATAAGCACCACTAATCTTACCTCTGAGGGGTAAACTTCTATCTTCTTGCCGATACCAAGAACTAAAACGACAGTTAACACCATCCGGAGATAAATAATCTCCTAATTCTAAACCATAAACCAGAAAATCTTTCTCAATGTTATGGAGTCTAGGAGCAATTCCTAAATCTGAAGTGTAGATAAAAGGTCTAATGTAAAAAGAATTATCTGGCTTATTCTTTTGAACGAATGTAGTTATAATATTTTCAATTTTGTCAGCTGATAGTTCGTAATGTAGAAATTTAGCGCTGTTACTGAGTCGCTGGCAATGACGGTCTAGTCTAAACAGCAAAATTTGCTGAGGATTACTAGGATTGGGAATACCTCGTAAGCCACCAAATGCTCCTGTTCCATAATGTAAAGCATGGGTGGCAATGGAAATTTTTGCTTCTTCAAAAGGTAAAAATTTATTTTGGAAATAAGCAGTTGGCAAAAAATTATGCATAGTGGCAATTAGATACTATTGGAATAGTGAAGATAGGGTTAATGTATACTATAGTACTTATTAATGGGATGAGCTACTAAGTTATGAGAAGTAGGGAGTAGGCAAAAAAATGCATTTGCCTCCGTTAAATGAAAACTGCTACACAAGTTAACAACTAATAGCTACACTTCAAATTAAATGATAGTCGTAGCTTAGCAAATAACCTAGGTTCAATCAATCTAGAAGCAGAGCATTCGCGCCAAAATCGGACTAGATAGTAAAGTTTGACACGAATGCTTCTACGCCTAATCTTATCTTTGATTCCAACAAAGTTTCAAAGAAAATTATTCTAGCCACCCCTTATAGTTTCGCTTTTGGGCATTAGTTAGATTTTTAACCTGCACAATTTCATAACGACTAGGTCTTGTACCTTCAAGCTTAACGGGTAAGGTACGCAGCTCATCTTGGTGGAATACAGTTAACTCTATGGTATCGCCAGCATTATAGTCTTTGAGGCGATCGCTTAGTTGGTCAGCTGTTACTCGAATGCCATTGATAGCAAGTAATTGGTCATTGCTATCCACCCCTGCCACAGCGGCTGGAGAATCAACTTCGACAAAGGATATCACTTCTTGACCATTTTCTATTTTCACCTTCAATCCGAGGAAAGGAACTGCTTCTTCCTCTTCAATACCTTTTACTTCCAAGCCAAAGGGTTCTAGATACTCATCAAAGGGCAGTTCTGTGGTGCCATCTATGTAGAGTGCAAAGAACTCACCTAAATCTACCTTAGCCACTGACTCAATAGTATCTTGCAGCTGTTCGGGAGTATAGCCAATTTCTTCCTTACCAAATTTTTCCCACACCTGGCGCATTACGTCATCTAATGAACGCTTGTTTTGATGCTGACAACGGATTAGTAAATCCAGCAGGAAAGAAACCATTTCCCCTTTTAGATAGTAGGAAATTTGGCAATTTTCACTGTTAGCATCCCGTCGATACAGCTTAATCCAAGCATCAAAACTCGACTCACTCAACGGCTGTACTTTACGTCCATGAGTTAGGAGGAAACGACTAATTTCTTTACTTAAGCCATCTAAGAAAGTCCGAGTATCATAAATTCCCGCTCTAAGGGGCATTACTAAATCATAGTAACTGGTAGTACCCTCACAGAACCAAAGAGAAGTAGTGTAATTTTCCTGATTGTAGTCAAATACTTCTAGGGCTTTAGGTCGAATTCGTTTGACATTCCAGAGGTGAAAGAACTCGTGAGCAACCAATTGCATGAATCGCTCATACCTATCCTTTGCCCGGAAGCCAAAGCGAGGATAATTCAAAGTACATGAGTCTTTATGCTCTAAACCACCAAAGCCACTAGCTGAGAGATGCAGTAGAAACAAATACTGATCGTAGGGTAAACCGTCAAATAAGTCGGCTTCTACCTCAATTATTTTCTTAGTATCAGCAATAATGCGTTCTGGCTCTGTGTTGCCCTCTCCCCAGATTACCAGTTGATGAGGTTTACCAAGTACTTCAAAATCGTATCGGCGCTGACAACCAATTTCAAAGGGACTATCTACCAAGGTGTCAAAATCTACAGCTTGGAAGGTGTTAGCTTCTCCTGCAACTGGTGGTAAAGATGTACTTATTTGCCAGTCTGGGTGGGCAGGGACAATTTTGACCTGAATCGGTCGTTGCTCGTATCCTTCTATGAAAAAGAACAAGGCGGCACCATTAAAATAGCCGTGGGTGGCATCTAGGTGATTAGTGCGTACTGTTAATTCATTAGCAAAGACGCGATAACGTATGGTTATCTCTGAGGTATCTGCTGTTTCAATTTGCCAGTGATTCTTAGCAAGTTTACGCCAGGTTAAGGGATTTGGCTTTTCACCCCCCTCGGCAGCAAAATCCTGGATTTGTTTGGCATACTCTCGCACCAGGTAAGAACCTGGAGTCCAAACTGGCATTTGCAAATTTAGCAAAGGTTCAGGCCAGTTTTGCACTCGCAGTGTAACCTCAAATAAATGGGATTGAGGTTGAGGCATTGCTACTTTGTAGTGCATCAACGGCAATTTACCGACTTTGCTACTCGGACGAGTTATGGTGGCTTCTGTCATTAACTTATTAGCAGTTAGCAATTAGCTTTCATGTTAACTGTCTAATCTTTTTCGGGAAGAGACTGTAATTTGCCTTACAGCAGTAAGGGCAGAGTAACTCACACCAGCAGTTCCTTCACCCGGATGGGTAGAATCTCCCACTAGCCAAAGATGCTTGATGGGGGTACGAGTAGCGAAGCCAAAAGGGCCAAAAGTAGACACCCTTTGACCAATACCGCCGACAACCCCTTGTTCTCTGGCTGTAAAACGGGCAAAAGTACGGGGTGTGGCTGATTCTTGGTGAATAATCGTTTCTGGCTTCAAATAAAAATACTTAGCGAGATGGGTAATAGCCTCTTCTGTATACTGCTGCTTCAATCTTTCGTAATCTTCTTGAGAACCTTGCCACCATTTTTGAGCTTTGGTAAAGGAGGAAGCAATAATTGTTGCTTTACCCTCTCTTGCTCGCCCATCTCCTGGCTTACTGACAGAAACAAACAGAGAATTATTTTCCCCAATTTCTCCACCATAATCATAGAGAAACTGAAGATGAGGTGGACAACCATCGGGAATGGCACTTTGATCGACACCGAGATAAATGACAAAAGCCCCTGAGGCTGGGGGTAACTTCTCCACCCGCTGCGTGTAACCTCTTGGTGCTTTATCTCCTAGTAACTTAACGAGATTTTGTACCGTAACATTAGCAACGACATGATCAGCGGCTTCTGTCCAAACTTCACCAGTTTTCTGATTGCGAATTTTTACGCTGCTGGCTTTACCATTGGAAATTTCAATATTTTCAACGGTATGGCGCATCAGCAGCTTACCACCCCATTTTTCCAGGGCTGTTACTAAGCGATCGCTCAGCACCTGCATACTACCCTGAAGATGAAATAATCCCTGGGGTTCTTGGGAGACACCTAAGGCTGTTGCGGCGTAAAGTAATGCCGTCTCGTCGGCGTTTACTTGAGAATAAAGCTTCAACTGCAAATCTAGAAAGGTTCTTAAGCGCTGATTTTCGTAAAGTCCGAACCAGCGCAAAGCATCTCCTACCGTCATCAAAGTGAAAGGTAGAGTAATCAAAGTGTCGGGGCGAACTGAGGAGACTAGCTGCCACAAATCCCAGCCATTACGGGGTGGGAGTACAGGGTCACGGGCTTGGAATTTCCAGCTAGACTTAAATAAAGTGGTCATCAGTTGCCAGAAAGGTTCACTACCGGGAAACTGTCTTTGTCTTTCCTCCTGCCATTTTTCTTGGTTGCGCCAGACATTAATTGGTTCAGTCTCACCGGGCAGAAAAACAGCACAAGCTGGATCGCAAGGGGTGGTTACTGGTAAGTCAATTTCTAGCTGATCAAAAATTCTTTTGTGAATACCACCTGGTTCTAAACCAGCAACTTGGGTAGCACCCACATCAAAGGTAAAACCACGACGTTTAAAAGTAGAAGCACATCCCCCAGGTACCAGGGCTTGATCCAAAACTAATACCTGGTAACCACGACGAGCAAGTAGTGCCCCAGCCGTTAAACCACCAATACCTGCACCAATTACAACTATTTGAGATTTGCTGTTGCCGTCGTTACCTTTTGGCATTACTTTTTGGTTAGCTTTCTTAAGATTTATTAATATAACTTCATAATAACAATGCCCCGTTAAGATGGAAAGTAGTGGCAAGAAAGCGAAATCACTAATGATCTCAACCCCGATCAAAACTCCCCCCCTCAATGCACCAACTCTCAAGAAGTTACCTAACGGTTTGACTGTTGTGGCAGAGCAGATGCCAGTAGAAGCCGTCAACCTTGATGTGTGGATTAAGGTTGGTTCTGCCATTGAAACAGATGATATTAATGGCATGGCTCACTTTCTTGAGCATATGGTTTTTAAAGGAACACCGCGATTAGCAAGTGGGGAATTTGAACGGTTGATTGAGGAAAGAGGTGCAGTTACCAATGCAGCGACCAGCCATGATTACACCCACTATTACATAACTACTGCTCCATCAGATTTCGCTCAACTAGCACCATTGCAACTCGATGTAGTACTCAACCCCAGCATTCCCGACGATGATTTTGAACGGGAACGTTTGGTGGTGTTAGAAGAAATTCGCCGCTCAGAAGATAACCCTCGTCGCCGTACATTTAGAAGGGCGATGGAGACAGGATTTGAGACGTTACCTTACCGCAGACAGGTGCTAGGGCCAGCTTCTGTTATAGAACAACTAAAGTCTCAACAAATGCGTGATTTTCACGCCCAACGCTATCAACCTAGCTCAATAACAGCCGTAGCAGTGGGTAATTTGCCGGTTGAAGAGTTGATTGAGATTGTTAGTAAGGGATTGAATCAGACGGGAGTAGGAACTCCATCTCCACAGGAAAACGCTTTATCTGTCGATTGGTTACCAGAACAGCCTTTCCAAGAAATTGTTCGTCGAGAGTACACCGATGAAAGCTTACAGCAAGCACGTCTCATTATGCTTTGGCGAGTACCAGGAATGAGTCAGCTCAAGCAAACCTATGCCCTCGATGTCTTATCCGCTATTTTAGGTCAAGGTCGTACTTCTCGTTTAGTAAGAGATTTGCGAGAAGATAGACAACTAGTTACTCACATTGGTGTTAGTAATATGACCCAGCAGTTACAAGGGTTATATTATATTTCTGCCCAGTTGCCAGAAGAAAACATAGCAGAAGTCGAACAAGCAATCAGGCAGCACATTAGTCAATTAAAAACAGAACTAGTAACAGAATCAGAGTTAGACCGTATTCGCCGGAAAGTAGCTAATCGCTTTATTTTTGGTAATGAAAGACCTAGCGATCGCACAGGATTGTATGGTTATTATTACTCACAATTAGGAGACTTAGCACCCGCCCTCAACTACCCTGCGCTTATTCAATCTATGGATGCTGTTGATCTACAAAAGGCAGCTGTGCAATATCTTTCTGCTGATGCTTATGGTGTTGTCACGGTAAAGCCAGCTTAGGATTGGAGAGAGCGGGATATGAGGGAGTGAGGAGATGAGGAGGTGAGGAGGTGAGGAGGTGAGGAAGTGAGGAGGTGAGGAGATTATGAGTAACCACACTGTACTACATTGAATTACGCTAACATCACCCCATAATCCTACTATCCCGTTACTCCATCACTTCACAATTTTCTATTTTCTATTAACAATTTCCAATATTACAAAGATGTGGACAGAAATTGCGAACCATATCAGCAAAGTAACTGGTGAGAAGTTTGAGATTCAAAATCGCCGTTCTGTCAGTGGCGGCTGTATTAATGAAAGTTATGCCCTGATTGGTGATAAAAGTACTTACTTCATAAAAATTGCCTCGGCATCTGGATTAGATATGTTTGAGGCCGAGGCGTTGGGTTTGAAGCAAATGTTTGAAACCCAAACTATTGGTGTACCCAAACCTGTTTGCTGTGGTAGTACTACTAATTCTGCCTACATCATTTTGGAATGGCTAGAACTAGGCGGTCACAATAGCACTGATTCTTGGCAAGAAATGGGACGTAAGTTAGCAGCAATGCATAAAGCTACTCCTCCCCAAGGAAGCGAAGGAAAGTTTGGCTGGAATCGAAATAATACTATTGGGTCAACACCACAAATCAATAGTTGGACAAACGACTGGGCAGAATTTTTCACTGAGTATCGCTTGAGTTATCAGTTTAAGCTAGCGCGGCGCAAAGGAGGTCATTTTCCTAGTCAAGATAAATTGTTGGCAGTAGTGCCAACGCTACTAAACCATCAACCTCAACCTTCCTTAGTACACGGCGATTTGTGGGGAGGAAATGCAGCCGTTACTAAGTCTGGAGAACCAGTTATTTTAGATCCAGCAACTTATGTTGGGGATAGAGAAGTTGATTTGGCAATGACAGAACTTTTTGGCGGATTTCCTGCTGCTTTCTATCGTGGCTACAAGGAAGTCTGGTCTTTAGATCAAGGTTACAAACAGCGCAAAACCCTCTACAATCTTTATCACATTCTCAACCACTTCAATCTTTTTGGTGGTGGTTATGGTTCACAGGCTAATCGAATGATTGACCAGATTTTGAGTTAGTTTATCTAGCTTGTCTGATTCCTAGCTTTCCTCACGCAGGAAATACGCAAATTGTCAAGATAATCTAGTAAATATTAACCAAAATAAAATCCCGAACTACCTCTAAGACTTCTGGTGTGATCTCATAACCAATATCTAACTCCTTATACTGCACTGGTGCACCAACAGTGATTAAGTAATCTCTCATTCTTTGAGCAGCACTGAGGGGAACAACTTGATCCCTTTTACCATGCACGATTAGGACTGAGGGCGAGGGAGGTTCAATATCTTCGGGTGCCCGGTGCAAATAGCCGCTCATACAGATAATACCTGCCAGAGGCACATTAAAGCCGATATCAAGAGCCATAGCCCCTCCTTGAGAAAAGCCAGCTAATATTGTCGATGAGGGAGGAACTCCAGTACTACTCTCTAAAGAATTAAGCCATTCTGTCAGTTGTTGCTTACTTTCTCGAAGGCCTTGGTAATTTTCTGTTTCAAGGTCGTACCACATCCTACCACCCCAGACGTTGGGATGGAGTAAGGGAGCGTTAGGGAGCAAGAAATGATAATTAGGTAGACTTAACTGCGGCACCAGAGCTGCCATAGTTTGGGCGTTTGCTCCCCATGTGTGTAACATGACGATTAACCCAGCCGGTTGCTCCTTATTGGCTGATGGAATCGAAATAGCGTCAAGAGACAGGGTCTTAGCTCCTGAAGAAGGCAACTCACAAATGTAAAAGAATTTGTGAAGTTATCATTCTATACGGAAATTGTGGGTATTGCTCAAAGAGAATTACTTTAGATCAGAGTAGATACCGTTGAGCTGTTAACTCATTGGTCAGATGGGTCTATCCATTGAGCATTTTTTAGTATGATGTGGCGATCGCTGTCAAAGGTAATTGCTCCTTCTGTTTTTAACTTACCCAGGATTCGGGTAATTGTCACTCGTGTAGTACCAATGGCATTGGCTAAGTTCTGATGGGTAAGGCGCACACCTAAACGAATTCCCTCTGGCCCAGGTTGACCTACGTCTTGCTTGATCAGCATTAGCAATTGCTGTAAGCGTTCCTCAACCCTTCGCTGACCTGATATTGCCAGCAGTGCTTCTGTCTGCCGCATTCTACGCACCATCTGCGCTAAAACTATTTGAGACAGGCGTGAAGATGCATTAATCTCAGCTACGGAAAACCAAGTAAGAACGACATCAGACCATGCTGTGGCCTGGTAAATTGGCAACAGGGAAAACCAACGACCGAAAAAAGCCGAAGTATCTGCCCAACCTAGCCAAACCTCTTCACCACTCTGGCAAAAGGTGCTTAACTGCACTATGCCTCGGCAAATTTGCCAAATACCTTGAGAAACTAGGGGAATCTCCTCTCCTTTGGCATAAAAATGCAGTCGCCGTCCTTCGGTTAGCTCACAACGCTCAATCTCTAGGACTGCTGGGTCAGATTGATGCATCAGATTATGCATAAATACAAACTTTTCTCTAACTTTTAACAACCGTTTTTAGCTACCCAGCTTACAACCTAGACTATAAAGGTAAAGGTTCGGTAATCAACAGATTAAACTATCACTGAGTATATATAGAGTTTCTCCAATAGATGAGGTACACAAATCTTGGGTTTTAGGTAACAGGGTTTGCAGAGCATAGCCCCTAGGGCATAGAGGGAACAGGTAAGAAAATTGACTGTATTTCAGCAATATGAGAATTGCTATACATGATTATCTCAACAAGTTTTCTTGTTAATATTTGATACTAATTCACTGATTCTAGAGAGTCTAAACTTAATGTTAATAGTAATTAGTAATTTACAATGAAATTGCCTTTCACTGTCAAAGTTAGTTTGAAAATAAAGCTCTAGTTGATTCATTTATCTTAATAAGATTAAACACTGTTTAGTTATTAAACTATAATTTAACTTTATAAGTAGTTAATTGCACTGAAGCAAAGCAATCAAGTTCGTGATTAAAAGGTTAGGTGCTGTGATGACGAAAACTAGGATTCTAGAAGCAAAGACCTTTGGCGATTGGGCATATCTTGCGGTAGAAAAGCATTTCCAGAAAATCATTAGCTACGAAAAGGATGTCCTTAAAGACACAGACCCAGAAAACCTACACCAAATGCGGGTGGGGATGAGGCGTTTGCGCACTGTGGTTAGTGGCTTTGCCCTAGCCTTGGACTTGCCCAAAGCGGCTAAGGAGAAAGAAATTGCTAAAGTTGCTCGTTCTTTGGGTGAACTAAGGGACTTAGATGTTCTGCAAGATACCATTCAAGATAACTATTTGCCAAAGCTACCAAGTTCCGAGCAAGAACTATTTAAGCCAGTTTTATCAACTCTTATCAAGCAAAGAAAAAAGTCACTAGAGCAAGTTAAAAACAGTCTCAGTCAGCAATCTTATCAAAAACTCAAACTGGCATGTCAAGAATGGCTAAAACGACCAAAATACGGAGAAATAGCTGAAATTGATATTACTGATATTTTGCCAGATTTATTGCTACCGTCATTCAGCAAGTTTTTTCTTCACCCTGCTTGGCTAGTAGGGGTAAAACTTGAGGCTGGAGAGATAAATATATCTAATTCGCTCAATAGGGAAATAGTCTCACATCTTTTAAGCAACCATGGAGATTCTCTTCATAGCTTACGTAAGGAAGCGAAAAGAGTACGCTATCAAATGGAACTCTTTACTGACTTCTATTGCCCGCGCTACAAAGATTATCTAAAAGATATCAAAGCAATCCAAAAAGTTCTAGGTGAGATTCAAGACAGTTTTGTTTTGGCAGAGTTTCTTAGAGATACTCTTGGTTCTGACTTGACCGCTCAATTGCCTACCCTTACTGCTCAGTTGACAGAAAATAGTTATCAGGCATGGCAGAATTGGGCAACCCTACAACAGTTGTATCTAGAGCCGGGCCAAAGAAGAAATCTGCAACAAATCATTCTACAACCAGTTTCTCCTACAGAGCAGCAAAAAAAACTAGATATCAAACTAGAAGCTCTCCCAGAGTTTTCTTCTCATGGAGAAGATATTAAGTAAGTTCTCACCTATCGAGCTTGTTTATTGAGACAGACTAGTTCAACAATTGATAATGAACAATGAATAATGGATAATTACCTCTCCTTAAAAGACTCTTGATTGAACTCAAGGAAAATACTTTCATGCTTACGAATCTTCATAAATGACTCTTGTCTTAGACCAAATTAAGCAATTATCAATTATCCATTACCTCTAACTTCCCCTGTCTTCCCCATCTCCCCAATCTTCCCCATCTTTCTGCACTCTAAATTCTGCATTCTAAATTCTGCATTCTAAATTCTGCATTCTAAATTCTGAATTCTAAATTCTGAATTCTAAATTCTGCATTCTAAATTCTTTCTACCCCCATCTCCCCAATGTTCCAAGCCACCCGCCAACGCCTAGCCATCTGGTACACTAGTGTTACCGCTATCCTCCTCTTACTCTTTGCCACAGGCGTTTATCTCTACGTCCGCACTACCCTAATTGAACGGGTTGATGATACCCTCAAACACGTAGCAGAAGTGGTGGAGCGATCGCTTGTCATTCAACCAACAGCCTCCGGTATTCCTTTGCAAGTTAATGTTGAAGCAAGTTTTCGTGATAACGCCGATGCTGTAGAAGATGACCACATCGATTTAGAATGGTTTAGCCCGACAGGCGAATTACTCTGGTCAACCTTATCTGAACCCTTAGAAATATCCTTACACCTCACCTACACTGGCGAAACAGTACATTTAGCTCCCGACCATTTACTGCGCCAAGTAACCAAACGGGTACAATTTGGACGTTATGTTCTCGGTTATCTGCGGGTAAGTCATCCCTGGTTTGAAGTAACAAAACCCAGCCGTCAGCTAATCGTCGATCTCGCTTTCGGCACAATTTTTATGATCATCTCCACGGCGGCCATTGGCTGGTGGCTGTCGGGATTGGCTATTAAACCAGTCATCGAGTCCTATCAGCGCCTCAAACAGTTCACGGCTGATGCTTCCCATGAACTGAGAAACCCCATCGCTATGATTCAAACCAATGTGCAAGTAGCCCTTACAGATCCAGACTGTGAACCGCAAATGCAGCGCTACCAATTAAAAGTAGTGGAGAGATTAACTCAGCGTTTAGGCCGTTTAGTTAATGACTTGCTCTTTTTAGCTCGTGTTGATAGTGGCATAATCCAACCAGAGTGGCAAGCAGTAGACCTAGATGCCTTATTAATGGAAGTAATCGAAGAACAACGGTTTATTGCCGCAGAAAAAGGTATTTTCCTCTCTCTACATCTAGCCGAATCCCCAGCAACCACAGGTGAAGATACTGCCAAATTTCCAGCAGAGGATGCTTTCAGCCTTAAAGGAGATTGGAATCAACTAGCACGTTTATTTACGAATCTCATCAGTAACGCCGTGCAGTACACACCCACCCCAGCAGAGGACAACCGGGAAGCAGCTGTGCAGGTAGAATTACAGCAAATAGAACATCCTAGCAGTGTTCGAGGACGCAAAACCCTGTCTTTAATAAAAGCTCAAGTGCACGATAACGGAGTCGGTATTGACCAATCAACCTTACCCCATATTTTCGATCGCTTCTATCGAGTAGACCCAGCCAGAAAACACGATGCAGGAGGTTCTGGATTAGGACTAGCGATCGCCAAAGCAATTGTCGAAAATCACCACGGTCAAATCGAGGTAGAAAGCACTCTCGACCAAGGCACCACAGTCACTGTTACTTTACCCGCCTCTAAGCCGGAAAAGGTCAATTAAAAATGGAAAATCGTTAATAGAAAATGGAAAATTGTTAATTTCCCTCATCCCCCCACACCCCCTCTCAACAGATAAGCTGTCACATATTTAGCTTGTCTAATGAGACAGACGGGGAGACGGGGAGAGGGTTTGAAGGTTTCCCTAAAATCTGTTGAAACTGAGCGAAGCCGAGATGCCAAATATACAAGTTAAATGTGCATTAGCTTAACTGGCTTTGCGTAAGTCCTAAATATGCTTCCTATGATAGATGCGAGGGTAGATAATAAAATTCTAAGTTTCTGAGGGGAAGGTAGACATACTCACTTAAATTGGCTGGGTAATTACCTAACCTCAGGGTCAAACCTTGAAATCGACAATTAGCAAAAAACTATTTACTTTAAGCAACGGAGAATCTAATGACAATAGAGTCACCCTTTTTAGAAAAAGTCAAGAGCAAAGCTCAATTGGAAGACATCTATGATGCACGAGACGTAACAGAAGTTGTCTTTCGCACCATGCGCGACTTAATGACAACAGAAGCTTCCCAAAGGGTTGGGGAAGAACTAAAAGGAAAAGATAAAAATATACCAGCATCAATGGAAGAACAGCCCAAGGAAATAGCCGACCTCTGGAAAGATACCAATCCTATTGTCAGCTTCCTTAGTCAGATTCGTCCCCCTCTCAAGTTTGATGCAGATACTTTCTTGTACAGGATTCGCCAAGAGGGTGGCTTACCGAAAGGAGTTGAACCAGAAACTGCTGTTATGGCAATATTTTCTGCAACAAAAGAGGAATTATCACTAGAGAGAATTGAAGAAATTGCTGGTTTCTTGCCGGAGAAAATCAAGCAAATGTGGCTACAGGCATAAACTAAGTTGAACCGGTAGTAAACTAAAATCAATAATGTTTCTAGGAATGCCCAATCTCTGAGAATTTGAGCATTCCATTTTTCCATTTAATTATTCAAACAAAATTTTTTGCTTCTCACAAAATTTAGGAGAAATCTATTATGAAAACTAGGCGGTCAGTTAACAAACAGCAAAAAATGCTGGTTTTATTATGGGGCAGTTTACTTATCAGTTTCCCCGCAATTCCTCGACCCAGCTTAGCAGTGGAAATTGCCCAAGCAAACCCCTGTCCCAGTATTTTCTACGACCCTCGCTTCATTGGCAATCTACCTAGTAATTGTCCCGCTGTCTCACCCAGTCAACCCCCCCTACCAGGACAACAACAAGCTCCTAGTACTACAATTACTCCCATTAACGGTAAGGTCAGCGTCAAACTGATTAACGAAACCAATGCACAAATTACTTATCAAGTGGTTGGTGAGACGGAAACTCGTACACTTTTTGGCAAATCTGATGTTACATTACAGGGCTTAAATGCACCTGTTACAGTCACCTTTGACCGTCCTGATGGTGGTCTGTTGAGGGTTAACGCAAAAGCTTCTGATACAAGTATGCTAGAAGTCATCTTAAGAGAAACCACTAACTTGGGTGTTGACAAAAGTGCTCTTACTATACAAGAGGACGGTACCGTTTTCTTAAATTGAGTACGTTAGCCATTGGATACAAGTTAAGGGATAGCTTACCGAGTCCTGGGTAACACATCTTTCCTAATTTGGGATGAGGAAATAGGAAGATATTTGGTTATCCACGATACAAAAGTTTCACGATAAGTTTTGTATTCTTGGTATAGAAATCTCAAAGATATTTATTATTTATATCGAGTACTTCTCACTAACTATTTGACAGTGATCAGTGTCACTGTCATGCTATATAGTCATCACCTCATAACCTCAATTTTCCTGAAATCATTGGATAAGTTGAGTTAGGTGGCAGTGGCTATGCGTTTTCCAGTTCTCCTACCTGGCGCTCTCTCTGAACTATTCGCCCAAACTACTATCTCCGGTTGTATAACAGTGGCTGACCGCTATGGGCTAATGGCAGCTTTGTTAGAGGAAAAGTTGGACTTGGAAGAGAGAAGGGTAATTGATCGACTGCTAGCTGCTGTACGAAGGGGTCGATTACAGCTCTCGGACGAAATCTCTATCACTGGGTAAAAATTCACCTCACCTTACTCAGAGGGGAAGATTCATCAATAATCTGGATATTTATTTTAAAGCTGGTGACAAGATTTGAACTTGCGACCGGCGGTTTACAAAACCGCTGCTCTACCACTGAGCTACACCAGCAACTAAAAATAATATAGCAAATTTTGAGACACATTTTCTGCCCCGACCCATGCTCTTATGATAATAAAACTTTATAGTTACTTCAGGGAAGAGGCTTCAGTTGTTGGGACAAGAGGTTTAAAGCCACCTGCGCCATTCTCTACCTTTACCTTTATTGCTAGCCTTGTACGTAGCGGTGAGAGAGTGGCAGTTAGGACATAACAAGCGAAGGTTATCTAGTAAATTGTTCTGCCAATTGCCATCGATGTGATCTACTTCTACGGGAATTCTGCCTGTGTGAGGATTGACTTCACACCAACCACATGAAGAACACTTTTCGCCATATTTCTCAATTAAGAATCTTCTGACGTGATTGGAGACGTTTCCATATTTTTTCCTTCCGCTCTCTTTTCCTGCAAGCCAAGATTCTATGTATAGCTTGTACCTATAGTCATTAAGACATTTGCTATCACAATACTTGTTACCCGCTCTTTTTGTCTCGGTGCCACAGCTCAAGCAATTGTTTCTTGGTTTCTTTGGCATTGGCATTTTTATTGCCTCTCTGTGTTAAATAGCATTAATAATTTAGCTATTATATAGCCAATTAGTTGCTTTTGGTGCTTATTTAAAGCTTGTCGCTTCTATCAAACTTCGTTAGCGTAGCAATGAGGTGATAAGAAGCATGGCTAAATAATGAGCAAGAGAGTTTTTTTGACATTACCTGATTCTGTCTATAACAACTTAGAGAGATGGGCTAACTCCCAGGGCAGACCCATAGCCAATTTGGCAGCATTCCTGGTCGAAGTGGCAGTTTCTGAAGCTGAGGAGGCAGGAAAAATTCCGCCAAAAGATCAGCCCTCTTCATCTAAGGACGAAGAAACATGAACTAGAAGGATTTCCTAAAAAACCCAACATAAAGGCACAAATCTACGCTAATATCTTTCTCATCTCTGCAAATATCGGTAAGCCGACCGATTAACCGTAGATTAAAGGAAAGCATCTCATGCGTTTGTGGCAAAAGTGGATCAGGACACCTTACCCCTGGAGAAAACAGCTCTCCAGTTTATGGCGATCCAATTACGGGAAAAGATTTGTGTCCTTTTTCCTGTTGGGAGTGGGTTTGAGCATAACGCTTAGCTCCTGCTCTATTAGTAGTAAAGCGAGAGCAGAAAATAGCAGGGTAGAGCTAACTTTTGTTTCCTACGCTGTCACCAAAGCAGCTTATGAAAACATCATCCCTCAGTTCAGCGAGAAATGGAGGCAGGAGTTCAACCAAGAGGTTGTCTTCTATGAAGCCTACGGTGGCTCTGGCGCTCAAACCCGTGCTGTCGTTGATGGCTTAGACGCTGATGTCGTTAATCTTGCCCTGGCCCTTGATACCAAGAAAATTGAAAAAGCAGGGTTAATTGAACCAGGCTGGGAAAAAGAAGCTCCCAATCAATCGATTGTCCACAAGTCAGTTGGTGTAATTGTCACCCGTGAGGGTAACCCTAAAGACATTAACAGTTGGGAAGATCTAACTAAGCCTGGAGTAAACGTTGTTACGGCTAACCCCAAAACCTCCGGCGGTGCTCGCTGGAATTTCCTGGCATTGTGGGGTTCAGTGGCGAAAACTGACGGCAAAGAAAGCCAAGCTCTTGACTTTGTTAGTAAAGTTTACAAAAATGCCCCGGTACTACCCAGAGATGCTCGTGAAGCCAGCGACGTTTTCTTTAAGCAAGGCCAAGGCGATGCCTTAATCAACTATGAAAATGAAGTAATTATAGCCAAGCAAAATGGGCTAAAAATGCCTTACTTCGTACCTGATGTCAACATCTCCATTGATAGTCCCATTACTGTGGTTGATAAAAACGTTGATAAACACGGCACAAGAAAAGTAGCAGAAGCCTTTGTAGAGTATCTTTTTAGCCCAGAAGCTCAACGAGAATTTGCCAAAGTTGGATTTAGACCAGTAAACGACACAGTAGCAAAAGAGTTTGCTGACAAATACCCTCCAGTGAAAACCCTATTTACCGTTCAAGATTTGGGAGGCTGGGATGCTGTCCAGAAGGACTTCTTTGCTGATGGCGCGGCTTTTGACAAAATTCAGTCTCGCGGTAAGTAGGACTCGGAAAGTTTGTTAATAGACCTCTTGCCAAACTACTTTTCTATTGCCATCTGCATCAATTCTCGTCTACTGTTCCCCCTTCCCTGTTCCCGAGCATTTTATGGCTACATCTTCTACTCCCCGTCGGCAAATCCCTAGCTGGCAGAATTACTTTAGCCAACTCCCTAAATTCTCCTGGCCTTGGCGAATCACGCTGGGATATCTGACTATCATGTTGTTACTGCCTGTCTCAGCCCTGATTTTAAAGGCTAGTACGGAAAAACCTCTCGATTTCTGGAAAATTGCCACTAGTCCCATTGCTCTATCGGCCTATGAAGTTACTTTCGTGACAGCATTACTTGCAGCTTCGCTTAATGCAGTCTTTGGCTTTTTAATTGCTTGGGTTTTAGTGCGCTACAACTTTCCCTTTAAACGACTAATTGATGCTGCCATTGATTTACCATTTGCTTTACCTACCGCTGTTGCTGGTTTAACTTTGGCAACGGTCTATAGTGATAACGGTTGGATTGGCTCAATACTTGCACCCTTAGGTATTAAGGTGGCTTTTACCCGTTTGGGAGTAGGTATGGCGATGGTCTTTATTTCCTTACCTTTTGTAGTGCGGACACTACAACCAGTCTTACAGGAAATGGAGCATGAAATTGAAGAGGCTGCTTGGTCTTTGGGAGCATCTCGTTGGGAAACCTTTTGGCGTGTAATTCTGCCTCCCCTAATACCAGCTATGTTGACTGGTATCGCTTTAGGATTTTCTCGTGCTGTTGGTGAATACGGTTCGATTGTAATTGTCGCCGCCAATATTCCTTTTCAAGATTTGATTGCATCGGTGCTAATTTTTCAGCGATTAGAGCAATATGACTATAGTGGCGCGACTGTGATTGGTTTAGTTTTATTAGTCATTTCCCTGTTGATCTTGTTACTCATTAATCTGTTGCAAGCCTGGGGAAAACGTTATGAATTTTAATCTAAAACAATTTTTCCCTTCTACTAACTCTGCGTCCTCGTCAATCTCACCTCCAAAAGAGAGCAACTGGGTAAAGTTAACTTTAATCGGTGTGGCGATCGCCTACTTATCCCTAGTTTTATTTATTCCTGCTCTTAATGTCTTTGTACAAGCCTTCCAAGAAGGAATAGGTCCATTTTTCAGTAATTTAACGGAGCCAAGCTTTGTCAATGCAGTCAAGCTAAGTATCTTGATTGCGGTGATTGTCGTACCCATGAATACAGTATTCGGTCTTTGTGCCGCCTGGGTAATTGCACGGCATCAGTTTCGGGGTCGTACCTTGCTCATTAGCCTGCTAGATATACCCTTTGCTGTATCACCAGTGGTAGCGGGTTTAATGCTAGTGCTGCTCTATGGACGCAGTGGTTGGTTTGGACCACTCCTAGAAGCCGCAGATATCAAAATTATCTTTGCTCTGCCAGCAATGATACTGGCGAGTGCTTTTATTAGTATGCCCTTTGTCGCTCGCGAAGTTATTCCCGTTTTAGAAGAAGTGGGTACTGAGCAAGAAGAAGCAGCTAAAACTTTGGGAGCAAAAGATTGGCAAATTTTTTGGCGGGTTACCCTACCCAATATTCGTTGGGGTCTTCTCTATGGTGTTCTCCTAACTAACGCCAGGGTAATGGGAGAATTTGGTGCTGTAGCCGTTGTCTCTGGCAATATTATCCGCAAGACTCAAACTCTACCCTTGTTTGTTGAGGAGGCTTATAAGCAGTATCATACTCAGGCTGCTTTTTCTGCCGCTTTGCTGCTAGCCGGTTTAGCCTTAATCACCCTTGTGCTTAAAGAAATTTTGGAGCGCAAAACCACAATCAAAGATGCTCAATAGAGGATGGGTATTATCCAAAATTAACCTAAGCCCTACTGCTTTGAATTGCCCAACGTGCCAACTCCGTGCGATTGTGTAGACCAGTTTTGCCTAGCATGTTGGAGACGTGACTTTCAATTGTCCGCTGACTCACCTTCAACTGCTCGGCAATTTCCCGATTAGCCATACCCTTTGCGACAAAATGCACTACCTTAACTTCCGTTGGAGTCAACTCAACGTCGAAGGGAACTTTAATATCCCCAACTATCCCCTCTACTCCTTTACTTGAGTGTTCAATTAAACGATTCGTCTGCTTGAGGGAAGACTCCACCTGAGCGACTAATTCCTCTGGCTCAAAGGGTTTAACCATATAGATATCAGCACCTTTGTTAAGACCCTTGACTCGGTCTTGACTTTGACCTTTTGCTGAAAGAAATAGGACAGGAATCCAACTAGTGCGAGGGTCTTGCCTAACATGTTCTACTAAAGTGTAGCCGTCCATTTCCGGCATCATGACATCACAGATGATCATGTCGGGGAGTTTCTCATCTAGCATAACGAGTGCTTCTAGACCATTCCCAGCTGTAACTACTTCGTAGCCCTGAAATTCTAGGTAGTCTTTAACTAGAAAAATTAGATTGGGGTCATCATCAATCAGTAGCAGTTGTTTATTATCTCTGACACGGTTCTCTTTCATACTGTGATACTCTTCATGCCAGGGTCAGCTAAGATTTATAGATATCTCTGTATTATCGCTAACAATATCTAGATACTGCCAACTCAATACTGCCGACGCACTTAATATTATTAGTATTTTTACATATGCTCTGGTTCAACCCAACTGCTACATTATGACCTAAGTCAGTTCAATCTGACAAAACTGGGTGCGTAGAGTATTTCACTCTCTGCTTATCCTAACTTGACTGTTGCTAGATTATTGGACTTGGCTGGGAGCTACTTGAGGTAGACTTACGATCAACGGCTAGTTTTTGGCAAATTTCTGGTAACTGATGAATAGCAATAGCGTATTCTTGTACAATTTGGTTGCCAATTAGGTGTTCTTGGATAACCCGCTCAATTACTTCCGGCGTAGCATGACGATACCAAACGCCATCCGGGTAGACTACCATAATTGGACCATCAGCACAGATTTGTAGACAATTGGCTTTTGTACGGAAGATGCAGCTAAAACCGTTTTCTACTGGTTGGTCTAGTTTCAACTCTTTGAGACGTTTCTTTAAATATTTCCAAGCTTCTAGACCAACTTTTTTTTGACAGCACTTTGGTTTGGTTTGATCTGCACAAAGAAAAATGTGTCGCCGAATCTGATTGATACCCAAACTTTGTACGTTAGCCGTCACTACAGTTTCCTGGGTTAGCCTTTGTTCTTCAGAGCCTTGAGAGCTAGCTTGGTGTGTTAGCACCTTAGCTTCGTCAACTGGGACAGGAACAGTACTAAGCAAATCGGCTTTGTTATTACCTTGGTTGTCCACCTGAAATGCGGCAAGGGGGCTCCCGACTGAACCTGAAAGGTCAGCGTCTGGGGAATTGCCGCCGACAAATGAATTGAGCGGTAGCGAATCGGAGTTTTCAAGATGCATATTCGTAGCCATCA
>JBAUJE010000263.1:0-15182 GCA_049683475.1 Coleofasciculaceae cyanobacterium | reverse complement strand
TCTTGCGGATGCCTACAATAGACTCTAATAACTCAATCCTATCTAGAAGTTGCTAATAGCTTTCAGCATCTTGAACAACAGCAGCAGCTTTGCCATTAACTGTAAGAATAATCGGCGCTTTAGTTTCTCTAAGCCTTGCGAGAAAGGCTTTATCACCCCGCTGAAATTCCGAGAGAGGATGAATTTCACTCAGATTAAGCATGATATTTTCAATAAATTATTTGATAATTTGATGCTAATGACTAGAAGTTGTTTTGTCTAGGGCGAACTGCATCCCTGCTAAATTTTCCTGAATGTTTGCGATTCTGGATTTTTAGCAATATTCAGGTAAACATATCAAATATTCATCTCAAACAAGATATACATAAATGCAAACGTGATCGCAAACATCGGACAGTCATAGTGAAGATGTGAACTGTTAAGACCAATTTGTGAGGGACAGCAAAATGCAACGTATATTTCAAAACGCTAAAAAAGTAATTGCAACCTGCCTAGTTACAGTATTGTTAATTACTGGCACACTAGTGAGTTTCCCTGCTCCAGCTAGAGCGGTAGGAGATGTCGTAATTATAAAGTGTGAGACAGAGTGTGGCAATACAGCAGCCTTCGTGGGGGGAGTAATTAGTGGAAGTGCAGTAACGCTTGCTGCTACTGGGGGTGGACATGCAGTGGCGGCTGGTATCGGTACAGGCATTGCGGCAGTTGGACACGCAGCGGCAGCCTCTGCCGTAGCAGCAGCAGCGCCCGTAGTAGTTCCAGTAGCGGCAACAGCAGCAGTCGGATATGGTGCATATCACTTGTGGGAAAATCATCATAATGATCAAGCACAAATATCAAAGTAGTTTTTTAAATCGCAAGACTCGGTACAGCAATCTTTTCTATATATCTTTAAAACTCCATAACTAAGCTATGGTTTACAAACCTCTGGTAAATTAACCAGAGGCTTTTTCTTTTCAGAGTTTAAGTATGTTCACTGATGTGCTTGTTTAGCACCTGTACAAAAGGGTATGCTTTGCCCCTACCCCTCATCATTATCGACTAAATCACCTAAATACAATTCGACAAACGCCTCAGCAGCAGTTGGTTCAAGTCCTTGAAGCGCTTTGACGATCTCTCTTACCGTCTCTGCTGTTGGATCTCTAATTTCATGAACCCAACGGTAAACACTCCCCCGTTCAATTCCTAACGCTACGGCTAATTTGTTCTGGCTGATACCGTAGGTTTCTAATACTTGCCTGAGTGCTTTGCCCGCTTTTCCCATGCCTCTAATCGTGTCAGAGGATGAAAACTAAGTAAATGTATTCCTAATGGATCACATTCTTGTAAGATAATTATGTAAACCTAATGGATTACATGATTCGGCAAATAAACATCAGGTAAACCACCATGTCTCAAGAATTCATCCCCAACACCCAGGAAACCCCCGCAATTTCTTCTTTCTCCTCAACCTCCCACCGCGAACCAGTCAAAATTGCCATTATCGGTTCTCGCCAAGGTATCAACACTATCATTCACACCCTCTATCGTCTCCAGTTTGCCGAGGTGACATCTTGGAGTCCAATGCAACCAACCCAAAATCCCGGTGAATTTATGAGTATGCTAATTCGACAGATTTCTATTAGTTAAAAAATCTTCCCTATATATCATTTGTTGCTGATTAAATCCTGTAGGGGAATTAGCGTAGCGTTAGCGAAGCAAGGCGTTAGCCTGGAAAGAGCGTCACTGGATAATCTCGATTCTACCGAAAGTAGTCCTCTAAAAAAACTATTGCTCCAATTTAGACAACACTAACCCTAAGCGAGTTTAGGAAAAGGGAAAGGATTTAAAGAAAAACTATCCCTTACCCTTTTCCCTTACTCATTACTTAGATCAAAGTTAGTATCAGGCGATCGCCTCAGCATCAGGATTATAATCTTCGCTCGAACTAAGCTTCCAAGTTGAATCACCAGTTATCTCTAAAACCTGTTGGTGATACTGCAATAAACTTAAACGGTGGCCAACACTAACGAAGGTTGTCTGTTCTCCTTGCAGTTTTTGGTAGAGCTGTCTCTCATTTTTCAGATCCAAAGCGCTGGTTGCTTCATCTAAGATGGCATAGCGGGGTTTTGTTATTAGCAACCTAGCAAAAGCAAGACGTTGTTGTTCCCCTAAAGAAAGAACGTCCGCCCAGTCTAATTCTGCATCATAACCACCAACTCTTTCGGCTAAATCGGGCAGGTTTACTTGCTTTAGTATGGAAGACAATTCAGCATCTGTTACCTCACGTTCTGTATGAGGATATAGCAGTTGAGTGCGTAGAGAACCCAAGAGCATATAAGGACGCTGGGGCAAAAACAGCATTTCTTCTAGTGTTGGTCTTACCAAGCGACCAGTACCAGTATTCCATAAACCAGCAATCGCTCGCAGTAGAGAACTTTTTCCTACACCACTTTGACCAACAATTAGTAGTCCTTCTCCTGGTGGCAAAGCCACCGACAAATCCCGAACCAAAGTTTGCTGAGATTTCGGTGTTTCTAAAGTCATATGTTCTAAAGCTAGCTGAGAATCTACCACCGTATCAATGGTTGTAACTCCGGGTTTTGCTGCGGCTTTTGGTTCTTCTAAAAACCCCGCAAAGCTAGCTAGACGATTAATCCCAGCGGCAAATAAACTCAGTCTTTCAATCTCTGTCACCACAATTGAAACGGAATCTAAAACCCGATTAAAAGCAAAAGTGGCTTGAGTAATATCACCAAATTTGATCTGTCCACTGAAGTAAAGAGGAGCCATAATCAAAGAGGGCAGAATAATAACCGCATAATCATATCCTCTTGTAAAGAAGCCAAGATTTCGCTCCCAGCCAATCAGAAAATTAAAGTTGCGAATAGCTTGAGAAAATCTTTGCCTAACCTGGACTGACTCCTGTTCCTCTCCACTATAAAAGGCAATGGATTCTGCATTATCACGAACATGAACTAAACCGTAACGAAAGTCAGCCTCACGCCTGAGCTGATTGAAGTTCAAAGCAATTAATTTTTTACCGAAATAAGCAGTTACCACTGTTCCCAAAACAGCATAACCCACCAGAAATAGGGAAAGAGTTTTAGAAATAGACCAGAGAATCGCCGTAAAAGAAATAAGGTTAATAATTGAGCCTAGAATTATCAACAAAAAATATAAGCTGGTTCTTGTGAATGATTTAATATCCTCAGAAATTCTTTGGTCTGGATTATCAATTTCAGCTTCTGAATTAATTTCGTAGTAAGCACGATTGCGAAAGTATTTCTGCAAAAAACTGTTTGTCATCCACTCTCGCCAGTAAAGCGCTAGCTTATCTCTGACGTATCCGTAAATGACCACAATTGGTGTGCCAACCACAAACACTCCAGCATAGACAAAGAGGAATAACCAAAAAGTAGGCTGGTCTTTTTCAGCAAGAGCAGTGTTGAAGAAGTTGCCAACGTAGCTGATAATTATGTTCAGCCCACTAACAGATAAAGATAAAAATAACAGAAGAGATAGTATTCCCCACTGCTGCCAACGTGGTATTAATCTGTTTCTGTAGTAAATAAAAGTAGCCAGAGGAATTAGCAACATCAAAGCCACAATAATTATGGCTGGTGAGTTGATAATCTTAGTGATTAATTCGACTAAGCCACCAGCAATCCTGGTAAAAAACTCTCCTAGTAATACTTGAGAACTTAAACTAACGACGCTGACTAGGACAAACATGGCAGCGAAGAGGAAAACTAATAGCAGCACAATCAAGCCTAGAAAAACTTTGCCACCACCACGTTCTCTGGGATAGAAGTAAGGTTGAGCAAGAGCTAAAAATCGCCTCACCAACTGCCAGTCAAATTTGTTCATTTCTGTCTTTTTCGTGACTTCTTAACTTCTTGTAACATATTAGTAGTGAATGCTGCTGACGGTAACACGATTAACTCAAAAATGGGCAAGGGAAGGCTCGCTTGCAGTTCTCGATTCAAGGGGGAGGGAGACACAAATCCTGTTACTGATTAACTAGGTTCGTATTAATAATGGCCTGATCCGGAGGTTTATCCACTCTCAGCTAAATTAAAGTATCTTAAAGTATAGAGACTCTTAGCATGGTGAGTGATATCTGCCCAGAGCTGGTAGCGGCAACTCTCTAGGGTCGGAAACTTGTAAGATGGTCAAATTTCTTGCTAGAGTCAATAGTCCTGGCAAGTACTACTTTCTGTAATTCGTCAAGCTATATGAACATTTTGAGCAACCTGCTTTCCCAAGGAGCTAAACCTTCTAGAACCCAAAAAAAGCGTCGAGGGATTGAAATTAAGTCTGAGCGTGAAATTGAAATTATGCGACAGGCATCAAAAATTGTGGCAACAGTACTCAAAGAAATTAGCGAAATAGTCGAACCAGGAATGACAACGGCTGACTTGGATGCCCATGCAGAAAAGCGAATCCGTGAGATGGGAGCAACACCTAGCTTCAAAGGCTATCATGGTTTTCCCGCTTCTGTCTGCTCCTGTATCAACAATGAGGTTGTTCATGGCATCCCTAGTCCGAAAAAAGTAATCCGAGCTGGTGATGTGCTTAAAGTTGACACTGGTGCCTATTATCAAGGATTTCATGGCGATTCCTGCATTACGATAGGGGTTGAGGATGTCAAACCAGAAGCTGCAAAATTAATTCGTGTTGCAGAAGAGACTCTCTACAAGGGAATTGAGCAAGTCAAAGCGGGAGCTTATTTACTTGACATAGCTGGTGCCATTGAAGATCATGCTAAAGCCAGTGGTTTTAGTGTAGTGGAAGACTTTACAGGTCATGGCGTGGGGCGCAATTTGCATGAAGAACCCTCGGTTTTCAACTTCCGCACCCGTGAAATGCCTAACGTGAAATTGCGTGCTGGTATGACTTTAGCAATAGAGCCAATTGTTAATGCTGGTTCTAAGTTCACACGCACCCTCTCGGATCGCTGGACAGCAGTAACAGTGGATAATGCTCTCTCAGCTCAGTTTGAGCATACTGTCTTGGTGACAAATGAAGGCTATGAGATTCTAACAGACCGTAATCAGGTTTAATTACATCTGAATATATCTTTCTCCTTGCCTTATGGCTACTTTCAGTACTGTTACTCGGAAACGATTTACTCTAGAAGACTATCACCGCCTCATTGAATTAGGGTTTCTCACGGAAAATGACCGGGTCGAATTAATTCATGGAGAACTGATGCAAATGGTAGCCAAGGGAACTGCTCACACCGTTTGCAATACCTCCTTAGTTTATGAAGTCACGATTTTATTACAAAAACGGGCAATAGTCCGAGGACAAGAACCGATTATCTTACCTCCCAATAGTGAACCTGAACCTGATTTGGTAATTGCCCGTAATCGCCTTGATCGTTACTTATCTCGACATCCTAGTCCCGCTGATATTTTGCTAGTAGCTGAAGTTGCAGACTCTACCCTTAAGTATGACCAAGATGTGAAGTTACCTCTCTATGCTCAATCAGGAATTTCTAACTACTGGATATTCAATTTGCTAGCAGGTTATTTGGAAGTTTACTCTCAACCATATCAGGACTTACAAGGCAATTTTGGTTATGCTAGCAAGCTAGTTTTTCTGCCTAATACTAGTATTAATATTCCTGGTTTTTCTGATTTTTCCCTTGATTTATCAGCAGTGTTTCCAGGCTACAAAGGATAAAATTTTTAGTCTCTAAAACTAAACTTATATTGACTCAATTCGAGATGGCTTTTGCAAAAAGTCCAATGACCAATGTTTTTGATGGACAGGAATCTGCACAATAAATTCTGTTCCTTTACCTGGGCTAGACACACAATTGATGCGACCTTGGTGTTTTTCAACTATAATTTGGCGGCTAATAGATAACCCATCATTCTATACTCCCGCCTAACAGAATTTCCTTGAAACTGCTTTGTGAGGGGAGCTAATCCCATCGATAAAGTGACAATTTTTTTGATGATACAGTTAACGAAAAATCTTGATTTTATTTCATAGAGCAAATATTAAGTCTCTATTTAATTAAGTCTGGAGTTAGACTACTTCTTGTAGATTGACTTAGCCCGATATTGTTGCAGAGTTCTAATTTATGAATCCAGTTGAGTTAGCCTTTAGTTCGGCCCTAGAACAAGCACAACTAATTCGCCGCCGTGAGGTGTCCCCCTTAGAGTTAGTCGAACTTTACCTAGAACGCATTGAGCAGTTAGATTCTCAATTAGGAAGTTTTTTCCACGTCGCTGCTGAAATGGCTTTAGCTGATGCTAAAACTAAAACTCAACAACTAAGCCAAACTCAGGACGTTTCCCAACTACCACCCTTCTTTGGCGTACCCACAGCAATTAAAGACCTCAATGCTGTTGCTGAGATGCCTCACACTTATGGGACACCGCTGATGAAAGACAATATTGCTACCTATGACGATGGGGTAGTAACACGGATGAAACAAGCTGGCTTTATTATCCTCGGTAAAACAGCTACTTCAGAAGTAGGTTCCTTACCCTATACTGAACCACCAGGCTTTCCCCCTACTCGTAACCCTTGGCACCTAGACTATACACCTGGGGGTTCTAGTGGTGGCGCAGCAGCAGCAGTAGCGGCGGGTTTAACTTCCATAGCCCAAGGTTCTGATGGTGGGGGTTCAATTCGAGGGCCCGCCTTTTGCTGTGGCTTGGTAGCGATTAAACCAGCACGAGGACGAGTATCCCATGCACCTGTCGGTGACCATCAAAACGGTATTTCTACTAATGGTCCGGTGGCACGTACAGTAGCTGATGCTGCTGCTTTGTTAGACGTAATGTCTGGATATGTTGTCGGCGATCCCTACTGGTTACCTGATCCAGAAACCTCATTTCTTTGGGCTACCCATCAAGTACCTAAACAGCTACGGATTGCCTTTAGTACCTCTATCCCCGAAATTGGCGGATCCGCAGAGATTTGTCAGCAAAGTGTCAGGGAAACGGCAGCACGTTTAGAGGAAATGGGTCACATTCTCGAACCCGGTTGTCCTAATTGTCAAGGTTTAGTTGAACCCTTTACTAAGGTTTGGCAAGCCGGTCTTGCGGCTACGGGACTACCAGTTGAAATGATGGGTCCAATGAATCGCTGGATTGCCCAGCAAAGTGGTTCTGCTGGGGAGTACTTACAAGCAGTTAAACAAATGCAAGTAGTTGCAAGGCAAATTGTCGCGTTTTTTGAAGTTTTTGATGTCTTGCTATTACCCGTTTATCTACAGCCAACGATTCGCATTGGTGAGTGGGCTAATTTGAGTCCAGAAGCAACTTTAGAGAAAATTATTAATTGGATTGCCCCCTGTCCCCCTTTTAACGCTGCTGGCTTACCAGCAATTGCCCTACCGACAGGTTTTGATGCCAACGGTTTGCCTGTCGGCATCCAATTAGTGGGCAAACCTGCTGCTGAGTCAACTTTGATTGCTCTAGCGGCACAATTGGAAAAGGCTAAAAGCTTAAACCACCATCATCCTGTCTTCGCCCTGTGACAAAACTCCCTAGGGAATATTCGGATCTAGAATTAAGTTACTTCTAAATAACTTATCCCTAATTAGTCATGCGCTGGAAAACTCTCAAGACTGTTCTACAAATCCTTGCCGTTGGCGGTTTACTATTTATAGCGATTGGCGATAGCATCCTTCCTGATCCATTCGCTGAGGCAAGTTTAAAAACCCGCAACAATGTCACTCAATTTTTAGCTGATCTTTTTCCTGACTGGGAGCCAAAAGATCCCAGCCAGAGAACAAAAGAAGCAATTGACCAACAAGAACAAAACCAATAGCAAAAATCAACAATGTTCATTGCTGAAGGTTGATTATTCCTAAAAACCAACTTTCAACTATTAACCCTTAACTAGGCTGTTTTTACATAGATTGCCTAAATGCTTGCTACAAATGCTTTTTAAGTAATAAGCTTTAAGTAAAGAGTAATCAAGACTTTTGTTGTCACTTATTACTTATTACTTATTACTCATTACTTACTCTTCAACCAGCTAAACATGGCCCGTAAATCTTTGCCTACTTCCTCAACTGGATGTTCTGCTTCTTGACGGCGCATTGAGGTGAATCCTGGTTTTCCTGCCTGATTTTCTAGGACAAACTCCCTAGCAAATTGACCAGACTGAATTTCACTGAGGACTTTGCGCATCTCAGCACGAGTTTGCTCGTTAACAATGCGAGGTCCACGGGTGTAATCTCCATACTCAGCGGTGTTGGAGATGCTATCACGCATCTTGGCTAAGCCCCCCTCCACCACCAAATCAACAATTAGTTTCACTTCATGTAGGCACTCAAAATAAGCTAACTCTGGTTGATAACCTGCTTCAATTAGGGTTTCAAAACCAGCTTTAATTAAGGCACTTAAGCCACCACACAAGACGGCTTGCTCTCCGAATAAATCTGTTTCAGTCTCTTCGCGGAAAGTAGTTTCTAGAATGCCAGCACGAGTGCCACCAATTCCTTTCGCATAAGCCATGGCGCGATCGCGAGCTTGACCTGTGGCATCTTGGTAGATAGCAAAAAGACAAGGAACACCTTCTCCTTGTTCATAAGTTCGTCGCACTAAATGCCCTGGTCCTTTAGGAGCAACCATGATGACATCAACTTCTGGGGGGGGGACAACTTGACCAAAGTGAATGTTGAAACCGTGGGCAAAAGCCAGGATATTGCCTTCTTTTAAATTAGGCTTAATTTCATTTTCATAGACTGTTTTTTGCACCTCATCCGGGAGCAAAATCATAATTAAATCAGCAGCCTTAGCTGCATCGGCAACTGAGTGTACTTCTAATCCAGCTTCTTGGGCTTTAGCCTGGGACTTACTACCGGGATACAGCCCCACAATCACCTTCATGCCACTATCAGACAAATTAAGAGCATGGGCATGACCTTGAGAACCGTAGCCGATAATCGCAATAGTTTTACCAGATAGTAGATCCAAGTTGGCATCAGAGTCGTAATACATCCGGGCCATAGAGATATCTCCTTACTGTAAGCTTTATAAATTAATGTCAGCCCTTGATTTTACCTTAAAGTGGGGAGTCGGGAGCAGGGGAAGATAGGGGAGATAGGGGAGATAGGGGAGATGGGGGAGATAGGGGAGATAGGGGAGATGGGGGAGCAATTCTTTCTTGACTATTCCCTATTCCCTGTTCCCTGTTCCCTTTAAAGAAACAATTTTCCATTTTCAATTAATAATTAACAACTCACAATTAAATGCGCCTAACTTCACTTGATGTTTTTCGCGGCATTGCTATTGCAAGCATGATTTTGGTTAATAATCCGGGGAGTTGGTCTTATGTTTATCCCCCTTTACTCCATGCCAAGTGGCACGGTTTTACGCCAACAGACTTAGTCTTTCCCGCCTTTTTATATATTGTTGGCGTGGCTATGGCTTTTTCTTTGACTAAGTATCGACAAGCTGGACAAATCAAAGCCCTAGCTTACTGGCGAATTGTCAGACGCAGCACGATTCTATTTGCCCTTGGTTTATTTCTTAACGCTTCTTCCTTGGTGCTAGATTGGTTACTTAAAGGTTCTTCCCTGGCTGAATTGAGCAATATCCGTATCATGGGTGTTTTGCAGCGCATCAGCCTTGCCTACTTACTTGCTGCTTTAGTCTTACTCAACCTACCGCAACGTTTGCTTTGGCTACTGGCATTACTCATTTTATTAGGATACTGGGCAATGATGTCTTGGCTACCTGTACCTGGTTATGGGTCAGGAAATCTAACACCAGAAGGCAATTTTGCTGCTTATATTGACCGTACTGTCCTAGGAACTAACCATCTATATCAACAGGCTCAATTTGACCCGGAAGGGTTATTAAGCACTCTCCCAGCTGTGGTAACTGTTCTAATTGGCTACTTCAGTGGAGAGTGGCTACGCAATCAGCCGATACAGTCGCGCACAAGTTTAGGTTTAGCACTATTTGGTGTTGGTTGTCTGGTCTGGGGTTGGACATGGGGTTTATTGTTCCCCATTAATAAACAACTATGGACAAGTTCCTATGTTGTTTTTTCCGCTGGCTGGGCAATGCTATTACTAGCTATTTGTTATGAATTGATTGAAGTACGGGGCTTGCGTCGCTGGGGGTTTCCTTGGCAAGTGATGGGGTTAAATGCAATTTTTCTCTTTGTCGCCTCTGGTTTAATCGTTCGCATCCTCTATCGCCTACCAGTGGGAACTGGTGAGAATGCAGGTAATGCCTATGGCTGGATTTACGAGAATCTGTTTCAATGGGCCGGAGAGATGAATGGCTCTTTGCTCTTTGCCATTGTCAATGTCCTGTTTTGGTGGATAATTCTCTATGGTATGTACCGACGAGGTTGGTTTTTTAAAGTGTAAGGAGTGGGGAGTGAGGGAGTAAGTGAGATGGGGGAGATGGGGGAGATGGGGGAGATGGGGGTGAGGGAGCAATTCTTTATTGACTATTCCCTATTCCCTGTTCCCTGTTCCCTTTAAAGAAACAATTTTCCATTATCAATTATCAATTTTCCATTCCCTGTTCCCTATTGCCTATTCCCTATTGCCTATTCCCTTGGGATTTGCCAGTAATCTTGATCTCTGCTTATCCTGAAGAAGACAATTGCGGTATTTGTGGCAGCTGAGAACCCTTGGTGAATTATTTCGATCTGATTAACGGCAATCACTCTCGTGAGGACAAAGCCTCTCGCCATCGCTATGATGGCTGGTCTTTAGAAGAACGCGATCCTGAAGTAATTAAAGCTTGGATGCCGATTTTGGAATGGTTTTACCATTACTACTTTCGGGTTCAAACCGATGGTTGGCAAAATATTCCAGCGAAGGGAAAAGTGCTAATTGTTGGTTCCCATAACGGAGGTTTTGCCTCACCAGATACTTCCATGTTTATGTACGACTGGTTTCGTCGCTTTGGCTATGAGCGCCCAGCATATGGACTAATGCATCCTCTTGGTTGGAAATCTCCCCTTTCTGCTAAGCCAGCGGCTCAAGTGGGGGCAGTAATTGCTCACCCGAAAATGGCGATCGCTGCTTTTAGAAGAGATGCTGCGGTACTAGTTTACCCTGGAGGGGCTGAAGATATGTTCCGTCTCCACAGCCAGCGAGATAAAATTCACTTTGCAGGGCGTAAAGGCTTTATTAAACTGGCACTACGGGAAGAAGTGCCTATCGTACCAGTCATTTCTCACGGTGCCCACGATACCCTGATTATCTTGGCAGATCTTTACGAGCAGGTGCGGCAATTCAGAGAATGGGGTTTTCCCTGGTCATTAGATATGGGAACAGGTGTATTTCCAGTTTACTTGGGCTTACCTTGGGGATTAGCAATTGGTCCAGTCATGAATTTTCCTCTGCCAATACAGATTCACACCCGTGTTTGTTCCCCCATCATCTTTGAGAAGTATGGACGTGCAGCCGCCAGCGATCGCCAGTACGTAGATGTCTGCTATGAGCAAGTCCGCACTCAGATGCAACAGGAGTTAGAGCGTTTGTTTCAAGAGGTTTGATAGAAAATTTAGAATTTAGAATTTAGAATTTAGAATTGAAAATTGTCAATCTTCCTCATCTCCCCTTGCTTCCCATCTCCCCCATCTTTCTGCATTCTGAATTCTGAATTCTGAATTCTTTCTCCCCCATCTCCTCACTTCCCCACTCCTTCACACAAATAGCGATCGCTTTCTTTAATCTGGGAGTTAGTCTTGAGATAATCTCCTACCCAGTGGCAAGCGTAGGCGAGAGTTTGCTCTAAAAGTTGAGAATGCTCTAAATTCCAGACAATTAATGTTTTGTCCTCGCTAGCTGAAACGAGAAACTTACCATCTGGGCTAAATGCTACGTCGTAAACACCAGCACTATGACCGTTGAGGATTTTGAGTAAGTTGCCGTCACTACTCCAAAGCTTAACAGTACCATCCCGACTGCTAGAGGCAAGTGTCTTACCAACGGGGCTAAATGCCACACTCCAAACCCCATCTTGATGACAATGGAGGGTTTTGAGTAAGTTGCCGTCACTGCTCCAAATTTTGACAGTACCATCTTGACTACCAGAGGCAAATACCTTACCGTCTGGACTGTAAGCAACTCTCCAAATCCCATTACTATGCCCTTTGAGGGTTTTGAGTAAATTGCCGTTGCTACTCCAAAGTTTGATGGTACCATCCCCCGTGGCAGAGACAATTGTCTGACCAACTGGACTAAATGCCACTCCCCAAACTCCACCGCTATGACCACTAAGGGTTTTTAATAAAGTGCCATTAGTACTCCAAAGCTTTACCGTACCGTCGTTACTTGCAGAGGCAATTGTCTGACCATTTGGGCTGAATGCCACCCCGTAAACATAGCTACTATGATCTTTAAGGGTTTTGTAAGGGCGGTTTTCAAACTTACCTGTGCTGTCTTTTCTCCAAAGTCTTAAAGTTTGATCCTCACTAACCGAAGCCATCATCTGACCATCGGGGCTAAATGCTACTCCGTAAACCCCATTGCTATGACCATTAAGGGTAGATAGTAGAGTACCATCTCTTTTCCAAAGTTTGATAGTTCTATCCCAACTAGCAGAAGCAATTGTCTCGCCGTCTGGACTGAATGCTACCTCCCAAACCCTAGAGGTATGACCATTGAGGGGTGTTAGTAAGGGGTTATCATGTCTCCAGAGTCTGATGGTTTTATCCTCACTAGCAGAAGCAATTGTTTGACCGTCTGGGCTGAATGCTACGCCCCACACTGCTGATTCATGACCATTAAAGGTTCTCAGTAAAGTACCACTACTTGTCCAAAGTTTGACAGTGCTGTCCTCACTAGCGGAGGCAATCATTTGAGAGTTGGGACTAAAGGCTACTTGGTAAACCCCAGCACTATGACCCTTAAGAGTTCTCAATAAAGTACCATCACTTTTCCATAGTTTGATGGTATTGTCCTGGCTAGCAGAGGCAATCATCTTGCCATTGGGACTAAACACTACTCTGTAAACATCGCTATCATGACCATTGAGAGTTTTGAGTAAGGTTCCATCACTACTCCAAAGTTTGATAGTCTTATCCCCACTAGTAGAAGCAATCATCTGACCGTTGGGACTAAATGCTACTCCGTAAACGTTGCTATCATGTCCCTTGAGAGTCTTGAGTAAGGTTCCATCACTACTCCAAAGTTTGACAGTCTTATCCACACTAGCCGAAGCAACCATCTGAGAGTCTGGACTAAATGCTACTCCGTTGACTCCATTGCTATGACCTTTGAGAGTTTTCCATAAGGTACCGTCAGTTTTCCAAAGTTTAATAGTATTGTCGCTAGCAGCAGAGGCAATCATCTGACCATTGGGACTAAAGGCTATTTCCCAAATCCAATCACTATGCCCTTCTAATGTTTTAAGCAAGCTGCCATCTGGTCGCCAGAGTTTGACAGTATTTTCCTCACCGCCTGAAGCAATTATTTGACCGTCTGGGCTAAATGCTAGTCCATAAATTTCATTGCTATGTCCTGAGAAGCGGTTGTACTCGAATGTGCCAAAAACAACTCGTTGTAGCGTTAATTCCACCTGAGTCTTCAGGTTTGCGTCTACCTTACCTAACTTTTGTACTTGTCGCCTCGCCCGAATTGCCTCTATCAGGGCATCAAGTTGTTGATCTAAAGTAAGTAGTGCTTGAGAATATCTGTAGTTGGCTTCAACCTGGCTGATAGTTGCTTTCCGGTACTGCCAAAAAGCTACCGCCCCTAATCCTGAAGCCATCACCAATCCGAGGCTAACTGCACCTAGCAAGAATCTTTGTAGTCTGGCAGTTTTTCTTTCTTGAGCTAGTCGTGCTTCAACTTCCTTGGTTCTGGCAACAATTAAGGCTTTTTGCACTTCTTGGCGATCTAAGGCTTGACTGGCAGCCAAGAACTGATAATCTAAATCATCTAAGCTCTTACCTTGTGTCCAAGTTTGGGCATCAAGTAAGGCTTGTCCTCGTAATAATCGCGATTGGTCAGTTTGCCGGGAAGCTACCCAACCATCAAAAGCTTGGGAGTAGGGACGTAGGGAGTCAAGTTGTTTTCTGACCCACTCTTTATTAAAGACTTCTTGATAAATGGGATTTTTTACTTCTAGTAATCCTTGTTGTTTGACCACTAAACCTGAGAGCAGTAATTCTATTTGCTCTCTTGAATCATCAGCTTTAATTTCAATCCCATCTAAGATTTGTTGATAAATACCCAGTAATCTACCAGTTCGCTGACCATTGCGCTCAATGCGATCGCGAATAGTTCGTAAATGCTCCGGTTCATCTTGAGATTGCCAATTGTGGATAATCTGCGATCGCACCACACTCTCTACCCAAAATGCCTCTGTACCAGGAGGAATGGTTAGTATGCCACTCACCGTCTCTTGAGAGGAATTAACGATCAAATGACACAGCTTTTGGGTGAGAAAGGGTTGTCCTCCCGTCCAAGTTAAAATTTCTCGAAGAATCGCTTGAGCATTACCTTGTTTAATTTCTAATCCAGGGATTAAAGGTTGGGCTTCTTCTAAGCTGAAGCCTTGTAGTGTAATTGCCTTACCAATATTAAATGGTGTCCTATTGCGATCTTGAATTAAATCTGAGGGAGCTGCTACCCCAAAAATGGCAAAACTAATACGATTATATTCAGGATTGATAGTCCGCTGATTGTAGCAGAAACGAATTAGAGCAAAAAAGTCATCGATGGAGAAATTGAGGCTGAGAATGCTATCAATTTCATCTATAAAGATAAAAATTTTCTCCTGAGGAAGCTGGACAAATAAGACATCCTCAATAAAATTACTTAACCTTTGGAGCAGAGAAATTTCTTCTTTTTCATCCAACCAAAGGTTTAAATTAACTTTTCCGAATAAATTAAAACTCCGCCATAATTCCGCTATCACTCCCCGATACCATTGTCCTGGATTAATATTTTCACTACCGAGACGAGTCATATCAATCACGGCACATTTGAACCCTTCTTGCTGCAACTGATGTTTTGTGCGCACCAAGAGCGAGGACTTGCCCATTTGCCTAGAGTTGAGAACGTAGCAAAATTCCCCTTTTTTTAAGCTCTCAGATAGTTCAGTATCAGCTTTCCGCACCACATAGCTAGGAGCATCATTAGTTAGACTTCCGCCGACTTGGTATGGGTAGTTCTTCATGGAAAGAGGTTCGTGGGAGCTGGGGAGCAGGGGAGGCAGGGGAGGCAGGGGGAGATTAACAATTACAATTTTTCC
>JBAUJE010000262.1:0-29132 GCA_049683475.1 Coleofasciculaceae cyanobacterium | reverse complement strand
GCAACTGAGCCATCTAGACCTAGTTGTCCCAATCGGTAGATGGAGGGAAAGAACACTCGCTTGGGCATGATTATCCCTGAAGACTTAGGTAGCAACTTTTTAGCATACCGTTGCTTAGACGTTTGGCCTACTCCTGAGGTTTCTTTTGGGTTAGTTTCCCTTTTAGATACCTACTGGTAACAAATTTCTGAGTTGATATTGCTGCTCAAGATAATACTG
Source organism: Coleofasciculaceae cyanobacterium (assembly GCA_049683475.1). GTDB lineage: Bacteria > Cyanobacteriota > Cyanobacteriia > Cyanobacteriales > Coleofasciculaceae > JBAUJE01. The sequence continues at coordinate 28,913 of JBAUJE010000262.1, read as the reverse complement.
ACAGCAATTAGGTTGCATAACCCTCCTTATAAGTCTTGGTTAGTGCTTATTTTGTTCTTAGAGAGTTCAGCCTTCAGGACAGGGATTTGTTCGCGGATCAGGGCCACGAAGATGGCGACAATGAAACTGGCGATGACAGCGATGATGGCAACCTGTTGCAAGGAGGAACGACCGGGAGAAATTTCTGATTCCAACAAAATCTGAATAGGGATGGCTTGATTTGTCAATTTAGCAAGGCTGTCTTGAGCCTGTTCCAGATACTGTTTGTTAAACTCAAGCTCAGTAATACTGGCAACTTTCTCAGCCTTATAGGTTTCCAATGCTCCGAGTCTAAATTCAGTTGAAGAAGAAAATTGTGCGCTTTGCTTCTCTAGTTCATTTAAAGCCTGCCGATTTCTCTCTAAATCCAGCTCGATAGCGGTGAGGCTAGTTTTTAACTTTTTGCTCAGGAAATCTTGAAAGATGATTTCCGCTTCGCTCTGAATTTGTGAGGTAGCCGTTTTCAGGGCATCAAGATTGGAGGAACTAAGTGTTAGGTTAATCTGCCCTGTAGCTGCATCGTAGGTGGGTTGGAGATTAACTGCATTTAGGGGCTGACTTTCGAGAAATTTAAGGGTAATGTTACTAGCTTGCGTAATGTCTAGACCCGGTAGAGGGGGTGAGGTAGAAAGAGAGACTGGTAAAACTAACAGGGTTAACTGTTTTTGGTATGGTTTGGGTTGAAGTAGAGAAAGGGCGATTATTATGACTGATAAGCCCACTGTAATCAGTCCCATCAATGTTCCATTGCGGTAAAAAAAGCGCAGAATGTCAGCTAGATAGATTTCATTATCTTGGGGGACTTGCCCCTGTTCCGTGTGTTGCATAGATGGTCAGTTCCCTTTCTGTCGCTGGGAGTCAACGTTAGCATACAGCAATTGTATAAGAGTGAATTGAGATGACTGAGGCACAGAAAGCTTTACGTGAGTTGCAAGAGAAAATTAGCAACCATACCGCTCTTGTTGGTGTCGTGGGTTTGGGGTATGTTGGTTTACCTTTTGCTGTCGAAAAAGCGAAAGTTGGTTTTCCGGTCATTGGCATTGAGCAAAATCCTCGCCGAGCAGAGTCTGTCAACCGAGCAGATAATTACATCACAGATGTCAAAGACGAAGACCTCCAGCAAATTGTAAAAAATGGCAAACTTAGGGCAAGCACCAGTTTTGAAGAGGTACATCAGACGGATGTTATCGTAATCTGCGTACCAACACCACTGACGAAGAATTTAACACCTAACTTGAGTTATATAGAGAACGTAACGCAACAAATTGCCCAGTACCTGCGACCGGGACAACTGGTAACGCTAGAGTCTACCACCTATCCTGGTACGACCGATGAGGTAATGCGTCCGGTACTCGAGCAAATCAGCGGTCTTAAACAAGGACAAGACTTTTTCCTGGCTCATTCCCCGGAGCGGGTAGACCCTGGCAATCAAAGGTATACCACTAAAAATACCAATAAGGTGGTAGGCGCGTCCGACCCGCATTCCCTGGAAGTGGCTACGTTGTTCTATCAGCAGACGATTGAGCATGTTGTACCAGTAAGTAGCGCGAAAGCCGCAGAACTGGTGAAGGTGTTTGAGAATACGTTTCGGGCAGTGAATATTGCTTTGGTTAACGAGTTGGCACTGCTGTGCGATCGCATGAATCTCAATGTTTGGGAAGTTTTAGACGCGGCTAATACTAAACCCTTTGGAATTATGCCTTTCTACCCAGGCCCAGGAGTAGGAGGTCACTGTATTCCTCTTGACCCTCACTACCTAGAATGGAAAGCTAAGGAATTTAACTTTGAAACCCATTTCATTGCCCTAGCGGGTGAAATTAATCGCAAGATGCCAGAATTTGTCAGGGAAAAAGCTTGGCGAGTTCTGAATAATTTGGGTATTGCTCCTTCTCAAGCAAAGGTGTTGATAATTGGGGCAGCCTATAAAAAGAATCTCGATGACTGGCGAGAATCCCCAGCGATTGCGGTGATGGAGCTTTTGCTCGAAGATAAGGTTACGGTAGCGTACCATGATCCCTATGTGCCAAAGATTGAAGTCTCCGGTCAGAGTTTTGAATCAGTTGAACTCACAGATGATACTATTGCCAAGGCAGATCTAGTTATTATTGCCACGGATCACACTCAGGTTGATTATGTGAATTTGGTTGCCAAGGCTAATTCCGTGCTGGATACGCGAGGGGCAACCAGACACTTAAACTGCGATCGCAAAAAGGTGACACTGTTGTGAATCATCAGGTAATTGTTGTTGGTGCGGGGAACTGGGGAAAAAATCTGGTTCGGAACTTTTATAACTTAGGCAGACTGGCAGGTGTAGCTGAGGTAAATCTAGAGCTTCGGCAAGAAGCTTCGGCTACCTATCCGGATATCGCCACTTACTCAAGCTATCAGGAGGCACTGCAAACAGAGGTTCTAGCCATCGTATTAGCAACACCTGCACCAATGCATTATCAAATGGCGATGGCGGCATTGGCAGCAGGGAAAGACGTGTTTGTTGAAAAGCCAATGGCGCTGCGGACAGAGGAGGCGCAACACCTAACAGAATACGCGGATAAGCACGGACGCATTCTCATGGTAGGTCATTTGTTGCTGTATCAATCAGCGATCGCTTGGATGGGAGATTATTTAGCTAGTGGTAAAGCAGGGGAGGTTTTACATGTGGCAACCGAGCGCACTAAGTTAGGTAAGGTTCGTACCGAGGAGAATGTTTGGTGGTCATTTGCTCCCCACGATGTCTCCGTCATGCTAGACCTTTTGGGCAATCCTCAAGTCGAGAGTATAAAGGCTCATGGCCATGCCATGTTACAGGCAGAGATTGAGGATAATGTACATGTAGACCTCTACTTTAAGGGGGGTAAAACAGCCCATATTCACTGTTCTTGGTACTGGCCACTGTTACAACGCAGCACGGTCGTAATTGCCAGTAAGCAAATGCTGATTTACGATGAGGTTTTGCAAAAGGTAACGGTGTATGACAAGGGCGTTGATGGCAAGCTGCAAAATCGAGATGAGGGCAGTTGGTCACCGGAGATAGAGACATCTGAACCCTTGAAAATTGAGTGTGAACACTTCCTGCACTGTCTAAATACTCGCGAACAACCCAGGTCAGATGGCTGGAATGGTGTGGCGGTGGTAGAAATTTTGGAAAAGGCTCGGGAGGCGATGGATGGCTGATTATTTCGTCCACGAGTCAGCCTATGTCGATGAGGGAACCCAGATTGGTGCGGGAACGAAAATCTGGCACTTTTGCCACGTTATGAGTAAGGCAAAAATTGGGCGCAACTGTTCTTTCGGTCAAAATGTTTTTGTTGCTAATAATGTGGTAATCGGTGACGGCTGCAAGATTCAGAATAACGTCTCTCTTTACGAAGGGGTGATGTTAGAAGACTATGTCTTTTGCGGCCCGAGTATGGTATTTACCAATATTAAAACGCCACGCTGCGAGTTCCCCAGAAATACCAGTGACGACTATCTAATTACCTTAGTCAAGCGGGGTGTGAGTATTGGAGCAAATGCGACGATTGTTTGCGGGGTAACACTGCATGAGTATGCCTTTGTGGCAGCGGGGGCAGTAGTAACAAAGGATGTACCAGCTTATGCCATGGTGTCTGGAGTTCCGGCGAGGATTTCAGGCTGGATGAGTGCTTATGGGGATGTGTTGAAGTTTGATACTGATGGTTATGGGATGGACTCAACTGGTGTAAAGTATCAGCGAGTTTCAGAACGAGAAGTTAAAGAGATATCTTGAAGTTATAACGTTCAAGGGAGGTGTTGTCGTGAATACGACTCTTTTTTCGCAACAATTGATTCCAGCTTTAGAGAATGGCGATCGCCTCAGTCGCTTTGAGTTCGAGCGACGTTATCAGCTCATGCCCCAGGTCAAGAAAGCTGAGTTAATCGAAGGAGTGGTTTACGTGGCATCACCTCTACGCTATAACCGACATGGTAAACCCCATAGCCAAGTAATGACTTGGTTAGGGGTTTATGGGGCTGCTACACCTGGTGTTGAATTGGCTGATAATGCTACAGTTCGCCTTGATTTAGACAATGAACCTCAGCCAGATGCAATGCTGCGATTGAATGAGAATTGTGGTGGGCGATCACGCATTAGCGATGATGATTACGTTGAAGGCGCACCGGAGTTAATTGTAGAAATTGCTGCCAGTAGTGCTTCTTATGACTTGCATGATAAATTGCACGCCTATCGCCGCAATGGGGTAAGGGAGTATCTAGTTTGGTTGGTGCAGGAAGGAGAGTTTCGCTGGTATGTTCTGGATCAGGGAGAGTATCGACAGCAGCAACCTGATTCGTTTGGGGTGTCGAGCAGTCCCTTTTTTGCTGGGTTGCGGTTGGATGTGCAGGCACTTTTGAGGGGAGATATGCAGCGAGTTCTGACTGTGCTACAGGAAGGGCTTAATGGGGAAAAGCATGGGCTATTTGTCGAACAGCTGGCTAGCGATGGAGGTAAGTAAGTCCTGCTAAGCTATCTAGACCTGATGGTCGCGACTTTTTGGTCTACTATTACCTAGGCGTTTAGCCTACTTCTGAGGTTTCTTTTCCTCCAGTTCTTGCCTCAGGCGTGGGATTTGTTCACGAATTAGGGCAGCAAGTACAGCTAAGATAAAGCTGACCAGAATTGCGACTACAACCATCTTTTTAACTGAGCCAGTTTGCAAGACTCCAGATTCACTCAAAACATTTATCAAAAGGGCTTGTGCGGCAAATTCAGCCATATTTTTTTGAGCAAGCTCAAGTTCATTTTGGTCAAATGTCAAGGAAGCTATGGCAGTAAGGTAGACAGAACGTTGCTCCTCTAAGGCTTCCAGTTTAGCTGTATTACTTGGGGAAGTTTGGGCAATTTCTTTTTCTATCTGATTAAGAACCTCTTGATGTTTTTTAATCTGCAACTTTTGGTAGCTGAGGGCATTCTCTACATTACTACCGATAACTTCCTCAAAACCCGTTGCCAACTCGTCGGCTATTGTGTCTCCGAGTCCCCTTAAGACAGTGGGAGTGGTTGAGCGCAAAGTTATGCCGATCTTCTGATTAGTGGGGTCATAATTGGGTGTGGCAACAATCTGCTCTAGTGGTTGAGTCTGCAAGAGTTCTACCGCTACATCGTTAGCCTGCTTGACATCTAACCCAGGGATAAATTGAGGTAAACCGGGCATGATTTGGATGGGCTTGACTGAGAGGGTGAGTTGTGTTTGATATTGTTTGGGTTGGAGGTAGGAAAGGAAAATAGCGATCGCAGATAGTCCTGCTGTTGTCAGAGTAATAAGTTTCCAATTACGACCAAGAAACCGAATTATATCTATAAGGGAAATTTCTTCCTCTTCCTGAATTTTTCCTCGTTCTGTTTGTTGCATAGATTTCAGCTCACCTTATCTAAAGAGCTAATATGGGATGATTGGCAATTTATACAGTCTAAGATTGGTACTAGTAGTTTATATTGACTGATGTAGAAATAGTTGTCTGAGTTATGTAAGTGCTAAAAAATGGACTTTATAATTTCATCGGCGCGGTTATCCGCACCGGATTAAATATCCTAACGATTCCTTTACTCATTCGTCTGATTGGAGTAGAAGATTATGGGATCTGGACGCTGGTTTCGGCAGTCATTGGTATTGCTGGATTAGCTGAAGCAGGGCTTTCCATTTCTACTACTGTGTTTTTGTCAAAGGACTTAGCAAAAGATGACAACCAAGGAATTTCTCAAACTTTAACGGCAATATTTGCGACAATGCTCGTGTTAGCAACACTAGCAGCAACAGTTCTTTGGCAAGGATCACCAAGACTGGTTAGTTTGTTTGGCAAGTTGGAGTCTGGACAATATTTAGATGTGGTGCAAGGGATACAAGTTGGTAGCCTCGTCGTTTGGACACAGTTACTCCAAAGAGTTTTCATCGGTGTTGAGCAAGCCTACCAAAGGTATGCATTAATTAATATTGTTAACACGCTCCAAGTTGTTTTAACGAGTTTGGGCATGTTGTTAGTAGCCTGGTCAGGTGGCAGAATAACGGAAATGGTACAAGCATTGGTTGCTGCAAATTTGCTCACACTATCTGTTCATGCCTGGGTAGTATGGCTATTGATTCGTTCTGTAAAACCAAGTGTAATCTGGAACTATAGCAAATCGCTAACTATAGCCCGCTACAGTCTTATGACCTGGTTTACTTCTCTAGGTACTGTGCTTTTTGGTCAGTTTGATCGCCTAGTAGTAGGAGCTTTTTTAGGTGCTGAACAATTAGGAGTATATGCAGCAATTACCAATATTACTAAACAAATTAACGTTTTTTCTGCTTTGCCAGTGCAGCCTTTATTACCAACATTAAGTAGAGGAATATCTCAAGTAAAAACTAATCAAGAAAAATTAAAAAATCAAGTTAAACAAGCACTTCAGATAAATGGAATAGTTGCATTTGGTTTAGGAGGTGTATTACTTATTTTCGTTACAGTTATTATGAGAGTTATGATTCCAGATGTAACAGATGGTAGATACACTGAAGAATTTAGCATCGCAGTCATTATTTATACCTTATATTCAACTAACTCAGTAGGATACTATACATTATTCAGTGCCAATGCTGTAAATTTGTGTATGCCAATAGTATTACTCAGTGGAATGATGTCACTGCTTCTAATTAGTTTAGGGGCAGAATACTTAGGTTTAACAGGAGCCATTTTGGGTAATACTGGATATTTGTGTTCATTGTTTCTAACAATATTTGCCATGAGAAAGCTAAATATATCTCTCAAAGAATACATGAATTGTCTCAAGTTGCAAATATTCTTCTTTTTATCCGTTCTTGCCGTTATTACATACAGAGCATTTTAATGAGTAAAACTGTTATTAAATCCCTACTTAAAAAAATAATTAATTTTTACTCATCATTAGGTTATCCACTACTGCCAGTTACTAAGTTCATTCGTGAACCAATGCGTTGGTATTACCATCGCAGTCCATTGCTAAAACATGACAGCAGATTTTCTTGGAAACCAAGATTGCTGTCACTTCTCCATAGCCTATTTGTTGTTGATCATCCCCATGATTTTAATGTTTACCATAACCAAATTAAGTTTCGTTCGTTTGGAAGCTTGATGTCCGTGCAAGGATACTACGTAGGAGAGATTGAATATCACCTTGTACAATATCTTGTTAAGCAAATTTGTCCGACATTTGTGATGGTAGATGTTGGTGCTCACCATGGACTTTATACATTAATTGTAGCTCATGAATTAAAATCTCGTGGTTGGGAGGGGATTATCCATAGCTTCGAGCCAGATTATAGAAACTTTAACCTACTTAAGTATAATGTTCACCAAAATAAGTTAGAAAAATACGTTGTACTCCACCAAGAAGCAGTAACAAATGTAGAATCTGAACAGAAATTATTAACTTTTATGCATGAAAACAGTGCTAACACATTGGAAAGTAGCAGCTATATAAGTAATCACTATATAAATAACCAAAATGATAATGATAAAGCTTCTACTCAATCGGTTAAAACTATAAAGCTAGATAGCCTCTTATATGAATTGCCAAAAGTTAATTTAATTAAAATAGATATTCAAGGTAGCGAATATTTAGCTCTTATTGGAGCAGAGAAAATAATCATCCGAGATAGACCAATTATATTAGTTGAGGCAGTTTCAGAATGGGAGACAACTATCAAGATTAGGGAGTTTTTAGTTGCTCAGAACTATAGCATATACGGTGTTGACGCAAATGGTATGCTGTGTGAACAAGATAGTACTGCTGTTTTCGTTTCGTGGGACTGGATAGGACTACCTATACGAGCTTTTTAAGTTTATTTATTTGTCGCTTGCAATACCTACTTAATGCAGATAAGATTCAGAATTCATTTACATTATTTTGATAAATCAGGCTCTCTAGTGAAAATCACAGATTACAATCCTAACTTTGGCAACAAAATTTATAACTTTGTGATCATAAATACATTAGTCATCTCAAAATACTAACAGCTATGGCTCTACTAGCGAAAACAATGGGTCGCCTTCAAACATTAGCATACATAATCGAAAACCCTAAACTTTTATCCCTTAGAAGGAAAGGAGGTTTAGTAAATACATTCATCTCTTTCAACCAACCTTGGTTACAGGCGCTTAATATTGCTACAGTTTTCGATATTGGTGCTCATACTGGTAGCTTAGCCCTCACAATTCATGCAGCTTTTCCTGAAGCACAAATTTATTCTTTTGAGCCTTTGCCAAACTGTTTCAAGGAACTACAAATGAGAATGGCAAGTGTAAAAAACTTTACGGGATTTAATATTGCCCTTGGAGAGGAGGCAAGTGATTTAATGATTGAGTGCAATACTTTTACTCCGTCATCATCACTTCTGAAGATGACTGATCTACATAAAAATGAGTTTCCCTACACTCGTGATAGTAAAGCTGTTAGTATAAAAGTTGAAAGACTAGATAATATAGCCAAACAAATTACTATCATTGACCCTCTTCTAGTTAAAATCGATGTTCAAGGTTATGAAGATAAAATACTTAAAGGCGGTGAAAATACCATCAAAAGATCCAAACTAATCATCGTAGAAACATCATTCAAGGAATTGTACCAAGGTCAGCCACTATTTGATAGTATATACCATCAGCTTACCGACTGGGGTTTTAATTATGCCGGAGCGTTTGAGCAATTACGTGGTCTTAAAAGTGGGCAAGTTTTACAAGAGGACAGTCTTTTTATTAAAAATTCCTAGATAAAGATTTATATATTAATCAATCAGTTTGTCCAAATGAAAAGCTTTCCGTCCAACTCAGTGTTCCAGCAATATAAATCACTACTATGTTTTGATCCTTGTTTCCTTTTATAAAACAACGTAGAGTTTATAACTAAATTTGCATTATTTTAAGGCAGCAGAATATCTTAGTCAAAGAGGGTCAGGATATCAGCGTGTGGACTTACTAGTCTGTAGAAATAAACACGAATATGATTAAAGCTTTAAATACTCTAATTTATAGTTGTTTCTTTTTATCTTGCTTTGTGTGGCAAGGGGTTGTGCAGTTTGATTTGAAGCTTATTTATCTAGTACTATTACTGTTTATAAGCCTAGTATTGCTATATGGGAAAGCTCTGATTATAAATAGATGTGTATTATTAGTTCTTGTGTTTTTTACATGTGTTTCCTTTGTTATGGTCTGGTTGGGAAATGCACAAATATTTAGTATTTTGTCTACAGCACTAGGTATAGAAATATTTTGTATTGCAACATTTACATTTTTTTCTATAAACCAAAATCAAATCCCATCTGTAGCTAAAAGATACATTTCAATAGCAGTTTTACTAGCAGGATTAAGTTTAGTTCAACAATTATGTTTTGTCTTGCAACTTAAATATGGGTATGATTATTCGTATTTTTTACCCATCTGGCGCTTTGGTGGTTTTGAAGGCTTTCTAATGAGGGTCAATTCCTTATTTCCAGAACCAGCTCATTTTGCCTATTTTTTGTCACCAGCTTTATTTTTATCGGTAAGACGTTTGTTCTTTAGAGAATTTTTTTTTGTAACAAGGACACAATCTCTAATAATTTTTGCTGCTAATTTGCTGACTTTTTCGTCAATTGCATATCTTAGTTTAATTTTGTGTGTTTTATTCTCATTGCCTTACAAAAAACTTTGTCAAAAACCCCTTAGAATATTTACAGCTGCTTTGTTTCTTTGCACATTAATAATATTAGCTGTGACCAAATCAGAATCTGTATCAATCAGGGTTAATTCGGTAATTGATTTATTAGCTAGTAATAGTAGCTCTCTTCAAAATCCCAGCGTTTTTGCTTTCTACTCAAACTTTCTTGTGGCGAAAGACAGTTTTTTTTCTAATCCAATTTTTGGTTCCGGTCTTAATTCTTCCTACACAAATTACCTTGAACATTTGGGAAACTATTTTGATGTTAATTATGTTCAAGAGTTAGGTCTTTTTGGTTTGACTGCTCGTGACACGGGCTCTTTATTTCTGAGGATTCCATCGGAATTAGGCTTGTTTGGAATAGCAGTTTTGTTGCTTTTTCTTTGGAGGTTTAAAGTTAGGAAGTCCATTAATTATAAATATTATGTTTTAAGTAAAATGTGTTTACTTTTTTTTGTTGTTTATGCGTTGAGAATAGGGCACTATTTTTTATTTGAACTGTGGTTCTTTATGGCAATGTACGTTTATCTTCATAAGAAACAACATGACAGCACTTTTTCTCGTGACTGAGTAATCAATGATGAAAGTAATTTAAGTAATTTTCAAGTTTAATTAGTAGTTGATAATTCAATATTTTAGTAATTTAGCTTGAAGAAATGAGCAAAAACGTTACGTCAAATTTAATGAAAATTGTTGATTTTTGTAATTTATTGATAACACCTTTTATCGCGTTCATGGCACTTATTCAGGCGCGATTAGGAGCAAGTCGTCTTCCTTTGTCATATAAGATATGGGATTACTTTGGCGTTATTCCAATGAGATACCACTACTATCAGCCAGTTTTCAATGTTCATAAACTTCCAGATGAAACATGGACGGAAGCAAAGACAATGCACGGCATTGACTTGAATCCTCAAGACCAGTTGGCTCTTCTACAGAAATTTAATTATACTTCTGAACTAGAGAATATTCCTTTAGACCAACCTAGCGAGAGTTTAGATTTTTTCTACAATAATCCTTCATTTTGCTCAGGAGATGCCGAAATTCTCTACAGCATGATAAGACATTTTAAGCCAAAAAACTTTATTGAAATCGGTTCGGGATTCTCGACGATGATGGCGAAAAAAGCTCTAGACAAAAACCGACAGGAAGGAAAACCGGCAAAGCACCTTTCCATTGAACCTTATGAAATACCATGGCTTGAGCAACTGCATTTAGACAAGGTAGTACGAGAGAAAGTAGAAGATACTGATAGTTTAGTATTTAAAGAGTTAGAGGAAAACGACATTCTTTTTATTGATTCCTCTCATGTTGTAAGAACGGGAGGTGATGTAGTAACTGAGTATCTAAATATTTTACCTAATTTAAGAAAAGGTGTTTTAGTTCATATTCATGATATATTCTTACCCTATGATTATCCTAGAGAATGGATACAGAAATATCGCTATTTCTGGACTGAGCAATATATTCTTCAAGCATTCCTTTCCTACAATTCTAGTTTCAAAGTTTTATTAGCTCTCAATTATTTGAGTTTTAACTACCGGGATGAACTAGCTAAAGCCTGTCCTATTTATGCAAGTCAAGAGGGCAGAATGCTTGGCTCATTTTGGATTCAGCGAGTAAAATAAAATTTTCTACTTATTCTCTTACTATCCTTTATCATTTTCCTAAATGATTAGCTGTGTTGTTCCCACATTAAATAGTGCTGCTACCCTAGATAATACTCTGCTTTCTTTGCACTCGCAGAAGGATGTCGAGGTTAAAATTACAGTAGCTGATAGTGGTTCAACAGATGGCACATTAGATATTTGTAAACGATGGAATGTTCCTACTCTTTATGTAGAGCCAGGAAACATGTATCGTGCTATAAATGCTGGTTTGTGCCAATCTAAAACTGAGTGGTTTGCTTATCTTAATTCAGATGATTGGCTATATCCAGATAGTTTCGCTAGACTTATTGCTAAAGGTAACTCTTTAAACTCAGATGTAGTCTATGGTAATTGCGATTATGTAGATAATACCGGACGATTTGTATACTCATTTGCTGCGGCTAAACCCAACCAGCTATTTTCTTTATTCAAAATGGGTATACTTGGCTTTGCTCAACAATCAGCAATTTTTAGATGCAATACTTACCAAAAATTAAACGGATTTAATGAATACTATTCTTTATCTTCTGATGCAGATTTCTACTCAAGAGCATTAAAATTAGGTATTAGCTTCACATTTATAGACGGACCGCCAGTAGCCTGCTTTCGATTACATACAAATCAACTCAGCAACACTAAATTTGAAGCTATGGAGTTAGAGAAAAAGGAAATATATCAAGAATTCATCCAAAATGCGGGTATTTATGACTGGCTTACTCTAGCTCAGTGGCGACTTAGAAATACCCCCCATTACCTGATAAGAATGTTACGAGAATCACTTCTGTCCGGTAGACTTAAGATGAGCAAATCAATGAAGGCAGATACAGCCTATTGAAGCTAAAGAAATGAATTCATATATCAATCCTAAACCAGTAGTTCTAGCCACTAGCGATTATTATTTACCCGGTTATAAGGGTGGTGGATGTATCCGTGGAGTCGCTAATGTAGTTGAACACTTGGGTGATGAATTTGACTTCAAAGTAATTACAAGAGATAGAGATTGTGGAGATGCCAAGCCTTATGGCGGAATCAAAGTTAATGTCTGGCAAAAGGTAGGTAAAGCTGAAGTTTTATATTTGCCTATACAAAATTTATCCTTGAAAGTGCTTAATAATATAATCAATACAGTAGAGCCTGATTTATTGTATCTCAATAGTTTTTTTTCTCCAGTTTTTACTATAAAGCCTTTGCTGCTACGTCGTCTTAGGTTAATTCATCACTTACCCACAGTCTTAGCACCTAGAGGAGAATTTTCTCAAAATGCTTTGGGTTTAAAAAGTTTAAAAAAGACAACCTATCTATTTTTAGCTAAGTCTCTTGGGCTTTGTGGAGATATGGTTTTTCAGGCATCCAGTCTCTACGAACAAGCAGATATTAAACACAGATTATCTGAAAATTCACTAGTCAAAATCGCTCCAGAATTACCAGCATTATCAGTTAAGCAAATTACTAATCGGACAAGTAGAATAAGGAAAAAGAATAACTATCTGAATGTCATTTTTCTGTCCCGTATTTCGCGTCAGAAAAACCTCTATGGTGCTTTGAGCATTTTCAAGGAAATCAAAGGTGATATTCAATTCAGCATATATGGACCCATTGAAGATGGAGTCTATTGGGAAGAATGCCAACAGCTCATTAGTTCAATGCCCAAGAACATTGAAGTTCAATACCAAGGCTCTTTAGCTCATGATAAAGTTACGGAGGTCATGCTTCAGCATGACCTTTTATTTTTGCCCACCCTTGGAGAAAGTTTTGGATATGTTATTTTAGAAGCCCTAGTTGCTGGATGCCCTGTATTGATCAGCGATCGCACACCGTGGCGTAATCTGGAAAGTAAAGGAGTGGGGTGGGATATCCCCCTAGAGCAACCTAAATCTTTTCAAAGGGTAATACAACAGTGTCTAGAAATGGACGAGTTAATTCACAGACAGTGGTCGCAACGGGCGCAAGAGTATGGATTGCAATACAGCCAGTGTGAGGATGCCGTTGAAAAACATCGGATTTTATTTAAAGAAGCGATTTTACGAAAAGGAAAGTAACTTATCAGGTAGACTGGACTACACTAATGGCGAAGATTGCTCAGATTTGTAGTCTTAGAAGTTCAACAGAAATCCCGATAAATCATTTGTTTGAGCGGATACGATGAAAATCCTAATTGTGTCCCAGTATTTTCCACCTGAACCCTTTCGAGTTGGTGATCTTGCCCTAGGATTACGTGAGCGCGGCTGCGAAGTTACTGTGTTAACGGGTTATCCCAACTACCCCAAGGGCAAGCTGTATGAAGGCTATCGCATTAAGCTATTTGAACGGGAAGACTATCACGGTGTATCGTTAATCCGAGTCCCCCTTTATCCGGACACTAGCTATAACAAATTCAAGCGTATCTCGAACTATCTCTCTTTTGCTGTCTCTGCTTCACTACTAGGCTCATGTTTAATTCGTCCCCACCAGTATGATCGAATAATCACGTTTCAGCTTTCGCCAGTTACTATCGGATTACCGGCAGTAGTAATTAAGGCGATTCACTTCAGCCAGGTTCCCATTTATTTTTGGGTTCAAGATATCTGGCCTGAAAGTCTTCAAGCAGCAGGACTAGTTGCAGAAGGAATAATGCTCAAAGGAACCCGGCGACTAGTGAGCTTTCTATATCGGAACTCTCAAAAAATTCTTGTACAGTCAACAGGTTTCATCCCAAAAGTCCTAGAGTACGATATTCCCCGAAAACGGGTGGAGTTTTTGCCTAATTGGGCAGAAGATTTATATCAGCCTGTAGAACCAGATCAAGAACTTGCTCAACGAGAGGAAATGGCAACCGGATTCAAAATTGTCTTCGCCGGAAATATTGGTGCAGCTCAAAGCCTAGAGACATTGGTAGAAGTGGCTCGGATGCTGATAGATTATCCTGATATCCGGTTTGTAATTTTGGGAGATGGTGCAAATCTTGATAATCTCAAAACAGCAGCTCAGGGACTATCTAACATCTCATTTAAAGGTCGTCGTCCGGTCGAAACCATGCCGCAGTATTTTGCCCTGGCCGATGTTCTGTTAGTACAGCTGCGACGCGACCCTTTGTTTGCTCTTACTATCCCTTCCAAGATACAGTCTTACATGGCATGTGCTCGTCCCATTATCGCTGGACTTGAAGGAAGCGGAGCAGAGGTGATTTTAGATGCACAAGCTGGTTTAATCTGTGAACCAGAGAATGCGATCGCACTCCGTGACACTGTATTAAAGCTTTACCATATGTCGCCGGAAGAACGTCATCAATTAGGACGGAATGGCAAAGACTACTACGATCAATACTTTTCGCGTACAAGTGTCATGGATCGCCTGCTTGAAATCCTGAAAGAAGATTCTAGATATGACTAAGGAAGAACCTCCAACTCGTTTACTGGTACTGGGTGGAGATGGCATGCTTGGACATCAGCTCTCGAAGCACTTTAGTAGTCTGCCCAAACAATTCAACATTCGTGTTACCTTACGACGCGATCTTCAAGCATATGAGCACCACAAAATATTCAACCGTGAATCAAGCTATAGTGGCGTAGATGTGAGCAACTTCCAAAACCTTGTAGAAGTTTTTGCTGATTTCAAACCCCATGTGGTAATAAATGCAGTAGGAATCGTTAAGCAACGCCCAATTGCCGAAGATAGCCTAACTAGCATCGAAATCAATGCCTTGCTGCCTCATCGCTTGGCGCTTTTGTGCAAGACGGTTGGCGCTCGCTTAATTCACCCCAGCACTGACTGCGTATTTAGCGGAAAACGGGGAAATTACAGCGAAGATGATCTACCAGATCCGATTGATCTATATGGACGTAGCAAGCTTTTAGGCGAGGTCAGCCAATCTCATACTCTCACCTTACGCACATCAATTGTCGGACTTGAGCTAGAACACAAAACTGGTTTAGTCGAATGGTTTTTGAATTCACCTGAACCTGTTAAAGGTTTTCAAGGAGCGATGTACAATGGCTTGACGACTATCGAACTCAGTCGTTTAATCGAACAACTGATTACGGAGTTTCCTCAACTGCATGGCTTGTATCAAGTTTCAAGCGAGGTGATTTCAAAATACGATCTGCTTTGCTTGGTCAAAGAAAAGTTCGGTTTGACGACTGAAATTATTCCCGATGATACGTTTAAGCTGGATCGAACTCTCGATTCTTCCCGATTTAGAGAAGTAACGGGCTATTACCCTCCTACTTGGAGTGCCATGATCGAGGCAATGACCGAAGAAGCAAAGGCAGGTCAAAAGTCTACTTTCATGAAGTATAGTTAAGCTTTGATGAGGTTTTCCATGAAAGAGCTATTTGTAAATTTAGTTGCTGAACGCCTCCGTACCGAAAGAAAAAAATTACAGAAACAGTTTCATGCTCAAAAAGATGAGATTACTACCCGTTATTTTGTCGCAGACAATCTGTTACCAGAGGAAATGTGTCGTGCCATCTACAAGGCCTTTCCTCCCGTATCTGAGATGCGCCTGATATCTAGTTTTCGAGAAAAAAAATACACTTCAAAAGCCCTAGACAGATTTCCTCCAATTTTAGCTGATGCAACTTTTGCTTTTCAAGCCTCAGAAGTGATTGCAGAAATTGAGCATATATGTAGCTTTAATGATCTCCGTGCCGATCCATCTCTTTACGCTGGGGGAATCAGTGTGATGAAAAAAGACAACTTTCTAAATCCTCATATTGACAACTCTCATGATGGAGAAAGGCAGTTTTATCGGGTACTCAATTTACTCTACTACGTTAGTCCAGACTGGCAAGTAGACTTGGGCGGCAACTTAGAACTATGGGATTCAAAAGTGCGTAAGCGTTTGGAAGTTCCTAGTCTTTTTAACCGTTTAGTGGTGATGGAGACGAATCGATCTTCTTATCATTCAGTTAATCCTGTGCGTACTGATAGAATTCGCTGCTGCGTTTCAAACTATTACTTCCAAAATTTTTCTCTCGAATTGGAAGACTACTTTCATATAACTGAATTTATAGCCCGTCCGGAACAACCAGTAGTACGCTCGTTATCAAAATGGGATAACACAGTTAGGACTTTAGTACGACATATTTTTAAGCAGGGACTTGGTAAGAAAGATGTTTACCAAGGTTTCTCTGCTGAAGATAAGTAGCCTTATTTTTATTCTGTTAGTTGACGAAAATTTTGGTTATGAGCGTCTTTAGAAGATCATTTCATCTAGCACATGCTATCCATCCCCAAGGCGGTACTTGCCTTGAATTTGGAGTTCATGTAGGAAATACCTATATATGGCAAGCTAAGGAAATTTTGAAGAATTATCCCCAGAGCCAACTAATTGGTTTTGATTCTTGGCAAGGTTTACCTGAAGAAGCCAGTGGGATTTGGGTCCCAGAGCGTCATCGGAAAGGTCAGTTTTCTTCGTCTAAAGAAGTCGTTACGAGAAGACTTTACCAATTGACCAGTCCCTCAGATGATAGATTTTCGTTTGTTGATGGCTTTTTTTCGGATAGCCTAACTGATGAAGTAAGAAAAAATATTAGTGATATTATTTTTGTAAATATTGACGTGGATCTTTATAAATCCACCATAGATGTTTTAGATTTTCTCAAGCCATTGTGTAAGCCTGGTTTGATTATCTACTGGGACGACTGGAAAGATCCTGCTGACCAACACGAAGCCGGGTGGGGAGAACACTTAGCTTTTACTAATTGGATAAAAGAGAATGAAGATGTAAAGGTAGAAACTCTTGAGATCGACCCAATTAATCGAAGAGCGATGATTGTAACTGAAGTGAATGGGATGACTCTGGCAGACTGCTCTTTATCCATTAGTGATATACGCTATAAAGCTAGTTCTACTAAAACCGATGATTTCGATCAAGGTTATGAAGAATACTTGAAAATTAAAGAAAAATTACGTAAACTTCCTTTTTTACAATTGATGAAATCAATATACTATCGCTTCATAGCTTAAATTATACAGTGGAGACTATGGATTTAGAAGGTAAGCGGGTTCTTCTAACAGGCGGAACTGGTTCTCTTGGTAAAGCCTTAGTGCGGCGCATCCTCAATGGCGAGATGGGTCGCCCCAAAAGTGTAACCGTTTTCTCCCGCGATGAGGGAAAGCACCATCAGATGAAGGTTGATTGGAAGCATCTTAAGGTTGCCACAGACGATATTTTTTACCGCAACTTCGAGGAATTGTTGAAGTTCCGCGTTGGCGACGTCCGAGATTGCGCTTCAGTTGTCACAGCTGTACGGCAAGCTGAAGTTGTTTTCCATGCAGCAGCTCTCAAACAAGTTCCCTCTTGCGAGTACTTCCCAGCTGAAGCAGTCCGAACCAATGTTGAAGGTGCGATTAATCTGGTGCGTGCAGTGCGCGAGAACGACACACCCGTTGAACTAGTAGTCGGTATTTCGACCGATAAGGCTTGCAAACCAGTCAACGTCATGGGTATGACTAAGTCACTGCAAGAACGCATTTTGTTGGAGGGGAATCTGGGTCAAGATAAAACTGCATTTACCTGCGTTCGCTATGGTAACGTGATTGCCTCACGAGGCTCGGTTGTACCACTTTTTAGATATCAAATTCAGCAGGGCGGACCTGTTACCATTACGTCGCGTGAAATGACACGCTTTCTGATTAGTTTGGATCAGGCTGTTGACACAGTATTCGATTGTGTACGTCATGGCTCTCGGGGTGAAACCTTTGTTCCCCGTTTACCCTCTACCAAAATTATTGACCTTGTTGAAGTGATGCTCAATGGTCAGGCAATTCCCGTCGTGGAAATTGGCGTTCGTCCTGGCGAGAAACTGCATGAAATATTGATTTCAGAAGAGGAGATGGTTCGCACAACCGAGCGTGATAATTATTATGTCATCGCTTCTGTTTTACCCG
Organism: Coleofasciculaceae cyanobacterium; assembly: GCA_049683475.1. GTDB lineage: Bacteria > Cyanobacteriota > Cyanobacteriia > Cyanobacteriales > Coleofasciculaceae > JBAUJE01. The sequence goes on along the minus strand of JBAUJE010000262.1, from coordinate 10,697 downwards.
AAGTAGGTAATAACTACGCCAAAACTCCACCCTTAGTTGGTGAGTACTCTTCACAACATGCCGTGCTTGATCGTACTGGTTTACATGACCTTTTAGTCAAAGCTGGTGAAATGAAGGTTGATCAGCTCAGTGTTGGCTTATCCAATTAGGAGTAGAGTGTGAAAGTATTAACGATTTTGGGTACTAGACCTGAAGTAATTCGCTTAAGTCTGATTATTGGAAAACTTGACAGATTAACAAATCACACACTACTTCATACTGGTCAGAACTATACACCAGAACTTGACTCGATTTTCTTCGAGACTCTGGGTATTCGCAAACCTGATATTCGGCTAGATACAAGTTCTGAAACAACCTTTAGCCAAATTGCCAAGATTCTCGAAGGAACTGAACAGGTCATTACAGAGGTACAGCCCGACGCTTGTCTGATTTTAGGAGATACCAATAGTGGTCTTTCGGCAATTGTTGCGGAGAAAATGGGTGTTCCAGTATTTCATATGGAGGCAGGTAATCGTTGCTTCGACCTACGAGTACCGGAGGAACGTAATCGGAAAATTATTGACCACGTAAGTACTTGGCTAATGCCCTATGTGGAAAATAGCAAAGTTAACTTAACCAATGAGGGTATAAACAAAGAAGCAATTATTGTTACGGGTAACCCCATCTTTGAGATCATTCAACACTATTCACCTCAAATTAAGTCAAGCGAGATTCTTAATAGACTGGAACTCGAGGAAAAAAAGTATTTCCTCGTAACAGCTCACCGTGCTGAAAATGTGGATGTTCCCATTCGCTTAAAGGCAATTGTCGAAGCCTTGAATGCTCTGGCAGTGCGCTACAAACAACCGATCATTTGGAGCTTTCACCCTCGTACCCAATCGAAGATGAAAGCACTAGGATTAGAAGTTCATTCCCTGGTGCGAAGACTACCTCCTTTCGATTTCTTTGAGTTTATTAAGCTTGAACAGCAAGCATGTTGCGTAATTACTGATAGTGGTACAGTTCAAGAAGAAGCCTGCATTTTCGGAGTACCCTCGATTACCATTAGGGATACAACTGAGCGTCCAGAAACAGTAGCATGTGGAAGTAACATCTTGACAGGTTGTGTTCCGGAGCGCATCTTGGAAGGATTAAAACTAGCTACTGAGACCCTCTTCCCTTGGAGTGTACCTCTTGAATACTTAGATCCCCATGTTTCAGATAAAGTTGTGCGCTTTATAATTAGCAACGCCAAAGATAGAGTACTACGTAGTTAGGAAAAGCTATGATGTATTTTTTTGCAGGTGCAACTTCTCAAACAGGTATAGCTGTACTAGAGCGTTTGGTTAGTCATGTTGGTGCTGAGAATGTCAATTGTCTTGTCAGACCAACATCTATAACTAAACCGTTGCAGGCACTTGGAGTTAAGCTTCATGTCGGAAATGTGACGCAACCAGATACATTTAAGAGTTTGCTAGGCTCTAATGTCACTTATCTTGATATGACTCACCCCAAGCACTATCATATCTCCTTGCAAGCAATCACCGGAGCAGGGGTTAGAAGAGCTTACTTTGTTACCACTACAGGCATTTTTTCTAAGTACAATCAATGTTCTGAAATCTATAAAGTCAATGAAGCTAGAATTCGTGATAGTGGTATCGTTTATACTATCTTGCGCCCGACAATGATTTACGGCTCTGCCCAGGATAAGAATATGAACCGGCTAATCAGATTTTTAGACCGTTATCCTATCTTTCCCCTCTTTGGTAATGGTCAGAATCTGATGCAACCAGTTTATGTTGATGACTTAGCTGATGGTATTGCAGCTGCAATAATCAAACCTAATACCGAATATCAAGAATACAATTTAGCAGGGTTTCAAGCAATTACTTACCTTGAGGTGATAGACACGATTCTTCGTCAATTGAATCGTCAAGTATTAAAAATAAAGATAAATATAAATTTAGCCGCAACAATTGCTAACTATGCCCAGCATTTACCAGGATTTCCAATTACTGGAGAACAGGTTTTAAGATTACAAGAAAATAAAGATTTTAATATCTCTAAAGCAAACAGTGAATTAGGGTATTCTCCAAGAAGCTTTGAGAAGGGGATTAAGTCAGAAATAAACGCGATGCGTTTGGCTGGAATTATTCGTGCATAGGCAAAGAGAATATCTCTCAATTTCAAATTTTGCAGATAGATTCTAGTTATCTCTGGCTAATTCTAACTTCACGAACCACTATTGGCATTATCGACATCAGCATGTGTTTCCCGCTAGATGGAGAAACTTCTTACAACGAAAAATTGTGGTAATTTGCTATTAGACCCCTCGTCCCTGACCCTCCTGCCAACCCCCCAGGAGGTAAAGCAAGAATATGGTATCTAAACTAATCTAGTGACAGGACTTACTAACCTAGATGTCCTGTTACTCACCGTCAACCATCAAGCCTGTCTGGACATGCCCCGCTCTCAATTGCTAGGTTGTATACGCTGAGGCGGTATGCTCATGGATGTTAAATCAACCTTCGAGCCTCATACAATGCCAGCAAACTTAATATACTGGAGTCTTTAGGAGAAAAGGCATGGCGCGGGTTTTAGTAACAGGTGCTGCTGGTTTTATTGGTTTTTACCTCAGTCAAAGATTAATAGCTAGAGGTGATCAGGTCGTCGGATTAGATAACATTAACAGCTATTACGACGTATCTCTGAAAAAAGACCGTTTAGAACAGTTGCAAAATCAATCTGGCTTCAGCTTTTGTGAACTAGATTTAGCCGATAGAGAAGGCATGTCTAAATTATTTGCCCAACAAAAATTTGACTTAGTAGCTCACTTAGCCGCTCAAGCAGGTGTACGCTACTCCATTACCAATCCCCATGCTTATGTTGATAGTAACTTGGTGGGCTTTGTCAATATTTTAGAAGGTTGCCGTCACTCCCAAGTTAAGCATTTAGTATTTGCTTCTTCCAGTTCAGTTTATGGTGCAAACACGAAAATACCCTTCGCCGTAGAAGATAATGTAGATCATCCTGTTAGCCTCTATGCTGCCACGAAAAAAGCTAACGAATTGATGGCTCATACTTATAGCCATCTTTACGCTTTACCCACTACAGGACTGCGCTTCTTTACTGTCTATGGACCCTGGGGAAGACCAGATATGGCTTATTTTATCTTTACTAAACGTATCTTAGAGGGTAAACCAATTGATGTATTTAATCACGGTAAAATGCAGCGAGATTTTACCTACATCGACGACATTATAGAAGGAGTTGTTAGAACCCTAGATAAAATACCAGAAGCGAATCCTAACCTATCGGAGGATGACATAAATCCTGGAACTGCTAAAGCCCCCTACAAAGTTTATAACATCGGCAACAATCAACCGATTGAACTAATGCGCTTCATTGAGGTAATCGAAGATTGCCTGGGTATGAAAGCCAACAAGAATATGTTGGATATGCAACCAGGGGACGTACCCATAACCTACGCTGATGTAGATGATCTATCTCAGGATGTAGGATTCAAGCCTAGTACACCAATTGAGGTTGGCATTGAAAGATTTTTAGACTGGTATCGGTCTTACTACAAGGTATAGTCTGGCAATTTCCTTACCATCCTAGAAACTATTTTCGGCAAAAACTCCCCCCTGCGCCGGGAACAAATCTTGCGTCTGCAAGAAGATAAAGCTTATTCCCACCAAGCGGCTACAGTAGACCTAAACTTTTTTCCCCGTTCTCTAGAAGAAGGCCTACAACAGGAAGTAGACTTACTACGTACCCAGGGAATAATTTCTAGTTAGCCATGTATTTTTTACTGGTGCTTACCAGTTTTATCCTTAGTCTGGTGGCTGTTGCCCTCATTAAACAGCGTTTCAGCCAACAGCTACTCGATATCCCCAACGAACGTAGTTCTCACAGCCAACCAACTCCTAGAGGGGGTGGCTTAGGTTTCATTATTGCCTTTGCCCTAACCGGATTCCTTTCCTTCTTCATCACTCCTCAAGGGCAAATTACCTCTCAGCCTTATCTCTGGCTAATTCTCACCCCCCTAACCATTATTGGTATTATCGACGACAAACAAGGGGTTCCTGCCAAATGGAGATATTTAGTGCAACTCCTAGCCGGAGGAATGGCGATCGCTTGTTTCGGTATTTTTCCCCAACCTTGGCTAACTAATCTAGGTACATTTGGGCAAATTATCGCCATTGTCCTGAGTATAATCGGCATGACTGCCCTAATTAATTTCTACAACTTTATGGACGGTCTAGACGGTTTAGTTGCCAGCGTTACTGCCCTCCAATTAACTTTTTTGGCACTTTACCTCAACCAACCAATCTTCTTACTTCTCGTTGCAGCTCTTCTAGGTTTCCTTTGGTGGAATTGGTCTCCTGCTAAAATCTTCATGGGTGATGCTGGTAGCACTGTACTAGGAGCCTGTGTAGCAATTGCCCTGCTAAGTAGTAACGAACCCCTTAAAGCCTGGTCAGCCCTGGCTGTTACCCTCCCTCTAGTCGGTGATGCCATTTACACCTTGCTATGCCGCCTGTTACGGGGCGAAAATATCTTCAAAGCTCACCGCACTCATCTTTACCAACGCCTCCAACAAGCTGGTTGGTCCCATACTCAAGTAGCAGTTGCTTACCTCAGTGCTACAGTCCTGATTATCCTTGCCCTAATTAACCTCGGTATTATCGGCAGCTGGCTAAGTTTGCTAGGAGTTACCTTGGCAATTGCCAGTGGTGAACTTTACCTGCAATCTCAATCCCGTACTGCTGAAATCTAAGAATTCTTCTCCGTGTCCCCGCGTCTCCCCGTCATTCTTCAAAGCACATCAGCAAAAGCTGGACGTAAGCGACGATATAACGATAATCCCAGCCAAAACACCAACAGAGAAACACAGCTTGCCACCAACCATTCTTTCTCATACTCAACAGAGCCAGCTAAAATTAAGTCTCGGTAAACCTGGGAAAAAGCTGCCAGTGGATTCAACCAAAAAATCACGACGCGGAAGTCCTCAGGAACCAAAGACATGGGGTAAACAATCGGAGTTAAATAAAACCACAGATTCAAAACCACCCCCAGCAGCTGAGGAATATCTCGTAAAAACACCGTCAGTCCTGCTGCTAAATAGCCGAATCCAGCTGTCAATAGCAATTGCGGTAACCAAACCAGAGGTAAAAGGGCAAAAGTACTGTAGAGCTCTTGTGAGGACAAAATTACCAATAAAATCAACATCGCCAAACCAAATAAGCTCTCAACAAATGCTGAGAAAACTGGCACTAAAGGCAACAAACCTAGGGGAAATACCACCTTTTTCACTAAATTTGGCTGTCCAACCACCGAAACCGCAGACCGCGCCAAGCCGCCAGTAAAAGCAATCCAGGGTAGCAAGCCAGCAAACAACCAGAGTCCAAAGCTAATGTTGCCATCGACAGGTTTCCCGTTCATCAGTTCCACCTTTACCTTAAGAACAATTGAGAAGACGAAGGTGTAAATTAGTAACTGGGACAGCTGAGTTAACACAGGCCATAAATTACCCAGGATTGAACCCTTATATCTTTCCTCTAAGTCTCGCTGCACCAACATTCTCAGCAAATCAAAGTTTGCCGACCACCGCTTGTTTGGTTGTAAGCGACTCTTGAGTCTGCGAACTTTGCGAACAAATGCTCTTACCAACCTCACCAATTTTCCTACCTCCCTAACTTTTTCTACGCTATTACTAGGCTGTCTAGCTCTAATTTTCGACTATTGGACTTCTTGCATAAATCCTAGAAGGGCGAAGCGTTTGCGGATCAAAAACCTGATTTCATCGATAAATCCCGGCTCAAATGCTACTCTACTCTTCGAGAAGGGCTACGCCCAACGAGAACGCTCCGCGAACGCCCCTACAGCTAAAAATTGACTTTTGCAAGAGGTCTATTGGATAAACTCAATCTTGCTATTTCAGGTAAAGCTCCCTCTAGGTGCCGGATTCCGCTAAACTTTGGTATGGTTACTCCTATGGGAATTTGTCATGGAAATAGGTCAAAAAGTTAAAGTGTGCCGCCTCAGAGATCGAGTCTCCCCAGACATTGTGGGTAAACTGGGTAAAGAAGGTGTTATCAAAGACTTCAAAATGACAGATGGTAGCGGAGTTGGTGCCGTAGTCAAGTTTGGAGATAACTCTACCAGCTGGTTCTTTGAAGACGAACTCAAAGCAATAGACTAAACTCGATCAAGCAACAGGTGAAAGGCAACAGGCAAGAATATGGCCTTGATTTTAACTTTTTTGGGCAAAGGTGGTACTGGTTGCACGACTATTGCGATCGCCGCCGCCAAACATTTGTCAAACCTCGGTAACAGAGTACTACTGGTAGGACAAGACCCAGGGCCAGCCTTTGGATTGCTGCTGGGAGCCTTTCCCGGTTCCCAACCCCAAGAAATTGGTGCTAATCTTCAGGCAGTACAGCTACAAAGTACTCTTTTACTGGAGCGTAGCTGGGAAGAAGTCAAAAAGCTAGAGGCGCAATATCTGCGTTCACCTACGCTGAAAAATGTTTTTGGTCAGGAACTGGGGGTTTTACCAGGTATGGACTCGGCTCTTGCACTCAACGAGTTGCGGGAGTACGAAAAAAGTGGTAAGTACGATGTCATTATCTATGACGGGGACTCTGGTCAAGCCACCCTGCGTATGCTGGGGATGCCAGAAATTCTCAGCTGGTATATTCGTCGGTTTCGCCAAGTATTTATCGATTCTGACTTGGGTAAAACAATATCGCCGTTCATTCAACCTGTTAGCAGTGCCGTTCTCAATGTCAGCTGGACTGCTGATAACTTTGCTCAACAACCAGCTAATGAGACTAGTCAGTTACTTGAGCAAGGTAAAGCAGCTGTGGCAGATGCCAATCGGGTAGCGTCTTATCTGGTAACCACCGGAGATACTGCTGCTTTGGCAACGGCTAAATACCTTTGGGGTAGTGCTCAGCAGGTTGGTTTGACCGTCGGCGGCGTTATTCTTAATCAAATCCCGACAACGGAGGCTTTAGAGAGTGAGTTTGCTCCTCTTACCGTTAACGCCCTCCCCAGTCTATCTTCTGAAAGTGACTGGCAACCCCTTTTTAATGCCCTGCCAGACTTTAAGCAAGCAGTGCAGGCACCTAGACCAATTACTATTGATATCCCTGGTCGTCAAGTTCGCCTCTTCTTACCTGGTTTTGACAAAAAGCAGGTGAAACTTACCCAATACGGCCCGGAAGTTACCATTGAAGCAGGTGACCAACGGCGTAACATTATGTTGCCCCCCCAGCTAAGCGGTCAACCCGTCAAGGGGGCGAAATTCCAGAACGGGTATTTGGCAATTTCCTTTTAAGTTGAAGGTTAGAAGGTTTGAAGGTTAAGGATTAAAAGGTGAAAAGTTTTATCTTGAAAAGAGGAACTGGCCTACCAAAAATTAACCTTCAACCTGTCTTCACTCTGTTAAAAAGTAACCCGCAATCCGTAAGCTTTGACGCATTTAAATTGGCTATAAGTAGTGACCAAGATGGTCGCACGACAAGGATTTCACAATTACTGACGGTAAAGTTCCAATTATAAACAGCTTATGACAACTGACGATACAACTAATCGCAGCGCTAAAACCAGACAGTTACTGGGTATGAAAGGTGCTGCTCCTGGTGAAACTTCAATTTGGAAAATTCGACTTCAGCTGATGAAGCCTATTACCTGGATTCCCCTCATTTGGGGGGTGGTATGCGGCGCGGCTTCTTCTGGGGGTTACAGCTGGACACCAGAAGACATTCTCAAGGCGGCAACTTGTATGCTGCTGTCTGGCCCTTTGATGGTGGGTTATACTCAAACCCTCAATGATTTCTACGATCGCGAAATTGATGCGATTAATGAGCCTTACCGTCCTATTCCCTCTGGTGCTATTTCAGTACCTCAAGTAGTTACCCAGATTTTGGTATTACTCTTTGCAGGTATTGGTATAGCCTATGCCCTAGATAGTTGGGTTGGTCATCAGTTTCCGACGATTACTTGTATTGCTATAGGTGGGGCTTTTCTCGCTTATATCTACTCTGCTCCGCCCTTAAAGTTGAAGCAAAATGGCTGGCTGGGTAACTATGCTCTTGGTGCGAGCTACATTGCCCTTCCTTGGTGGACGGGTCATGCTTTATTTGGTGAGCTTAACTGGACGATTGTTATTCTGACTCTGTTCTATAGTCTAGCTGGTTTAGGAATTGCTGTAGTTAATGACTTTAAGAGTGTTGAAGGTGATAGTCAACTAGGTTTGAAGTCCCTACCAGTTATGTTTGGGGTGGGTACAGCTGCTTGGATTTGTGTGGTGATGATTGATGTGTTTCAAGCAGGTATTGCTGGTTATTTAGTCAGTATTCACCAAAACCTTTATGCGGCTATTTTAATTCTGTTAATTATTCCCCAAATTACTTTCCAGGATATGTATTTTTTGCGTAATCCCCTGGAAAATGATGTTAAGTATCAAGCTAGTGCTCAACCTTTCTTGGTATTAGGGATGTTGGTGGCGGGTTTGGCTTTAGGTCACGCTGCAATTTAAATGGAGATGAGGGACGAGGTTAAATACTTTGCCCCTTTCTCCTGTAAAAGCGATCGCCCTCCCAAGCTGTTTTACAAATAATTTGGGATTAGACTAAAGACAGTCCTCTTGCCCCCTAACTACCATGACCTTTGCTCAAAACTCAGAGGCTGCGGCAAGTGTAACTATACATACCGAAGAAGAAGATATAATCATTCCGCCCTGCGATTTGTGGAGTGATGAGCCACCATTGGAAAGTGACTTACATCGTGAGCAAATAGAACTGTTGTTGGCTTGTCTCAAGTGGTGGTGGCGATCGCGCACCGACTTCTATGCTACAGGGAACCTGACAATTTATTTCAGTCCGGAACAAATCACCACACGAGACTTTCGCGGGCCAGATTTTTTTGTGGTTCTCGGTACAGAAAATAAACCACGCAAAAGCTGGGTACTATGGGCAGAACAGGGGAAATATCCTAATCTGATTATTGAACTGCTTTCTGACAGCACGGCCAAAGTTGATAAAGGGTTTAAGAAACAGCTTTACCAAGACACCTTTCGCACGCCAGAATATTTCTGGTTTCACCCCCATACCTTAAAGTTCCAAGGCTTCTCCCTTGTAGCAGGAAAATACCAACCCATAGAACCTAATGACCAAGGTTGGTTGTGGAGTCAGCAGCTGGAGTTGTTTTTAGGAATATATGAATCAAAGCTACGGTTTTTCAGCCCTCAGGGACAATTGATTGCAACTCCAGAAGAAAGAGCTGAACTCGCCCAGCAACAAGCTCAAGAAGAACGAAAACAGAAAGAGCTAGCCCAGCAGCGAGTAGAAGAACTCCTGACTAAGCTTAAAGAGTTAGGCGTTGAGCCAGATACACAATAGATATCTCTAGAAAAGAGGCAATAGGCAACAGAAAAATGTCCTAACAATCGTGGCGACTGCTATATTGACAATGTGACGTACCTACACTTACTCGTTAGAGAAGTGTAGACTTCTCGGCGACTCCTCTATGAGGACATTGACCGAGCTTTTAAGCCGTGCGCCCCACGGTCTTTTAGTCCTAAAAACTTCTTCATTTGTAGGCTACATTTCTGCATTTAATTGGATTACACCTACACTTGGGATTTTACCACATATCCGGTTCGTAATTCATCCCGACATCTCCCTATCGGGTAGTTGTGGGACTTCTTACGATTGAAGTTAAAGCGTTTCTGGATCTATCCCCAATGTCCTAAGTTGCTCACGCAAACGTAAATTCTCTTGCTCAATTCGCTCGGCTCGCTGGTGTTCTTGCTCAGCTCGTTGGTGTTCCCGTTCAGCTCGTTCCTCTCCTGTCAAGAGCAAGTTGCCTTCGCTATCCCACCACCGTAGCCAAGGGAGTTCTACATTGTTGTAACGCCCTTGCCAAATACCCAGTTCTGCACCTAGAGGAGAAATCGGGTAGTGTCCCCGTTCGTTAGTTGGCAGTAAACTGTAGCGTCCGTTCAGTAAATGATAGACTTCTACACTGGCTTTGGTAACTTCGTAGATTCCATAGAAGGGAACGCGAATGGCTTGTTCGTAAACCCAGAACTTGCCTTCGTAGGGAGTACAATCCCGTTCTTCCTGACCTTTACCAGAGACAAATTCCAGCACGATGAGAGGGGCCACAATTTCTTGCCAGAGAACGTAGGAGCGCCGCATCTGACCATCGAGGGTAGGTGAGACGTTGGGTACGTAAAACCAGTCGGGGGCTTCGGCTCCTCTTTCCGGGGGTTCAGTTAAGCGCCAGTAGATACCACTGTCTTGACCAATGCAGTAGCGCTCGTCGGGGTGGAGTTGTTGCAGAATCGGTGTAATCGAGTCGGTAATTAGAAGACTTTGAGGATGTTCTTGAAAATTTTTCACAAAAGTACCATCCGACTCTGGTAATTGAGTGTGGTCGGGCAAAGTGGTCGGTAATTCAGGTAAAGTTTTCATGGTGGCACTTACCTCGCCTCTTTTTTACATATAGTAATCTTGAATTGGGTTTGAGTAGCGACCAAGATGACCGCACTACTAGGATTGGACAATTATTGATATTGAACAGACCCACAACTAAAAGCATCGCAATCTAGTTGGGGATTCTCCCCTGCTGTTACTACGAAGAGCCGCTGTTCTCGGTGAATACCAGGAACTTTTGCCAAGGTATTCCTCCAAGTCATTTCT
>JBAUJE010000261.1:0-6949 GCA_049683475.1 Coleofasciculaceae cyanobacterium | reverse complement strand
ACCTTCTAAGTTATCCAATATCTTGTATAGTTTGGAGAGATAAACACTCTTACCAAAAAGCCATCCCCCACCCTGCCAGTATTTTCCCGATTGCAAGGGAGCGAAAAACGTCGCTACTTCTGCTTGTACTCTTTGTTTAACTTCTTCTGCTTGTGCCCCGTCTTGCAGTACTAATTCTGCTTCTATGGCTACAGATATATACTCCGGTTCGACAATATGTAGACGAGTTGTTAAAAGCCTTCTTTGGTCGAGAAACTCAAATAATTTGTCATAGTTCTTTCCTTGAATATTTTTTTCAGGAACAACTACTAAACTAATATGTCCTTTGGCAAAAGTATCAGCATCATAACGAGACAAATCGCGTTGTGCTAAACACTTAACACGGGCAATTTTTAAATCAGTAGTTTCTTGAGATTTATTCCAGTCTTCGAGAACTAATTTTTCATAATCTTCCGTTGTCACTGCCCGATAACGATGACGTAACTCTAATAAAGTTTCCTGAATTTTTTCTTGTAAAAATTTTTGTCGTTCTTGAGCAGAAACATTCGGCAATTTCCATTTTTTTCCTTTAAGTAAACTGACAAAACTGGCATAATTATCATCAGGAATTTGGTTGACTCGGTAGAGAGTCATTTCAGTTAACCAAGCTAACAACTCAATCAGGATAATTCCCGTATCCGTGGGGTTATGATCTGTCCATTCTGGATATTCAATCGAAATCTGGGAAATTGCCTCTTCTACTAAGTCGGCATAAGTGCGATCATCAAGATTGGGGAGGGGTAGGGTCATGGTGAATAGGGAATAGGGAATAGGGAATGGGCAATAGTTGAGGAGGGAATAGGCAATAGGCAATAGGCAATAGTTTAGAAGGGAATAGGAAAATAGGTTTTAATTATTTTAACTTTTTAAGAAGAGAAATAATCATTTTGGTTTCTTCTTGAAGATTTTGAACAATTAATTCTATTTCTTTTACAGTGCATAGTCCTACCCTAGAGGATAGAAGGAGATGAGTTTGTAATTCATTAATTGAGCCTTGGCTGATGTTTAAGAATCTAGCATAATCCCCAGGTGTTCTTCTCCCATAGCCCTCTGCGATATTAGCGGGAATAGAAGCAGATGCTCTTCTTATTTGTTGAGTCATGCCAAAAAGTTCATCTTTAGGGAAACCCTGAGTTAAAAAATAACATTTTTCTGCAATTTCCATACCTTTCTGCCAAATTATTAAATCTTTAAAATCCCGAACCTCTGACATCCCTCACTCCTTACATTCCCTCTATTGCCTATTCCCTGTTCCCTATTGCCTCTACTTCCTACTCCCTACTCCCTACTCCCTATTCCCTCCTCAACTATTGCCCATTCCCCATTCCCTATTGCCTCCTCAACTATTCCCTACTCCCTACTCCCTATTCCCTCCTCAACTATTGCCTATTCCCTATTCCCTATTGCCCCCTCAACTATTCCCTATTGCCTAATTTCCCTATTGCCTAATTTCCCTTCTAACTCAAATTAACAACATGATTGCCAGAATAAATCAAAGTGTCAGCACTAAGGGATGAGTTTGCTTCTGTTGCAGCTATCTCTACTTCTAGGGAATCAACATGATCTACTCCTGCAATAGATTGAATGATGGCGTAGAAATCTGATGGTTGGGGATAGCGTCCAAATTTCCATCCTTCCCCTGTTCCCCCGGTTAAGGGATGAAGAAAGGCTTCTAAGCTTTGTTTGACAATATTTCTGAGGATATCTGCATTATCAAAAGATACGGGAGCTATAGTTGCAGTAACGGTGACTTCTTGCCATTGAGGAGCAGTAACTGCTAAATCCATCGTTGCTTGACAACGAGCACGAATATAGGTTTCAACTCGCTTTAGTAAAGCTAAACTGGGGATGGGTTGACGTTTGTAACTGTGGGGTAAAATAATTACTTTAACTTGTCCTGCACGACGGTTAATATCCCGCATCATCTTTTCAAAGTTAGCTCTTTCGCTATCGTTGATAGTCCGTAATTTCTCGTTGAGACTATCTTCAAAGGGAATATCTGGTCTGGTAGGATCTAGCCAAAAGTTTTCATTCAAGGGACTAAAGTTAGTAGTCAGCAAATCTGCGGTAACGACTTTGACTCTGGCAACATCAGTAGAAGCTTCATAGGCTAAATCTGCGATATCGTCAAGGGTGACAGCGCGATCGCGGTGACGGAGTTGCTTTGGTGCTCGTTGTTTGAGACGATCTAAACTTTCTTGTTCTCCTCCCCCTGCTGCTGCTTCTAGGTTAATTACCCGATCTATGTAAGGAACTGTAGTTTTCAGTTGGCTAATGGTTTGTGAGGTAATGTTTCCTTGCTTACCTCCACCAGTACGGTAAAAAGACAGTCGAATATTATTGCGTCCTCTAGGAGGAATCATCCCTGCTTGTCCATCGCCAAAGCGAATTTCTCCCGTTTGTAGGTCTAAAGTATAGTGGCGATCGCTCACATCAGAACCGTAAAAATCTGCTACTTCTTGCCAATGTACCCAAACCTGCTCAATTTCTCCTAAATCATCTCGAATTACTTTGACTCTATCGGGTTCTATGTCTAGGGGAATTTGTCCTTCTTGAACTTGTAACTGCTGTCCTAGCAAAATTGGAGTATTACTGGCAACAAAAACCTGATTGGGATCGGAGTTACTTGAACCTAATATTTCTTCTTTGAGGGTTGTTGCTTGAACAGCCCAAGTGGTATTAGTTAGTATACGGCGCAGACGTGGTTTAATTCGGAAGTTACCCCTTTGCCAACGAACTCGCAACCAATATAATTCTTTGCCAAAGGTTTCTATTTTACTAAAATCGATAGGAGCAACAAATTGAATTAAACCGGATTGATAAAATGCTTGGGTTTCATCTTGTATTCCCAATAGTTGCCAGCCTAGAGGACTAGAATATTCGCTAACTAATTTGGGTTGCTTAGGGTAAATAACCGGGTTATTCTGACTATAACCTTGTGACAGAGGTTTGTTAAGAGTAATTTGTTTGTCGTTAATATTAATAATGGTATAGATATCGTATTGTTTGGGATTTGAGGGGTTGGGAATTTCAAGGTTATCACCTGATTCCCAACCTGTAATATCATCAACTTTCAGTGTTGTTTCTCCTGTGTTGGCAGCTTCTGTGAGGAATGTTTCTGAGGTAACATCAGTTGACAATTCATCTGGTAATGGTGGTTCAACCTGAGCATAGAGGGTAACTGTTTTATTAGAAAAAGATTTATCAAAGCCGAGATAAAGAGTAGGTTCTTTATCTATGGTGGGTGTAAAGGGTCGAAAATTACGATTAACAGGGGTATTTTTGGGGTAGTCTTGGCTAATTCCTGAAGTTAGGGTAACTTGGTTGGTTTCAAATTTGATAACTTCTATTTGGTAACTTTCAGAATTAATTGTCAGAAATTCACCAACTGTTAGTCCTTGAACTTTCTCTAAATTCAGTAATTTATCTCCTCTGGCAACCTTCTGTTTCAGTTGAGTAATAAAATATTCTGGTTCGTAATAGTTAAAATCATTATTGGCAACATAGATAGCATCTTCTGTAATTTGGAAATTGTAAGTTAACTTTAATGATTGAACTAGAGGTGGGTCATAAGTGGGAGGAATTGTCTCGGTAATAATTAACTTACGCATAATCCGAGTTCCCACAGCCAAGTTATTGTTGAGGGTTCCGCTATTTAGAGTCAGCTTCTTATTAGCTTGAGTAATTTGGCTAATTTGATGTTCTTCCGGAAATCCCCCGGTATTTGGGAGAAGACGAATTTTATCTCCAACATTGAATAAATCTAGACTATCAACTTTTATTTCTCTTGCTCCTTTGGCAACTTCCTCTGTCAAAACTGCTAAATCATCATAAACAGGATATTGACGCACAGAAGCAGCTTTACCATAATGACCTTGAGTAATGCGAGCGCGAATCCAATAATGAGTTTCTCCATTGACGGTGCTAGGAGAAGGCATATTCTCCTGATTGGGGAATTTTAATTTTGCTTGGATATTAACTGATTCGGTAAATTGAATAGCTGAGGAGTTTTCTATCCACCTAACTTGATTATTATTACCTGCTATTTCTTGCCACTCTTGACCGTTACCTACTTCCCAGGTAATTTTTAAATTATTCGCCTCTATAGGTTGATGGCTAAGATTGATATCAATAGTAATAGTTGTATTCGGTTTAATAAAACTATCATGTAAAGCAATATAAAATGTTTCGTTAAGTTCAGGTTGTTCACCAAAAGGGTAAAAATCCTTGCTGATGTCTAAAGGGATAGTATTAAATAGGCAAGTATCGGGAGTTAAATCAGCTTGGGTAATACTTATCTCACCTTGGATATTACTGATTTGAGGTAAAATAGCAGATATATTAGTTAACTTGGCTTGTAACCATTGTGCTGTTTGGTTATGAATTTCATAAGGAGTTGGAATAAGTAAATTGTTAAAAGTAAAGGTAACTTGATTGTCCTTCCGAAGGCTAGAAGTTGAAATTTCTTGTTCTCGTGCATCATACCAATAAGACCAATTAATGGGTAAATTTTTAAATTGGTTAGCACTATTAGCATTATCAGTTGTAATAATTAGTTTTAGTTCTGCTAACTCTGGTAGATTAAAAATTTCGGGACAACTTATATAAAGAGAATGCTCAATAGGGCGATCGCCAGTAAAAGCGAAGAAAGCTGAATCTTTCTGTCCTGTGGCTTCTAAGGTGCGATCACTATATCTATCCTGACTTGGTTCGCGCACAAATACCCCTTGTAATTGCGCTGTTGTCACCACCAGTTCCCGATCTGTTTCAAAGACAATCTCTTCCTCTGAACCTTCTGCTGGTGGTGCAGAAACTTGGGTATGAGCAGGAACTAAACCATCGACAGGACTACCTTCTGCTAAATAGAAGGTTAAGGGAACCTTGGCGGGTTGGGGGGGGTTAAGTTGTCCACCAATTAAATCGAGAAAAGCGAGGAAGTTTTTTTCCGGGACTTGGTTGAGGCGATCGCTTACCGACTTTACCATCCGAGCAAAGATGCGAATTAATGCTCCTCCTGCATCTGTTTTTCCTGGGGTTGCAGGTTTCCATTCGGTAAATTGTTGTGCCAAATTCTCTGTTTGTGCAACAATTTCTTCGTAGGTTCGCTGGTCAATTTTTGGAGGTAAAGAGGTCATAAGAGGGAATAGGGAATAGGGAATAGGGAATAGGGAATAGTTTAGGAGGGAATGGGGAATAGGCAATGGGGAATAGGCAATAGTTTAGGAGGGAATAGGGAATGGGGAATAGTTTAAGAGGGAATGAGTTTTTGGGATTATTGTAAATAGAAGGGATAGACTAGGTTGAAAATATTATTAGTTGTCCTAATTTGATAATTGACTTGAATTAAAATTACATTCGGTTGACTTGAATCGGGAATTGTTTCTACATCTAAAACATCTATACGAGGTTCCCATTCAATTAAAGACTCTCGCACGCTACTAATAATTTGACCTACTGTTCCTAAACTATTAGGGGCAAAAACTTTCTCGTGAATACTACAGCCGAAATCAGGACGCATTACCCGTTCTCCTTTGGCTGTACTCAGAATCATCCAAATTGACTGTCGGACACTTTCTTCGTAGCGTGCTACCTTAATTTGACCATTTTTATCAAGTTGGACAGGTGAAGTCCATCCAACACCTAAAAAATCAATATCCATTACATCACTTCCAAAGAACCGTCATTGACTTTTACTCCGGCTGAACATTTAATTCCTAAACCTGATGTTGCCTCTAGTTCATATTTGGACTTAGCTTTAATGCTACAATTAGCACCTGCTTCTAATTGATAATTTTCTTGAGTTTTTATTGATAAATTTTTACATTCAATTGAAACATCATCATCACTGCTTTTTAAGATTATTTTTCCTTTAGTTTCAATGGTTAAATCTTTCTCAACTTTAATATTCATCGTATTTTCTTGAGAATCTATTGAGATTTGATTTTTACCAGTTTTATCTTGGATGATAATTTTTTCTTCTCCCTCAGTATCGTCTAAAATAATCTGATGACCACTACGGGATTTAATGATTCTTTGATTATTTTTGCCATCATCGTTTGTGGTTGGTGGCTTATCTTTTCCGTTCCATAAAGCTCCTAAAATATAAGGGAGAGCCATGTTACCTTGGTCAAAAGCGACTAATACTTCATCATCAACTTCTGGCAAAAAATAAATACCCCGGTCATTGCCTGCCATTGGGGTTACAATTCTTGCCCAATAACTTTCCTCATCTTGAGAAAGCCAGGGAAATTTTACTTTCACTCTTCCTAGTCCATCTGGGTCTTTGTTATTGGTAACTAAGCCAATGGTTACGCCATTAAAATTATGATTTTGGTCTTTATTTATTAGTAAATCGTATCCATTCATGGGGCATTCCTCCTAATATACAAAGAGCGAGTAATTACACTAGACTTCTTGATCGAGTCAGGGAATAGGGAATAGGGAACAGGGAATAGGTATGAGATTTGACCCTTTTACATCTCAATTTGATTAAATTTTTACTTTTGCAAGAGGTCTACTAATTTATCGCTGTCGGGTCATTGCCATTATCCCTTCTACTGTAAAGTCTGAGATATTGTCTAGGGTGGGGAGTACGTCAGTTCCGGCAAACACTAAGGGTAGTTCTTGGTTTTCCCAAACCCAGATTTGCTTTCGTTGAATATCAATTAACCAAGCAAGCTGAGTCCCGTTACTCAAGCAGTGCAGAATTTTTTTCTGTAGGTCTAATGTGCTTTGGTCAGGGGAACGAATTTCAATTAACCAGTCAGGTGTTCCTTGCAGAGGGCCATCTTCATCGCTGAGGCGGTCGCGTTTAACAACGACAATATCTGGTACGGGGGATAAGGGGGGAATGATGCACCGGAGTTCTTGAATAGCTTCGTAGGCTTGGGTTTTGTTGTTGATGGCGTTT
>JBAUJE010000260.1:0-6536 GCA_049683475.1 Coleofasciculaceae cyanobacterium | reverse complement strand
GCCATCTTCATCGCTGAGGCGGTCGCGTTTAACAACGACAATATCTGGTACGGGGGATAAGGGGGGAATGATGCACCGGAGTTCTTGAATAGCTTCGTAGGCTTGGGTTTTGTTGTTGATGGCGTTTGACGAGGTTGCACTTGAGGCGGGAATGAAACAGCGTTGGCCTCGGCTTTTGCTTAGGGTTTCCATGGATGAATTCCCAAGCAGGAGATGCTTCTATGTTGGGTTGTTGGAGAAAAGTGTCTAAGGAGTTAGTAATACTTAGTGATTGCATAATTGAAGAAGGCAATAGGGACTCTTGCAATAGGGAATTCAGTAACGCACATAATAATTTAGATTTGGCAGTGCGTTACATTTCGTTAAAGCACCCTACAAGATCGGCGATCACACTGCTTTCCATTCCGCGACATTTAACTGACCTGGAACTTTTACCTCAAAGTTGGGGAAATTCTCATCTAACCCCTTCAAGAATTTTTCCGAACTACTCTTATCTAATGTTAAATTGCACAGTGCTGCCTTAACGTCTGCTCCGCTACCTTTAAATCCCGATGGCCTGTGGTTAGATTTTTTTCCTGTATTGCCTAACATATCGCCGGAAACAAACAGATTGGGTATGCTATCGAACTCAAACTCCGCATAATGAGTAGATGTTGACAAAAAGCTTCGGTTTGGTACTTTTCCATCAATACATAGTAAGTGGAAGATAAATCCGACATTCCCTATCTTATTCCAGTCAGCGTCAGTCGTATGAGCGCTTTTCTCTATGATTCCGCTAGCTAGTAATTCTGCTGTTGACTTGAGCTCGGTGTATTTCGGGGTGAACGGCTTTCCCTTCTTATTGTTGTTCTCTCTCGATTCTGTGTAACTACGTAGCGTCCACCTTGCCTTGAAAACGGGGGTATTTTTATAGACAATTGGTTTTCCTTTATTCTCACTACTTTCCTTAATCTTTTCTTGTAGCTTCATCCCGCTTTCTTCACCAACCAATTGCATGAGGTGCCAAGCGAATTTCGGGTCTCCAAAAATTTCTTCGCTACTTTCCTTCGATTCTTCGACAAATTTCGTCAAAGCTTTTACAAAATCTTTCTCCTTTGCCTCTTTTCCCTTTTCGCTATAAACGTTCTTGATAGTAGTATTCAGCCTTTCCTTATCGTAGGTTCGCTGTAGGATAGTTTTCACCGCCTCTCCATTCTGTTGCACCACATGGGTCAACTCGTGGGCAATCAACTCCTGTCCTCCCCGACTCCCTGGCTGATATTCCCCCTGCTGAAAAAACACATCCTGCCCTGTCGTAAACGCCTTCGCCTGAATCGATTGATTCAACCGATCCGACTGCGTATTCGTATGCACCCGCACCCCACTAAAATCCGCCCCCATCGCCTGCCCCATAGACTGTTGCAACCCTTCATCTAAGGGCTGTCCACCTCCTCTGGCACTGTTTATGGCAGATGTTAAATCCGGTGAAGCTTCCCCGCCTGCATCAGCACGTCGCTGTACCATGGGTTTCAATTGCAACTCACCCTCTTCTTCCTTGCTTTCCTTTCCTTGCACCACCTCACCCTGTGCATTAGACACAGGTGCAGGACGACTAATTTGCTGTACCACCTCTGCGGCTACTCTATCCGCTTCTTGCTCATATTTATCCCCTACTTCTCCAATAGTGAGTTTGGCTTGAATAGAAGCTTCATTTCCCCCCGAATCACCCCAAAGTTGAGAAGAAATACCTTTAAATTCCGGCACAGCAGAAGTCCGCTTTCCTGATTTAATTTCATTAGTTGCTCTTGTACCAATCGCACCATCTAACTGTCGCCATTCATCCCGACTTAAACTTTCAGGATTAGCCGTTGCTCTTTGTATCGTTCCAGACAATGAACCATAACTGGGAGTTGGGATAGTTTTTTGGTTAATTGGCGTTGAAGTCAGAGAGGGAGAGGTTTTTTTAGCTATTTGTTGATGGTACATTTTTAACTCCTGGTTTTTGCCTGACTTAATCTATTAAAAACCCATCTATATCAGGTAGCATTTCTCCTGACAGTAAATGAAGTTCGATAACCTTGACTTTGAGAATAATAATGCTCAGCGCTCACAATATAATAAAGACCACTAAACCTAGTTCCCAATCTAGCAATTTCAATTACTTTCCCTGTGCGTAAATCGGGATTACCCTGACAAGTCCCCTCACCAGTAATATAGGTAATTGCCCTATCTTGAAACTGTCCCAACGCCATCTGATCTGCTTCTGCTTTACTCGATACAGCAAGATTTACTACCGTATGGCTTGATTCACCAAAAGCTTTTTTGACGGCTTTAGCACCAGAAGTTGAACCTCCCATTGTTCCACCTTCTTTCCCTACGGCAGCTTTTCCTACCACTTCTTGCTTATCTTTAGGAATCCAACCCCTGACTTCTAATTGTTGTACTTGATTCAGAGTACTTAGGCGTGGTAGGAATTCCTGTAAATCTTCTCCATAAGTCAGAGTTAAAACCTTAGCTTGGTCATTTTCATGGGGACGAAAATAGAGAATTTTATTATCCACAACCACTTCATAACCAATGCGCCCTGCTCGTTCTTGTAAAAACTCCCAATCGGTTTGATTATGCTGCAAAATATATTCTAATTTAACTTTACTATCGGTAACTTTTGCTGTAAGTCCCCTCGTTCTAGCGATTTGACTAGCAACATCACTATCTTTCATTTGCAAAAATGATTGCGTTCTACGACCTCGCAAGAAACGATGGCGTAAGTCATGACCGCGCACAACTAAAATTGGTGTTACATCTTCGGTATACTCTGGTTCTAATCCGGTAATTTCCCCCACCATTACAGTTTTAATTTCTTGTTCATACCCCATTTGAATTTCTACTTCATTGCCAATATCAAATAGTTGGTCATCTACCCAGGTCATTTCTTGCTTTACCAAGTCCCAAGTCACTAATTGCAACTCAAACATACTTGGCGCTTCTAAGTCCTCAGATACTGAAGCCGAAACTAAATCAGCTTCTATTTCCGGGGTAAGGGGTTTACCTTGAATCAAAATTTTCAGATTAGGATTTAACTCAGAAGCATCATTTGGCATAAAGGTTTACCCCTGTTGAGTCAAGCATTAGCTACAGCCATCGAAGTTAGGACATAATATTTTGTCTTGAAGGGAATAGGGAATAGGCAATAGGCAATAGGGAATGGGGAATGGGGAATGGGGAATAGTAACAAGTAATGACGAATATCTCATTCAAAATGATTGCTTTCTGATTTTAGCAAGAGGTCTAGTTAAGAAACAAACCCTCTCCGCGTCTCCGTGTCCCCGCGTCTGTCCAACATAAAATTTAAATGCGTGACCGCTTAGTTGGGTATTGGAGGAATCGTTAAAACCATACCAGGATTTAAACTCCGAGGATTAATTAAGTGATTTTCTTCAGCAATTACTCGCCAGAGGGAAGGGTTTCCATATTCTTCTGTGGCAATACTGCTTAAGGTTTCTCCCCGTTTAACAATTCTCACTGGATCGTCGATGGGATTAGCTATTTTTGCTGCTTTTTCGGGTTCTTGCCACTCTTTAAAGGTGCAGCTTAAAGTTGCTCTAACAGGTGTCCCATCTTCAAGAAAGTGGGTAAGTGTTTTAGTGACGCTTTCTAAGAAACCATCAGGTAATAACACACTATCTTTACCAGAAATAGTTCCCCAAATTAATTGACAACGAGGGGGACGTTTAGAACTTTTACCAATGCGAGGCTGAGTCAAACTAAATATTTTGCGAGTATAATTTTGAACATTTTTCGGTGGCAGTCCCATCAGTGTGGTATCAAAGAATAAGTCAAGGCTGAGTGTAGCCGAGTCTGGGGATGCAATAGGACTCTGGTTTTCGTCAATTTTCCAGCCATTTTTGACTATTGTTATTTGGTTGGGGTTAAATAGAACTTTAAACTGTTCAGCAAAGTCTCCAGGGTCACTTTTTTCTGCTTTAATCGTTAATTTTTCTAATGTCATCGAATTTTACCTCTGCGTTCACTTTCAATTACCAACCGTCGCATCAGTTTGCGTTCAACTTTACTGGCTATAGCATTTACATCAATTTTTGCCTTTGATTGATTAGTCATACTCGAAACGGAGGTTTCTGTAGGTAATGAAGGATTGGTGACAATTCTGGGTGATGAGGAGGAGTTGTTATTTGATATTATTTGATTCGGTTTTGATGAATTAGGCTGCTGGCTAGTGCTGTTTGAAGATGGGGAATTGTTTGCAAGAGGTAAAGGCAAAGATTGAGGTTTTAAACTGGAGTTAATTGGTGAAGCAACGGTGACAACAGGAAGAGAAGCAATGTTTTGAGTTTTATTAATTTGTTGCTGAGATATATTTTGATGATTTAGTTGATTTCTAGCCAACGATACGTATTCTTCATTCAAGTCAATTTGAGAAGTTAGAGGTTGAGCCGTTACTATAGGTGAATCGGTCGAAGAAATTTGAGTTGCTAGGTTCTCAGGTTGGCTTAAATTAATATTTTCGGAATAATTGCCTTGTTGTGTTTGTTTTGGGGAAGCTAAAGAATTAATTGAATTAACAATGGGAAGAGAAGATGATAGTAGAGAGGAATTCTGTCGCTTTGCTTGAATAATGGGAAGTGGCTGCTTGGAAGTGCTTGCAAATTCTTGTGATAACTGTGTTTCTGAAGAGATAGGTTGTGGGGAAACTACCAGATTTTCTGAAGCAGAGAGAGAAATTTGGTTGATGCTTGTCTTCTCCTCTTCCTGAGACGGAGATGGATTTGGTGAAGGTGCAACCGAGTCGATAAATTGAGCCTGTAACGGTATTTCTGAAGAGATAGGTTGTGGGGAAACTACCGGATTTTCTGAGGAAAGAGAAGGGGTTGTTTGCTCAGAAAAATTAGAACTTGATAAATCTTGTTGCTGTTCTGGAACTATAGCACTTTCAACTTGTTTAAGATTTAAAGCTTGGGAGGAATCTACTTTCCTTTGAATAATAGGAACAGAAGGCAGATTCTGGGAGGTATTTGACTGAAAATTAGATTCTTTACTTTGTATTCCCTGTTCTGGGGTCAAGGAGACAGGTTGAGCATAGACGATAGGAACAGCATCAGCTGATAGGGTACTAGTATTACCCCAACGTTGCATTTGTTGATTGAGGAGAGGTAAACGATTTAAGAAGCGATCGCACCGACTAATTATACGCTGACTCATTGCCATTTTCATCATCCCTGGTTGACGTAAGGGACGAGTCAGTCGCTTTACTAACCCCTGATTGAGGGAATCTTGCCAATTTGAGTAAACATCTGTCATGACTTTAGAACTTGGAAATTCCTTGATGCACCAATTCAATTCTTTCTACAGCAATCTCATCGCTACTGGCGTTAAATTGCGGCCCTTCCCACTTGACAGGATATGCTCTTTTAAACGTCCACCACATTATCGGAATTTGCTGACTATTGAGTAAAATAATCGTACCGTTTAATTGCTGAACTAATCCTTGACTCGTCGCTTCATACCAGAGATAAAACAAGTCTATATTGACTAATCCCCGACTTAAAACCAAATTAGGATAGGTGGTATGTTTGGGAAATTTATGTACATAGCTATTTAACCCTCCTTCTTCATAGGACTCTAAATCAATTTCACTGCTTAAGCCGCTAACTTCGCTAAAACCACCCAGCACAACTCCGCCAATTTCTACGGCAAAGTTATAGCTCATGTAGGGGTCATGTCCTACTAAACTGAGGGTTGAACCTGCGATTAAAGCTGCATTTAGTGCAATAAGTTTGGGATTCATAGGCAATAGGGGAGAACGGGAATAGAAGGGAATAGGCAATAGGCAATAGGCAATAGGCAATAGTTTATAAGGGAATAGGCAATAGGCAATAGGCAATAGAAGAAGTTGAGTTCCTTTTTAGGATTTGTTGACTATTACTACTTTAAATATGACCACCTATTACCCTCTATAAAGGTTAAGAGTTGTTGCTCTGTTCGTTAAGTCGTTGATTAATCTGTGCTACTTGCGCCACCCACTGGTGGCGTTCTCGGTGTTCCATTGTCATAATCTGGTCGTAGGACCAGTGAAAATGATAAGCAAGATAAGCTACCTCCTCCTTCAGTCTTTCTGGGGGGTAGCAAACTACTCCCCCACAGGAATTGTTTCTACTTCAAATTCCCCCTGACAGTGGGGACAAGCTACCCGGAGACGACTGTGGCCGTTTTGGTTTATTCTTTGATAAAAATCCTGCAAATAGACTAAATCTCCAGAAAATAACCCTTCAATTACTTTGGTGTTAATTGGCTCTAAACTTCCTAACTTAACTATCGTCCTCGCTAAAAGAATAATTACCAAATAACCGGGGTTTCTCTGTACCCTTGGATCTCGCATCGGGGTAATCTCATCATAAGCCGTTGCCAGTCTCATGATGCCTTCTTTATGGGTATTTCCTTCTGGGTCAAGATATCCTTGGGGTAATATAAAAGGAAATTCAGTTTGCTGCATGATTGTAATGAAAGTTAGGGAATAGGGAATAGGCAATAGGCAATAGTTT
>JBAUJE010000259.1:0-1506 GCA_049683475.1 Coleofasciculaceae cyanobacterium | reverse complement strand
ATTTACAAGGATAGCGCTGCGTGCGATGTGTTCTTCATTCCAGGAGCATCTCAGATCATGAGTCAATCTGATATCCCATTGGGCATCGATATCAGCAAGGATACCTTCCATGTCGCTTTGCTCAAAGGGCAGAAGCAATCCAAATATCAGCAGTTTGACAATACTGCCGACGGCTTTGCTCAACTCAGTCAGTGGTTGAACCGACAAGGGGTGAATCACGTGCATGGATGCTTAGAGGCGACGAGCATCTATGGTCATGCTCTTGCCACCTACCTGAACCAGCAGGGTCACCGGGTGAGTATCGTCAATCCGATGCGCATCAAAGGCTACGCCAAAAGCCAACTGGCTCGCACCAAAAGCGATCGCGCCGATGCCAAGTTGATTGCTCAATTTTGTCGAGACCTCAAGCCTGCTCAATGGCAACCCTCAAAGGCTGAGGTCATGACCCTACAAGCCCATACTCGTCGCCTTGATGCCCTAGAGCAGATGCTGACTCAGGAAAAGAATCGACTGAAGATTACGCCAGATGAACTGAAGGCCGATATCGAAGAGCATCTGGCGTTTCTCAACGCGCAAGTGACCTCAGTAAAAAAGCGATTACTGGAGCATATTCAGACTCATGACTCCCTGAAAACCCAGCATGACCTGCTCACCACGATTGTTGGGGTAGGCGATAGCACGGCGGCTCGTGTCCTCTCTGAGATTGGCTCGATTCACCATTTCAGTTCCGCTCGACAACTGGCTGCCTTTGCCGGAGTTACACCCCAAGAACATGAATCCGGCACCTCAGTGCGAGGTAAAACGCGCTTATGCAAAATTGGCAATCGGCGATTACGCAAAGCGCTTTACTTCCCGGCTCTTAATCTCATGAGGCGATGCCCACAAATACACCCGTTTTGTGAGCGCTTGCTCGCCGCAGGCAAGCCCAAGATGCAAGTCGTGGGAGCCGTCATGCACAAGCTCATGCGGGTCATCTTTGGTGTTCTGAAGTCAGCTCAGCCCTTTGACCCTGACAAATTACTGGCCGCTGCTTGACAGGGCTGGCTCAAAACAGTATCTACTCCAACGTGAGTACGGGATAAGAAATCTCTCAAAGCACTACTGTGTCGTACTCTCAACTTTTCAGACGAAACAATTCATTGTCAACAAACGCTACTATTGAGAATTTTCTCGATTAAGAGAGGTTATTGATAATCCAAGTTATCCATTGGTGAAGGTGAAATTGGTCAAAGTTTTGATTGATAAGGCTTTCGTCTTTTCGCTTAACCCGTACTGACGTTACTCCACCTTCTCCAACGCCCCCTCAATACGCTCCACAAACCCCGATCGACGAGCGCACGTTAGCACCAACACCTCAATCGCTCGGGTCATGGCCCCGGTGGATGGCACCTCTAGGGGATTTACCAGAAACGTTCCTAGGAACCGAACGGTGCAAAGCTGTATTGCAACCCTAGGCAGTAATCACAACCGCCTAGGCGATTGACTAGACCCTGATCTCTATCGTCC
>JBAUJE010000258.1:0-4451 GCA_049683475.1 Coleofasciculaceae cyanobacterium | reverse complement strand
AATTTGATAAATTACAGCGTGCTGCCACCACTCTCCATTACGCTGCAAATTGTTAGCATCTTCCCAGATCCAGGCGCGGCGATTGAGAACTGGTTCTCGCCACCAGTTTTCTAATTGTGTTCTTTCTTCGGACATTTTTCAGTTCCCCTTTTAACTATCAGAAATTATTTAAGTTTTAGGAAAACCCAGAGAAAGACTCAGAAGAAAATACTGTTTTTATTTAGTAGCTGGTATTAAATATTTTTAACTTAAAGCAGCAATTTATGAAAACTTCCTAGTATTTCCTTGGGTTTGTAGAAGAAAAATGCAACAAATAAACAGCCAGAACTATCGATAAGTAATCTGAGTACCCTGGCTATCTATATTTTTGAGCTGCTGAAACGTCTGCCTTAAGTTACTTTTTCAGAGAGCTGGGTACTGTTAAAATACCCAACTTGCAGAGAGAAAACTTTGGCTAGACACGAGATAAGAGAGAGCTAAACAGCTGCTCTTACTCTGCTCCTTCATTTGTATATGATGACGTAACCTTGAGTACTTTTTATTCTTCCTTGAGGCAGAAAAGTGGTTAATTTAATTTCAATAATAATTTTCTGTCCAAAGAAGGATGTTGTGCAGCCTTTCCTAGGATAAAGCTAGTTATGACAGTCCTCATCTTGTGGTCAACTTTGCAGAACTTATGTACTTAGGCATCTAAAAAAGCAGTAATCCTCTGTTAAGAGTTTCCCATAAGCAAAAACGTTGATTTTTCATGTCACTGGGTAATCACTGGTAGTGAAACGAGAAATTAATAGCATGGATCTGAAGGAACTGGCGGTTAAATGAGCTGTAGTAATTCGCTAAAAGCGACCGTACTTGATACCCTAACCATGAAGAACTAATGTAGTGATTGATGCAGATTCAAACCCCCGATTGGGTGAAAAGTGCCGTTTTCTACCAAATTTTTCCCGATCGCTTTGCTAGAAGCAAACAACCCCGTGTCCGGATCTCCCACTCTGTCCCCTTAGAGCCTTGGGATGCTCTACCTACTTTGCAAGGTTATAAGGGTGGAGATTTGTGGGGTGTGATCGAACAGCTAGATTACCTAAAAGAACTAGGAATCGACGCTATTTACTTTACTCCCATTTTTCAGTCAGCTAGTAACCACCGCTACCATACCCACGACTATTTTCAAGTTGATCCGCTCCTAGGTGGGAACAGTGCATTTATGGAACTACTAGAGGAGTCTCATCAACGCAATATTAAAGTTGTCCTAGATGGAGTATTTAACCATTCGAGTCGCGGCTTTTTCTTTTTCAATGACATTTTGGAAAATGGGCCTTATTCCCCTTGGTTAGATTGGTTCAAAATTGAAGGTTGGCCTTTGTCAGCTTACGATGGCAGTAAACCAGCTAACTATGTGGGTTGGGACAATAACCGTGCTCTGCCCCAATTTAACCACGATAATCCCGATGTGCGCGAATACATCATGCAGATTGGTGAATACTGGATTAAACTAGGCGTTGATGGTTGGCGCTTAGATGTGCCTTTTGAGATTCAAACTCCCGGCTTTTGGCAAGAATTTCGTACTCGCGTTAAAGCGATTAATCCAGAAGCTTATATTGTCGGGGAAGTCTGGAGAGATTCACGTCAGTGGTTAGATGGTACTCAATTTGATGGTGTGATGAATTATCTTTTCACTGCACCGACAATTGCTTTTACCGCAGGCGATCGCGTGGTAATGGACTACGTGAAAAGTCAGTCCTATGAACCCTACCCTCCCCTTGACGCTGCTGGCTATGCGGCCAAGATTGAGTACCTACTGCAACTTTACCCCTGGGAAATTCAACTAACTCAACTGAACCTACTCGACAGCCATGATACGGCTAGATTGCTCTCAATTGCTAGCGGAGGTCGGGAATCTCCAGAAGCAGAGGCACAAGAGAGTGTCAGGTTGGCCACTTTACTGATGTTTACTTTCCCTGGAGCACCTAGTATCTATTACGGGAATGAGGTAGGTTTAGCTGGTGCTGTTGATCCTGACTCCCGACGCGTTTTTCCCTTGGAAGCTGAATGGAAGCAGGAGGTTTTGCACTATCACCGACAGCTGATTGCTCTGCGCCATGCTCACCGGGCCTTGCGTACTGGTAAATATAAAGTACTCTCAGCTGAGGGAATGGTTTACGTCTTTGCAAGACAACTGGAAAAAGAGGAGTTAATTGTTGCTATTAATGCGGGTACTAGCAACGAACAAGTTAAATTTAAGGTTTCAGAATTAGCCTCTCAACCTAGCCAGTTGTTGTATGGTAGTGGTGAATTTTCTTGGAGCCAAAAGGAAGAATCTAGCTATTTGAGCTTAAAAATACCAGCTCGTACTGGTTGTGTGTTGGGCTAAATTTAGCTGTTCTGGCTGTTGCCCCGTCCATAATCTCTGATTTGGAGACAGGACGGGGCGAATAAATCGACCGAAGTGGAGAATGGTGCAAGAGTTGAGTTAAACAGCGAAGCAACTTCTCACCTTGAATCAAATCTTAATTGCCACTCCCTTATAGGTGTAGCCCAAAATCTGGGGAAAGCTAGGAATATTAAATTGCTCTAGCTTGAGAATCTCTAAGTTATTTTCCACCAGATGTTTGATATTGCGATCAAGATGACAGCCGTCTGCCCAAATCTTTTGTAATGGGGTCAAGCGATGCTGCCAAACTTGGATGTTTGGATCTTTACTGAGTCCGTGTTCAATAAAAAAGAACTTACCGCCAGACTTAAGTACCCGCGAGATTTCTGCAAGGGCTTGGTCTACTTTGGCAATACTGCATAAAGTCCAGGTACTAACGACGCTATCAAAACTATGATCAGCCATGGGCAAACTCTCGCCGTTGAGTACTAAATTCTCTACTTTAAGAGGGGAGGCTTCAATTCGCTTTTTAGCCAAGTTACTCATGCCAGGATTAGCGTCAATCGTTGTTAGCTTGGCTATGTTTTTTGGATAATGAGATAAGTTTAATCCTGTACCAAAGCCAATTTCTAAGACTTCCCCCGATACCTCGGCTAAAACTTCCTGGCGGTAGTCAGCTAGGGTGGGATCGGACATTGCCCAGTCCAGAAAGCGGGGAAAGATAACTTGTGAGTAGAAACCCATGATTAAATAATTTAATTTTATCAAATCCTGTAAGACAGTACACCGACTTTGCGGTGGGTTGAAGTAAGCCAGACTGTAGCCAATAAAAAAAGTTTTACTACTGAATTATTCGCAATAGGGAAGCGAAAAATCTTGATTTGTAGTAAACATTTATCTATGTCTATATAAGCAAATAAATATTTTAAGTTTTTCTTTATTTATATAACCTAGAGAGGTTGACAGATGATGTTTTTAGGCGAATCTGGGTCGCTTTCTACGTCTTTAGGCGTAGTTTAATTACCTCAGGGAACTGGCCCTCTGTCAAAACGTCAGTGAAGAAAGTCTCAAACTTTACAATTCCTTCACACAAGGACAGAAGAATATTTATGAAAGTGAAAGGTCGCATTTACCCCATGAAAAAGTTTGCCAGTTTTGCTGGAGTCGTCGGTATCAGTCTCCTACTTGCTTTCCCAGCGCTAGCTCAATTCAAAACCGAGGATAAGGTTCAAGTTTCTGAACAAACCATGCCTTCAGAGGCTGAAGAAATTGAACCTCAAGTAGAAGAGATGGTATCTCCCCCAGAAGAGATAACTGAACCGATGATTGAACCTCCTACCTCCCAAGAGTTGAACACCACGGAGGACGAGTCTACCGCTTCAGAAGATGGGAGTCTTGAAGAAGTAGCTGCTGCTAATCAATCTTTAACAACTTTCCTTGCAGCTATAGAAGCAGCCGGTTTAACTCAAGCCTTGAATGAGCAAAGTTCTATTACTATCTTTGCCCCTAGCAATGAAGCTTTTGAGGCTTTACCGGAAGGAACTTTAGAAAGCCTGCTACAGCCCGACAATCAGGAAACCTTGAGAAGAATTTTGGCTTACCATGTAATTGAAGGGAAAGTAACTTCCAGTGACATTGAGCCTGGACCAGTAACCACAGCTGAAGGCAACCCAGTTGATGTTCAGGTAAATGGCGAGGCTGATAGCATGGAAGTCTCTGTTAATGGAGCTAATGTCGTAGAAACTGACCTTGAAGCAAGTAATGGTGTTATTCATGTAATTGACAAGGTCATGCTACCTCCTGAAAGTTAGTCCTAGATACAGCTATAACAGCCCCCCTCATAACTAGACTTCAGAAGCACAAGGAGGGAGGCTGTGCGTCAAGGGTGTAATGGAGCGTGAGCGTTTAAGATCATTACTTTTCAGCAACGCCCATAGTTTTTGCTCAACGATAAGTTTAGCCGTTAGCGTTCCGAGGATGCGATCGCGTAGCAGTCTAACTTTTTCTCTCTCTGAAAAGCTTAATCAATCAGGCGAAAACTTCCTACAAACTTTACTTGAATATTGACTCGGATGTTTTC
>JBAUJE010000257.1:0-4001 GCA_049683475.1 Coleofasciculaceae cyanobacterium | reverse complement strand
AGCTTTTCTGCTAAATGTGCTGTCACGATTTTTTCTCGCAAATCGACTGAATATGCTTTCATTCGTTATATCGCCCTTGTCCAAAACTCAAATTAACTGTGCCGCATAACAGCGGGAACCGCTGTATGTCTGATTGGTTGGGAAGCGCTAGAACTAGAAGCTGATGAAGCGTCGCGTAGTTTTTCTTCTATACCTAGGGATTCCCTAGCTTGAACAATAAGGTCTGGGAGTGAAATATTTTGTTCCTCTCTTAAGGGTTTTAGGTAAACTGAGCGAAACACAATTTCCCCAGTAGGTTTAATTACCCAAATAAAGAGATGGTCTAAGTTAATAATTGAATACTCGACAATTATGGCTTTTTGTTCTTGAGCAATTTGTCGGATTTTCTCAATACTAGGGGGAAGAATTGTCTCCTCAGCTACCTCTACTGAGTTATCCGATAAACCCTTGTACAATAATTCAACGAAGGCACGGGTGCGACTGCGCTCAGCAATTTCTAAAGCTTCTTGGTATTTTTGCTGTACAGCAAGAGCTTGTTGCAGCAAACTATATGTATCTGATTGAAGGTCGCCAATTGATATTTTATGAGCATCTTCTAATCCGCCCCTTAGAGACTCTCTGATCTCCATTGCAGAACGCAGGGCTTTCTCTGCTGGTGTCGAGTAACCATAGTTGAGAAGAGCAAATCCTAACTCATGCAGTACAAATCCTTCTGTTCTGCGATCGCCAATCTCTTGTGCAATAGTTAAGGCTTGCTGCTCATACTCAATGGCTTGCTGGTAATTTAGCATTAAAGTGCTGGTCATACCCAAGTTTCCGAGGTAATTAGCTTCCCCAGAGCGGTCACCAATTTCTTGTGCGATAGCTAGAGCCTGCTGAAAATATACAATTGCCTGATGGTATTGTCCTAGGACTCTGTAGACTCTACCCAAACCACTGCGAGAAGTAGCTTCCCCTGTACGATTACCAATCTTTCGTTGAATGTTCAGAGACTTTTGAAAGTACTCAATTGCCTCATGATTTTTTCTGCAAGCAGCACCCAGATTACTGAGGATAGCAGCTTCCTCAGAGCGAGCACCTATCTCTTTTGCAATTGTAAGAGACTTTTGATAATAATCCTTTGCCTGCTTTTCTTGCCCTATGAAGTAGAAGAGAAGGCCTAGATTTACCAAAGCATGAACTTCCTCAAGGCGATCTCCTTGCTGATCACCTATTCCTTTAGCAAGAGCTAGGTGTTGTTGGTGGTAATCTAATGCTTCTGCGTATTTACCTTGACAATAGAAGACAGACCCTAGATTGCCCAAGCAGACAGCTTCTGCAAGAGGAGTACCAAATATTCGTGCTAGCTCCAGAGACTTCTGATGACAATTAATTGCCTTTTGGTATTCTCCTAGAGACAAGTAAGACTTGCCAAGATTACCCAAGCACATACCTTTCATAGCAGAATTGCCAATTCTTCGGGCAATTTCCAGTGATTGCTCGTGGTATTTAATCGCTTTTTGGTATTGCCCGAAGAAGTCGTAAACATTGCCCAGACTACTCAAGCAACAGCCTTCTCCTTCAAGATTTCCTATTTTGCGGTATGTCTCTAGTGCTGGCTGCAAAAAATTTAGTGAAGCCTTGAATTGACTAGTTCGATGTAGCTCGATACCTTGCCAGTATAGTTGGTCAGCTTCAGCTTCCGTTAGAATTGCTGATAATGAACTGCCTATTCCAGTAGTAATTTGAGTAGCGAAATTTCGCAACCATTTAGCCGAACTATGATCACCAAAATGTTTTCGTTTTTCTGCTACATCCATCATGGTTTTGACTAAACCAGCATCTACGAGTTCTTTATTAGCTTGCAAAATTTCGATTTTATTACTGGGACAGGTTAGCAGTGCATTAATTATCCAGTTATAACCTCTTTGACGATTTTTCCAGGGATTACCACTTTGGTGTTTTTGATTCATGGAGATAGCTAAGGAATGCCGTTGATGCGGAGGCAATACTATTTACATTTGTGATGAAGGGGTGAGGTCAATTGTTCTCCCCATCCCCTCGAATGATTGCCTTAATTGTCACCAATCGCGTTTTGCAAGGCTAGCTTATTGAGTGGGAACTCAGACGTTTTCGCCGTACTCGTGTTAGTCTGGGATACCTTCTCAAAAGTATCACTTGAGAGGGTTTGACGAACCTGACACACAGCCTTGAGAATTGGAGAATGTGTCGGTTGGTTACACCAAGTTGCGATCGCCTTTGAGAGTTCTTCCATTTCATCGGTCAAAGGGGCAATTAACTGAGCCAACTCCGCCAAGTCTTGAGGGGAAAATAGCGATCGCTGAGTATTTAACAGTTCAATAAAAGCAGCAAGGTTCTGTTCGTGGAATGAGAGTGCTGCTTGCTCGACGACTTCCAATGGCAATTTTAAAGCCCCGGCAATCTGCGCTAAACTCAATCCCAACTGTATCAGTTCCGGTATGGCTTCCAACTTAGCTTTGATCTCACCTCTTTCCTCGCCTCTTTCCTCACCTCTTTTCTCACCTATTTTTTCACCTTCTTCTAAGGCTTCCTGGTAAACTTTCGTCTGTTTTAACTCACTTAACCCTAACATTTCTTCAATCTCCACACGGCTTTTTTGCGGTAATTTGTAGACAATGATTGTCTCAATTAAGTCGATGAGGTCGCGCTTGGTAGCGTCATCAGTTAGCTGTTGTCTGGCTTGCTCAATTGAACGCCTTGCCAGTTCCCCAGCCGTCTGTTCCGGCTCAATAACCAGCTTAACAACGCCAACTCCAAGTGAGCTTTCTGCGGCTTGTCCCAACTCATCTAAGTAAATTCGTCTCACCCGATTCAGGGTGAGGAGTTCGCCAAATTGTAAAGTCTGTTCTCTTTCGACAGTACGGCTAGGATAGATTGCCACAACCTGCCAAGGATGGGGAGGCTTGTGTTGCCTTAAGTAGAGGAAGAGTTCGCCAAATAAACGGTAGTACAAATCCTCGTCTGGCTGAAACTGAACTTCAACCACATAGAAGGGTTTTTCTGAGTCGCTGCTAGTGGGTAAGAATAAACTGTCGAGGCGGAAGGCAAGTTGTTTGATTTCCCGGGAGGTGAATTCATAGGTAGATGCTTGCTCTGGGGATTGGTCAATCAGTTCAAAGAAGATGCTGGGAAATACCTGAAATAGGCTGTAGAAAAGGGTATCGGTTTTCACTCTAATCTGGTGGCGTTTAAAATCTGTGTTCTTTGCCACTGGTACTATGCCAAGATCTCGTAGGGAAATTAATATCCTGAATAGCTTGACAAAATTAGGTTTTTCCCGATTAGTACAGATAACTCTAGGATTTTACGAATTCGCCTGAAGTTTTCAGCTTGGACATTAAGCTAAGCTTCTTATGCTGTTGTTTGGATTTAGATGGAAGGCGTTCTTCATCCATATAGTAGACCTCTTGCAAAAGTCGATTTTTAGCTGTAGGGGCATAGCATTTGCGCCCGGATTTATCTGTGAAATCAAGGTTTTTATCTGCGAATGCTACGCCCTTTTAGGATTTATGCAAGAGGTCTAGTCAAGAAACCTCAGCACCCATCTCTAGCAAGACTTTTAAGACACCTCGTCGCTGAGCATGTTCAAAAGCTGCTAACCCTTCAGACAAAGTGTAGTGAGCCTGAATTAGGGAACTGACATCTACTTTATTTTCGGACAAAAGCTTAATAGCAGGCTGAAAAGGGCCGCAGCGGGAGCCGATCAGAGTAATTTCATCCACCACCAAAGAAGAGGCATCGAAGGTAAGCTTACCAGCATAGGTACTCTTGAGAATGAGGGTTCCCCTTGAACGTAAAGCTCGACGAGCGATCGCAAATCCTTCTGGATTGCCAGTACACTCAACAGAGATATCAAAACTTCCTGAAGTTACAGCCTCAGCAAAACCAGTCTTAATCCCCAGTGCTTCCAAGTTAGCCAGCTTTTCGGTATGACGACCAATTACGAGCAAGTTGCAACCTGTTAACGCTAGGGTTTGCGC
>JBAUJE010000256.1:0-10241 GCA_049683475.1 Coleofasciculaceae cyanobacterium | reverse complement strand
CAGCATTGGTTTGTGCGAAGTGCGGCGGTGCTAGCAATAGCCCGTGGTTGGAAAGGCGAACCTTGGCTATTTGAATTATTGCACCATGTCGCCCTCAATGATCCTTTTGAACGGGAGAAAGAGGGGGAAATTAATCCTCGACAAACTGCACTTGACATAATCATCGAGCAATATCCCGACCATCCCCAAACTCTACCCCTCTTGCAGGATAGGGCAGAAAATGACCCAGATGAGAAAGTGCGGGAATTTGCCCAGGAAAACTTAGATGAAAGATAAGGAAACATCAATCATTTGTGGGTATAGGTGTAGATGTAAACGTATATATAAATGATGTAGATGTAGGGGCGAAGCATTCTTGCCCAGGTATATTAGATTGACCCAAGAATGAATACAAGAATGCTTCGCCCTTGCCTAGGTATGTTGGGTTTAATTCAACCTTGCCCAAGAATATTAGATTTACCCAAGAATTGAGACAAGAATGCTTCGCCCTTTCCCAGGTATATTGGGTTTAATTCAACCTTGCCCAGGTATATTAGATTTACCAAAGAATTAATACAAGAATGCCTTCCCTTGCCCAAATATGTTGAAATAACAAAATTCGTAGATTAAAATCATCGGTTTGGTTGGGCGAAGCATTCGCGTATTCATACCCAGGTATTCCCAAAAACAAAATTCGTAGATTAAAATAATTGGTTTGGTTGGGCGAAGCATTCGCGTATTCATACCCAGACACACCAAAAAAGTTATTAGCGCGAATGCTTCGCCCCTACGCCCCTACATTCCTATGTTCTACGACAAACAATCGCATCCCATGAAATTTAATCCAGAAAAACATCACCGTCGTTCCATTCGCCTCAAAGGATACGACTACACCCAACCTGGAGCATATTTCATTACCATCTGCACCTACCAACGCCAATATTTATTCGGGGAAATCATTGCAGGAACAATGCATCTTAACCTCACTGGTCAAATCGTCCAAACCTGTTGGAAAAACCTATCAAAACATTTCCCATTTATAGAATTAGATGCCTTTACCATCATGCCAAATCATCTACACGGCATAATCATCATCGCCGAAACAAAGCCAAACCTAAACACGAACGTAGGAGAGAAGCATTTGCGCCCAAATATATTGAATCAATCCGAAAACAATTCTGCAAATGCTTCGCCCTTTACAGACAAATTACCCCCCAAAGGAACCCAACCTCAATCCCTAGGAGCAATTATTCAAAACTTCAAATCAACATCAACCCGCAAAAATAATAGAATAAATAAAAATTCAGGCAAAATCCTTTGGCAACGCAACTACTACGAACAAATTATCCGTGGTGATGAACAATCATTACACCATATTCAACAATACATAACCGACAATAGCCAAAACTGGAGAGAAGACAAAGAAAATCTAGCATGGCAGGATAAGCAAGATGAACCAACGATATTATTAGCTCCTCAACCCATCTAGCTTTTGCCCACCGTAACCCAAAAAGACTCATTCAAGAGTGTCAGAGACTCTCTAGAGAGTAAAAAATACTCATTAAAGAGGTTCCAGGACACCCTAGAAAGTAAAGAATACTCATTAAAGAATTTCCAAGACTCTCTAGAGAGTGGTAAAGACTCGTTAAAGAGTTTCCAGGACTCTCTAGAGAGTAAAAAATACTCATTAAAGAGGTTCCAGGACTCTCTAGAGAGTAAAAAATACTCATTAAAGAGTATCCAAGACTCATTAATGAGGTTCCATCTCGTCTAACTCAGGTTCTGTTTAAACTGTGATAGTTAGTATAGAACTCTAAAGAAAAGACAGAAATGCTCAAAAATCTCAGCAGAGCTTTAAAACTTACCAACCTCGCCTTAATTGTAAGCGCGATCGCCTTTAGCATGACAGCTTGCTCTGAGTCAGGGCAAAATCAAACCCAGGAAGGCACTCTAGGAGAAATCAAGGAACGAGACAAAATTATTATTGGTGTTAAGACAGATTACGTTCCCTTTGGTTTTATTAACTCTGACGGCAATAACGCAGGACTCGAAATTGACATTGCCCGTTATCTTACCAAGGAAGTTCTCGGCTCAGAAGATAAGATCGAATTTGTACCAGTCGTTGCTGCTAATAGAATTGAATTTCTCCAACAGGGAAAAGTAGATTTACTAATTGCAACGGTGACTGACAATGAAGAACGTCGGAAAGTAATTGATTTTTCAGAAAACTACTACTCTTCTGGAACCGGACTTTTGACCCGCAAAAACACTGATGTCTCTAGCTGGGAGCAACTGAAAGGCAAAAAAGTCTGTGGTATCCAAGGGTCATTCTACAACAAAGACCTAACAGAAATGGGGCTAGCTCTAGTTAACTTTGCCAACACGGCGGAAGCTTACAAAGCTCTTCAAGACGGACGCTGTGTAGGTTTTGCCTACGATGATGCAGCCCTTGCTGGTAAACTACAAGAGCCAGAATGGTCAAAAGATTGGCATCAACCCTTACCCGTTATTCTCTCTCAGCCTTGGGGTATGGGAGTACGCAAAAATGAGCCAGCATTCCTAGAAGCTGTCAATGATGCCATCTTAAAAATGGAAGCCGAAGGATTCATTATTGAGGGTGAGAAAAAGTGGAAGATTCCCCCAACAAAATACGCCGAAGAACGCCAAGAAAGGGCAGAGAAAATGTTGCAGGAAAAAGGTTAAAAGTTACAGTTGGCAGTCATCTCGATTTTAGATTTTAGATTTTAGATTTTCCTCCTCCCCCATCTCCCTCATCTCCCCCATCTCCCTCATCTCCGTGTCCCCGCGTCCCCGCGTCTTAATTAATGGCCCTCTTCAATCTAGACTACACCTGGCTAAGTGACCCAACTTACCAAAACTGGCTCAAAGAAGGGATATGGAATACGATTTCCCTCTCAATTTTGTGTATCTTCCTATCCTTAGTAATTGGTGTAGTGGGAGTATGGTTGCAAGGTTCTGGGAAAGCCTGGATACGTAATTTAATCCAAGGCTACATTCAAGTTTTCCGCAATACTCCCCCTTTAGTCCAACTATTTTTCCTCTTCTTTGTACTAGCCAACCTGTTGCCAAAAGTGTATGATCCAACTACTGGTGGAGATCGACCTTTGCTCGGTTCCTTTACTAGTGCGGCGATCGCTCTGAGTCTGTTTGCAGGAGCATTCAATATTGAAATTTTCCGGTCTGGTATTGATGCCGTTCCTAAGACTATGATCGAAGCCTGCGAGAGTTTGGGATATTCCCGTCAACAGTGCTTTGTACAAATTATTCTTCCCCTCGCTGTCCGGTTTTGTCTACCTGCTTTAAATAACAATCTGGTTAATCTAATTAAAACCACCACCCTCGCTTCTGCCATTGCTACTCCCGAACTCCTCTACTATGCTGGACAAATTTACTCCGATAACTTTGCAACTTTAGAAGTCATGCTATTTATTTGGGTAGTATATGTAACTTTGGTGGGAGTCTTAGTTGCCTTAATGCATTGGTTAGAGCATAAGCTAAGAATACCGGGCTATGGAAATTAAACACAAACGCCGCTCTTGGAATTGGCAAACTAGTTTAGCTTTAGCTCTAATTACTCTGATTGTTATTGTCTCTCTCAAAGCTTTTTCGGGAAGTTTTTTATCACCAGAAGACTGGCAAACTCTGATTCGTCGTCTACCCTACGTTTTAATTGGCAATCAAAGCAGTTGGGAAATCAAGGGTGGTTTTGCCATGAATATTGGCATCAGTTTTGCCAGTATGGCAATCAGCACTATTCTGGGAGTATTTCTCGGTTTAGCGCAAATAGCACAACAGCGAATAATTCGTTGGATAGCCTGGTTCTTAACTCAGTTTTTCCGCAACTCTCCCTGGCTAGTTATCCTGTTTGTCATGTTATACCTGCTGCCATTTCAGGTTAATTTGGGCTTTGGCAGAATTGAATTTTCTTCAACACTCAAGTCAATTTTAGGCTTATCCTTGGTAGTAGCTGCCAATATTTCGGAAATCGTCCGAGGAGGTATTCAATCAATACCTTCAGGACAATGGGAAGCAGCTACTGCAATGGGTTACACCCGCAGGCAAATTTTGTGGCTAGTAATTTTGCCCCAGGCTGTGAGGCGGATGATTCCACCTTGGATGAACTGGTACGCTATTCTAACAATGGGTACGACTCTTACTCATTTAGTGGGAGTACCGGAAGGACTAACTGCGGTGCGTCAGGTATTAGAACTAGAGGGAGAAAGTCTAGCTATTCCTCTCTATGGCATCTTAATGCTGTTGTTTTTCCTCTATTGCTATCCCATTGCTTGGTTAACAAGAAAACTAGAGGAGCGTTTTTAGGAGAGGAGTAATGAGTAATGAGTAATGAGTAATGAGTAATGAGTAGGGAAGTAAAGCTTTCTCACCAAGTACTGACAAATTGGTCACAAAAGTTTTTTTAAGCAGTTTTTCGAGTCTAAGCAGTGGCTGAACCATTAATTTCTCTCTACGATGTCCACAAATCCTTTGGAGAGTTTGAAGTATTAAAAGGCATTTCTTTTAATGTTAATCAGGGAGATGTCATTTGCATTATTGGGCCCTCTGGGTCAGGCAAATCAACTATTCTGCGCTGTATTAATGGTTTGATAGAGATTAACCAAGGTTCAATCCGCGTGGGGGATTTCCAAGTACATCAGCTCAAGTCTGACCGAGACAAAATTAGACTGCGGCGTATGGTTTCAATGGTATTTCAGCAGTACAATTTATTTCCCCATCGGACGGCTTTAGATAACGTGATGATGGCTCCCATCCATGTCCTAAAGCAAAACCGTAAAGAAGTCGAAGAAAGAGCTTATCAACTATTAAAAAAAGTTCGATTGCAGGGGAAAGAAAAGAGTTATCCTGGGGAACTATCTGGGGGTCAACAACAGCGGGTGGCGATCGCACGTTCCTTAGCGATGAAACCGGAAGTGATGCTCTTTGACGAGGTGACGGCTGCTCTCGATCCAGAAACAGTCAAGGAAGTTCTGGTCACAATCCGTGAACTAGCCGAAGAAGGTATGACTTGCCTCTTAGTTACCCATGAGATGGGATTTGCTCGTGAGGTTGCCGACCAAATGTATTTTACAGATAAAGGTGTGATTTTGGAGAGTGCGCCACCTCAGGAGTTTTTTACTAATCCTCAACATGAAAGGACTCAGGAATTTTTAAGTCAGATTTTGTAATTAGGTTGGGGAGTAATGAATTCGCTAAATGTTTGCTTGTGATTTGGGATTTGCCGGGAGAAACGAGATGTGCAGAGCATTCATTAAAATCTTGCCCTCACCCTCTCACCCGCCAGGGGTTGAAACCCCTGTCTAATAGCGAAAGTCCTCTCAAGAGGACTGAGTGATCCAAAATCTAAAATCCAAAATCGAGCTAACTCCTAACTAGGTGTTGCAATGCAAATCTCCAGCCTTGCGGGTAAAGCGGAGATTCTCACCATAGTCTACAGGGCAATCAATTACTGTAGGCACATCTTGAGCTAGGGCAGTTTTTAGGGTAGGAATTAAATCAGCCGCTGAATTAACCCGATAGCCTTTTAGTCCTAAACTTTCTGCAAATTTGACAAAATCAGGATTACCAAAATGGACAAAGGCTGACTCACCAAATTGATTTTGCTGTTTCCATTCAATCAAACCATAGCCACCATCATTGAAAATCAAGGTAACAAAGTTAGTTCCAACCCTTAAAGCTGTCTCCAATTCCTGACAGTTCATCATAAAGCCACCGTCACCAGTAACGGCAACGACTTTGCGCTCCGGATAAACTAGTTTAGCTGCCAAAGCTCCCGGCATGGCAATACCCATGGCAGCAAAGCCATTAGAGATAAGGCAGGTATTGGGGCGATCGCTGTGGTAATGACGCGCCATCCACATTTTGTGGGCACCTACATCGGAGATAACGATATCTTCTGGCCCCATCACTTGCCGCAAATCGTAGATCAGCTTTTGGGGTTTAATGGGAAAACCTTCATCATTAGCATACTGTTCGTAGTCTGCTCTGATGTCTGACTTTAATTCAACGCTTGATGGAGTTGCCCTACCTTCTCTGTCTCCCTGCTTCATAATTTCTCTCAGGGAGTCAGCAATATCTCCTACCACTTCTATGTGAGGTATGTAGCTGCTATCAATCTCTGCCGGCGCTGCACCAACATGAATAATAGGAGTTGTTCCTTCTGGATTCCACTTTTTCGGAGAATATTCAATTAAGTCATAACCAATGGCAATGATCAAGTCAGCTTGCTCAAAGGCACAACTGACAATATCTCGCTGTTGCAGACCAACTGTCCACAAAGAGAGAGGATGGGTGTAGGGTATAACACCTTTACCCATGAAGCTGTTAATTACCGGAATATGCATCCGAGTAGCAAATTCCGTCAAAGCATCACTAGCACCAGCTCTAATTGTCCCGTTACCTGCCAAGATTAGAGGGCTTTTTGCCTTAGAAATAGCAACAGCCGCCTTACCCAAACTGCGAAAAGAGGCAAAGGTTTTTTCTCGACTATCTTTACGCAGAGGTTGGCAAGTTACCGGCATGGCGGCAATGTTTTCTGGTAAATCAATGTGAACTGCCCCGGGTTTTTCGCTCTGAGCAATTTTAAATGCTTTACGGACAATTTCTGCTGTATTATTGGGGCGTACTATTTGCGTATTCCATTTAGTAACTGGGGCAAACATTGCCACTAAATCTAGGTATTGGTGGGACTCAATGTGCATTCTGTCTGTTCCCACTTGACCTGTAATTGCCACCAAAGGTGCTCCGTCAAGGTTAGCATCAGCTACCCCAGTCATTAAGTTAGTTGCTCCTGGACCAAGGGTAGAAAGGCACACCCCAGCTTTACCTGTTAGTCGGCCATAAACGTCTGCCATAAAGGCAGCACCTTGTTCATGGCGAGTGGTAATGAACTGGATGGAAGAATGCCTAAGCGCTTCTAGGACATGGAGGTTTTCTTCGCCAGGTAGTCCAAACACATAATCGACACCCTCATTTTCCAGGCAACGGACTAACATTTCTGCCGTGTTAATTTCGCCCATACCGCTTGCTTTGAATATTTATTTACTATTAAGTGACAGGATTCTTTGAAGACTCAGAGTTCTATAAACCCTAGCCTCTATTGCCCTGTTTTGTCTACCAAAAAAGCTTATTTAATCCAAATGGTTTTGATATTAACAAATTCCTGTATACCTTGAGCTGCTAATTCTCGCCCATATCCGGAACGTTTTATGCCCCCAAAGGGTAGACGTGGATCGGATTTAACTAAACCATTAATGAAGACAGCACCGGCTTCTAGTTCGTTAATTAGACGTTCTATTTGCTCTTGATCCTTTGTCCAGGCACTTGCTCCTAGTCCAAAAGGCGTGGCATTAGCTCTAGCGATCGCAGCATCTAGATCTGGTACTCGAAATAGTAGGGCCACTGGACCAAAAAATTCTTCCTCGTCAGCAGGGGTTCCTGGAGGAAAATCTGTCAAAATTGTCGGTGGGTAAAAATTACCTTGACGATCAGCTAAGGGTTTTCCCCCGGTGAGAACTTTTGAGCCTTTTTCAATACAAGCTTGGACTTGCTGATCTAATTCTGCCAACATGCCTGGAGTTGCCAAGGGGCCCAAGTCAGTATCTTCTGCCATCGGATCGCCGACTTTCATTGCCTGAAATTTTTCAGTGAGGAGCTTTTCAAATTGATTGGCAACGGAATCTAAGACAATAAACCGCTTGGCAGCAATACAAGATTGACCGTTGTTGAGCATGCGAGCTGTGACAGCTGTCGCCACGGCTGCTTCTAAATCTGCACTTTCTAGGACAATAAAGGGGTCACTTCCTCCTAGTTCCAAGACGGTTTTCTTCATTTGTTTTCCCGCAGCCGATGCTAAGGCTGCACCGGCTGCTTCAGAACCCGTCAATGTGGCGGCTTTGACGCGCTGATCGTTAATAATTCCTTCAACTTGGTTAGAACCAACCAATAGGGTTTGGAATGCTCCCTCTGGAAATCCAGCTTCTTTCAAGATCTCCTCAATCGCCAGGGCAGATTGTGGAACATTGGAGGCGTGTTTGAGTAAACCCACATTGCCTGCCATTAAAGCCGGTGCAGCAAAGCGAAAAACTTGCCAGAAAGGAAAGTTCCAAGGCATTACTGCTAAGATTATACCTAGGGGTTGGTAACGAACAAAGCTTCGGCTGGCATCGGTTGAGGCAGGTACATCCGCCAAAAACTCAGTAGCATTTTCAGCGTAGTAGCGGCAAACTAAGGCGCATTTGGCAGCTTCGGCAATAGCACTTTTGAGGGTCTTGCCCATCTCAGTGGTCATGATTTTACCGAATTTGACCTTATCGCGCTCTAAAATATCTGCTGCTGCCTTGAGCCATTGCCCCCTTTGACTCATTGGTGTTCGACGATATTGCTCAAACGTCTTGTCTGCCAAGGCGATTTTTGCTTCTATCGACTCCTTACTGAGTGCCTCGAATGTTTTGATTGTTGACCCGGTCGCTGGGTTAACTGTGGCGATACCCATTGCCTCCCTCTCCAACCCCAAATCTAGTGGGGATAGCAGTTATAAATACTAGTCTAACGTTAAGCGGGTACTTGATCAGTAAATCTTTGCTTTATTTGTAGATTTGTATTGATAGATAAAAAATTGGTGAAGAAGTCGGAGGCAAAACAATTTTGAAGTAGTACTTATTATGAGTTCTCTATCAGCTAATCGAGATGAGCATTTGTATTAATCCCATCTGCTCAAAGATCAACAATAGTGACGACCAGCTGTTTTGCCAAAACTGTAGCTCTGAGTTGCTGCTAGAAGGCCGCTACCGAGTAACGCGTAAGTTAGGAACCGGCGGCTTTGGCAAAACCTACGAAGTAAGCGATCGCCAGGGTACGACTAAAGTTCTCAAAGTCCTTAGTGATAATCATCCCAAGTACGTTCAGCTTTTTCAGCAAGAAGCCCAAATTTTGGCCCAGCTTGACCACCAAGGCATTCCCCAGGTAGAACCAGATGCTTACTTTACCTTCTTACCCAGGGACAGCAGCCAGGTATTGCACTGTCTGGTGA
Source organism: Coleofasciculaceae cyanobacterium (assembly GCA_049683475.1). Taxonomy (GTDB): domain Bacteria; phylum Cyanobacteriota; class Cyanobacteriia; order Cyanobacteriales; family Coleofasciculaceae; genus JBAUJE01. The sequence goes on along the minus strand of JBAUJE010000256.1, from coordinate 1,195 downwards.
TGGAAAAGATTAATGGCTTGGATCTACAGCGATACCTGCGTAAGCGGGGTAGTCCCATTGACCAGAGATTGGCAATCCAGTGGTTAACCCAGCTAGCCAATATCCTCAAGGCAGTACACGACTGTAACTTTTTCCACCGGGACATTAAACCCTCTAATATCATGCTCCGGGCAAATGGACCTCTGGTTTTAATTGATTTCGGCACTGCTAGGGAAATCACAGGTAGCTTTGTGGTCAAACAAGCTGCTGGTGAAATTACGGGAGTGATGTCGGCTGGCTACACTCCCCCAGAACAACTTAATGGTCAAGCACTACCCCAATCTGATTTTTTTGCTTTGGGACGCACTTTTGTTTATCTACTTACTAGCAATGACCCTAGCAGTTTTTACGATCCCTACACAGATGAGTTGCATTGGCGTAATGCTGCTTCCGGTATTGCCCCCCAGTTTGCTAATTTCTTAGATCGCTTGATGGCACGTTTTCCCAATCAGCGTCCTCAGACTGCCGAGATAATTTTACAGCAGCTAGAAGAGATTAAAGATATTTCCTATCTACCCCCAAGTTCTCAGCTGACAAAGCTCGTAAATAATCCGGTAGTGCCGCCAACCAACAATCACTATTTACCTGGAACCAATTCACTACCACCAGACCACACTACACAAAGTTTACATACTTCAGCATCTTTCTTACCAAAGACAGAATTACCCTTAGAGGAAGATTTCATCAAGCGTTGCAAACAAGAACTAGCTGAAGTAATTGGTCCAATGGCTTCTATTATCTGTAAGCGTACTCTTAAGAAGAATCCCCAGGTTTCAGCCAGAGAGTTTGTAGAAGCTTTAGCTGAAAAAATTCCCAACCAAAAGCAAGCTTTTGATTTTAAGTGCCGTCTACTTCCTTAATAGGGAACAGGGAACAGGCAATAGGAAATAGGGGCTCTTGCAAGACAATTTTAAAGTGTCTAGATTATTTTGACTCACTCTCCTGACTCGCGGACTCCCAACCCTCATTGACCAAAATTACTTATTCGTAAACCTTAGCTTGACTCTGAATCTAGCATGTCCATTGCCATTTGCAAGCTAATCTTTAAGCGATTCATCGAAGCAGCTAAAACACCAATTTCATCGTTGCTTTTGTGATTAAACTCCACTGCCATGTTGCCGGTACTTACTTGCTTAGCTGAGTGAGACATCCGCTT